>CAZVEZ010000026.1:0-22072 GCA_964626135.1 uncultured Nitrospira sp.
GAGCACGCCCGTCGGAACAGCGTATCGGCGGTTGTAATAGAAACCTTCGTGAATAATGCGGGTTAAGCCTCATCGTTCATCGTTTCGCACATGACGAGTTCCCATTCCAGATCGTCCCAATCATATCGCAATACATACCGGTGATAATCGCTGGCGCGCACCCGAAAGTAGCTATGCGTTTCCGTGTACCATCGCGCTATGATCTCATTCACCAGCAATCGGGCTCCCTCCAGCATAAATGATCGAGGTGTCTCCTCACCCTTATAACCAGCGTAGGCTTCGACCGTGACGTGAGGCAAGTCCATCTCAAGACCCTTGTGCAAGCAGGCGCCTGAGTTTATCATGACGCCCGCAATGAGTGAGAACCCATACCATGGAGTGGAGCGCATGAAGAACACACAGATCGGCAATGCCACGGCAGGAAAAAACATCGCTAGAGTCGAGCGGGATACGATGGGGGAACTGGCCGTACCGGCTGACGCCTATTATGGGGTCCAGACCGCCAGGGCCATTGAAAACTTTCCAATCAGTTCATTGCGATTTCCCCGCGCAATGATCCGGGCGATGGGATTGATCAAACGCGCTGCCGCGACGGTCAATCAGTCATTGGGCCTCCTCGACAAGAAATTGGCGGATGCGACCAAAGAAGCCGCGACCGAAGTCGTCGAGGGCAAACTCGACGCAGAGTTCCCCGTAGACATATTTCAAACCGGCTCAGGGACTTCGACGAACATGAATGCCAACGAGGTGATCTCCAATCGAGCCACCGAACTATTGGGAGGCGCGCGCGGCAGTAAGTTGGTCCATCCAAACGATCACGTCAATTTGGGACAATCCAGTAACGATGTTATTCCCACCGCCATTCACATTGCCGCCGGGGAAATGATGCAACGGCAGCTCATCCCGGCGCTTACGCAGTTGCAGAAATCGCTCGCTCGGAAAGCCAAAGAGTTCGACAAGATCGTCAAGATCGGACGGACGCATTTGCAGGATGCCACGCCTGTGCGATTGGGTCAGGAATTCGGCGGATACGCGCGTCAGGTCGAATTGGGTATCCAACGGGTCAGACGCGCGCAAGACGCGCTCAGCGAAGTCGCGCTCGGCGGCACGGCAGTCGGCACGGGGCTCAATTGCCATCCGAAGTTCTCCGCCAAGGTGATGGCGGTAATCTCGAAAGAGACAGGATGCAGATTTATAGAGGCGAAGAACCACTTCGAAGCGCAGTCCGCTCAGGATTCGTTGGTTGAAGCAAGCGGAGAATTACGGACCATTGCCGTCAGCCTCATGAAAATTGCCAATGATATTCGCTGGCTCGGGTCAGGCCCTCGTTGTGGGCTCGGGGAGATCAATCTGCCGGAGACCCAACCGGGCTCTTCCATTATGCCGGGCAAGGTCAACCCGGTGATCGCCGAATCGGTGACGATGGTCTGCGCCCAAGTGATCGGCAACGATGTAACGGTCACAGTGGGAGGGCAGGCGGCTAATTTCGAACTGATCGTGATGCTTCCGGTGATGGCCTATAACCTCTTGCAATCTATTGAACTACTTTCTACCGCTTCGACAAACTTTGCGATTAAGTGTATCGACGGTATCAAAGCCAATGAGGAGCGTTGCAAGAGCTTGATCGAAGAAAGCCTCGCCATGTGCACCGCGCTGGCGCCGGAGATCGGATACGAAGCTGCCGCGAAACTCGCCAAGGACGCCTACAAGTCCGGCAAGACCGTGCGCCAGATGGCCGTAGAACAACAAGTCCTTCCGCGAAAACGTCTCAACGACTTGCTGGACCCCTGGCGCATGACTGAACCGGGCGGGCCTGTGGGAAGCGCAGGGGGGTAGAGATAGCGGCTTGCTCATTCTTCCTTCTCCTTGCCCGCATAATCGAGATCCGCACACGACAGTCATGTAAGAGATGCCTATTTCGATAGGTTATCGATTAACGCTGGAAGTTATTTTTCTTAATATTTCCGAATACTTCCTGAAAATCTGGGGAGTAATCTCTAGAAATATATTGACACACGGGAAATTCACGGCCTATAAAGCTGGCACCAGAGCCAATTTTAGGCATTCGAGTTACGAAGTGTCCCTGACAAAACGCAATTAACCTCGTGTCTCGAGCAATCTCTATGGTTGTTCATGCCACATGCGGAAAAACAATTCACATCCAGCACGAAACACAAACGATTCATAAGACTCCCTCCCGCTACACGTTCCACACTGGCCATTATTCGAGTCGCCCGCAAGGAATATCTTTGCAATTGCGGCTGCTGAGAATCAGATCCATTCATGATGCAATCGGAAGGGTTCTTTTGTGTCTTGCAGTTTCGTCGAGGGCGTTTGCCCTGGCAACCAAATAATCGGTGCAGGAAGAATCGACAATGGGTCGGAGGCTTTCGAAACGAGAAGGTGAAGTCCTCTCCTGGCTCCAGCAGGGTATGTCGAACAAGGAAATTGCCATTGCGCTCGGGATCAGCCCGCGGACCATTCAAAAACATCTGCAACGTATTTATCTAGAATATAACGTCCACTCGCGAGCCGAAGCGATCGTACTGCTGCGACAGGTTGCACAAGAATTCAATAACGATATCACGTGAGGCGCCTAGGGTTTCTGCATACGCCGTTTGGCGCATTGTCACCAGTGCGGCAAACGGGCTACAGTGCGCGTCTAGCTTTGCTAGAAGGAATTGAGTCTGCGCAAGGCGGGGCAATGAGACTTAATGAAAAGTGTACGTAGCTTGCCTAAATGCTGTGCCCTGCCTGAGTCACTGTCTGCCAAGCATTAATTAAGAGACGTTTGTGATCCGGAAACTTCTCCTCGCGCTCACAGCCGCTTCAACACGCAAATATCTTTCGCTGTCTACTCGTGTTGCGCTCAACATCGGCATCTTGATGCCAACTAACCCCGCCTTCTCATCGTTCACATCAATTATGAAGGTTCCGGATATCAATTCGTCAAAGTTGTCTCCTCATGTGTTGTGCTTCTGCCCAGCACTGGCTCTAGCCCTGATGCTCTTCAGCGGGTTGACCGGCTGCGGGCCGGCTTCGTCTGACAACGCAACGAATCCGGTGACAGGCGGGAGCGTTGGCGGGTCAGTGGGACGAGGCATGGAGCAAGGGGAAACACAACTCTTGCCTCCACTTGCCTCGGAACGTCAGACAGGCTCCGCTTCAATGAAGACCCTCCCGGGAGGTGAGACCAACACGCTGCCCCTCAAGCCGGATGATACGCTCAATGTTGAGTCCGATGGACGCGAAACGTTGCCTGTCCCAGGCCTGCCAGATTCAATAGCCATGGCCCTCGACTCGCCGGATGCCGACCTCCGTATTCAGGCTCTCAACCACTGGGATACGCAAAAGACCGAGGCATCGCTTGATCCGGTGTTCGAGGCACTTGAGGACGAGAACGAAGCGGTACGAGCCAAGGCCACGGCGATTATTGAACAGGCCTGGGCAGAAGAACAGGAGAGGGAGCGGAACTGAAGAGAAAACCGTTACGCAAAGATTCAGTCTCACAGTCATGGCAAATAGACTCTTTCTCAAATCATCAGAAGGGGGGTGCGACATACACACCGATCGATTCCGTTCAGGGCTGTTTCCATCGCGAGGATCTCAAGACTTAGGTAAGGGAGCATTTTTTCTTTGTAGGGTATAAGGAGGCTCTGATGAAATATATTCGAGTGCTGCCGCTGATTGCAGGGCTGATGCTTGGCGCAGGGAATCTCGCCTTTGCTGATGCTACATTTACGGTTAATGATACTCCAGGATATTGGTTCGATTCCGGCACCGATATCGCTGGAACACGCTCCCTGGCCATTATTAAACCGGGCGAGACGGTCCACTTTAATCAAACGGTTCCCGGGGACCCCCGCAATGTGGAAAGCCGCCACACGGTAACCAGTCTGATTTGGCCGAGCAACGCTCTGGGTAGCGAAAAGATCGATCAGCCCATGGCGAACACGGCAAACCATGAGGTGACTTTGGATACTGAGGGTCTGTATGTCTTCGTGTGCAAACTCCATCCGTATATGCTCGGCGCGGTGATCGTGAACGACCCTACGCATCATGATGGACTCTACCTCGGCGATAACCTTACTTTATTGGGAGTCGGGTCTGTTCCAACCACCTTCGATGCCAACGCGACGAGCAATCCGGGTAACCCCAGCTACCAGCCAACCGATGTGTGGCTTCGGGCACTGCGCGCCTTTTTTATCGTAACCAATCCCTCCAATTGGAAGGATTACACTAAAGTGGGTCAGCAGTACAGACCGGCCTATCCTCCTGTTCCCGTCGTCCTTGGGAGTGGCCCAGCACAGGTGAATGTGGCTAACCTCAATACGGCGCTCCAAGGCTCGTTTGACGGGGAGCTTATCGAAAAGCAGCAGAAGCCAAGGAAGAAGGGAATCGGTGAAATTTGGGTCGATACCCAATATGAATTGACCGCCAGAAAGGAGGAGTGGTTTCCAGGCACGATGACGGTGGTGTCAGCCAGAGGCTGGAACGTCAAGCGCAAGATTGCACTACCGGCGCAGAAGATGAACAACGGCCACAACCTGTGGGCGAGCCATGACCAGAAACAGATCTACCAAACTGAGTGGCATGGCAACAGCACCTATGTCCTTAATCGCCATAACGGGAAGCTCCTCCAAGAGATTAAGGAAACACAATATGGGGATGGAGGAACCTGCCATGATCCAGCGCACGTGATGACACGGGTAGATACGCAGCAAGTCCACGTGACGTGCAACGGCGATAATTATGTAGCCGAGTTCAACCGGCTTTCGTCTGGACTGCTCCAGTTTAATGGGTTCCTTGATATGTCGAATGCGGGTGGCCAGACACAGCCCCATGCCCATTGGATGGGGCACGATGGGAAATCAATGGTGACGCCCAACTCCAATACGAATGACTCGACGCTGTTTGATTTCAACACGTACACGATTCAGAACCAGCAACCAACGGGCGCGCTGCCCATTGCATCAGGCATGACGCCGGATGGACACAAGTACTATGTATCCAATTATCTAGGCCACAGCATATCGGTGATGTGCGGACCGGCCGGCGGGCCTCTTACGTGCAATGGAATGAATTCCGGGCAAAAGATCACAGATATCCCCCTCTTGCTGAACGGTAACTACGACCCGTTCGGTGGCGGTATCATCGGTCCGGTCGGTGGGTTTCCGATCCAAACACCGGTGAGCCCGGATGGCAAGTTTGTGATCACGGGGAATACTCTGACGGGAACGATCACGATCATTGATGCCAAGACCGATACATTGGTAAAGATGATCCCCTGCGATCCAGGCTGCCATGGGGTGAACTTTGGGGCGAAAAAAGGCGGCGGGTACTACGCCTATGTTACCAGCAAGTTTGCCAACCGTTTGATCGTTTTGGACTACGATCCGAACAATGACGGTAAGGCAGATGATGCGGAAGTTGTTGGTGCAGTGGTGCTGGCGAAGGACAACGTTCCGAAGGATGATAGGATCGTAGGAAACAAAGGGCAAGGCGGCCAGGGAGTGTTGCCGGTTCCCAACGTGTATAACGGCTGGGTCCAGGAACTTCCCGTTGCGTATAAGGCGCAGCTCACGCCCGCACAGCGAAATCCGATAGGGGCGCTCCATAGCCACAATCCTCCTGGGAAACCTGATAAACCTGGTAAATAAGGATTGCTGGAATCGACGGTCGCTCGATAGCTACAGGGCCAAGGACCCGGTGCGATGGCACAACACCATTGCACCGGGTCCTCTGGTGTTATGGCCACTCAGTTTTGCTCAGTACAAAAAATTAAATAGACGCGTTGATGCAAATTCACATGCAGCACCTTTATCCAAGCAAGCATCGCTATTACTGACGCTATCACGCTGCACCAAGTTCTTCAGCTTTGACAGTTCAAAAGTCCCTATGTTAAAGTCCGCGGAACTGTTGAGATTCTAGGCGTTTTCCATTTACATCTCCCAGGGAAGATCGTATGAGCACACAGAGTAAGCACGTGATCATTGTGGCCGGTGCGGGGCCGGCCGGCATGGCTGTGGCAAGTTCACTCGCAAAGGCCGGCCATGAAGTCATCATTCTGAATCGGGATATCAAGTTCGGCGGGTTAGCTGAATATGGAATTTTTCCATCAAAACTTAAGCTGCGTGGCGGTCTCAAAAAACAGTATTGGGAACTGCTTGAACGATCGAACGTCCACTATTACGGCAATGTTTCAATCGGCAACGGCAAAGATCTTACCGTTGAAGAAGTCCGAAACCTCGGCGCCAGCGCTGTGGTGTTCTCTATCGGCGCGCAAGGGACCAAAGCCATCGGTGTGGAAGGGGACGCGGCTAAAGGGGTCTTTCACGCAAAAGATGTTGTCTACCACTTCAATCGACTGCCCGGTTTCGGAGACCGTCCGTTCGACATGGGCAATCATGTGGCCGTAATCGGCGCGGGAGATGTGATGGTCGATATCGCCCATTGGCTGGTTCGCTACAAAAAAGTCGAACGAGTCACTGCGATCGTGCGGCGCGGCCCTGCAGAGCGAAAGTACAATCCAAAAGAAATTCGCGCGGTGTGCGCCAACATGGATGTCGAGGGGATTACCAAAGAGGTGGCTCGGATTAAGGATCGTCTTGCCGCAGTCGGCCAGAATGCCGACGAAGTACTCAAGGGCCTGACCAGCGAGTTTGCGAAATGTGAGCCGAAAGTCAGCGATACGAAGATGGGCTTCAAATTCCTTGCATCGCCCAAGCGAATTCTTGTGGATGGAAATAATCGGGTGCGCGGGTTGGAAATGGAAGACAATAAGCTGGAGCCAAAAGGCAGCGACACCGCCGCGGTCGGACTGAAGCAGTATTATGAATTCCCTTGCGACTCGGTAGTCTTCGCAGTCGGCGACAAGGTCGATGAGACCATCGGCTTACCGTACAAGAGCGGTATGTTCGTTACGAATCCCAATAAAACCGGTAATGATCCGGACGACGCTCTCTTTCAAGCCTATGACGAAACAACGGGCAACATCCTCGACGGCGTGTTTCTCGCTGGATGGGCAAGAAAAGCGAGTGAGGGCCTAGTCGGGATTGCGAAACGAGACGGGGATTGGTGCGCGGAAGTGGTCAGCCGATATCTGGCGACGAAGCCGTCGAGTACCCAGTCGAGAATCATCCTCGACAAATTGAAATTGATCCTGAATGATCGGAAAAGTCATCCGGTAGATGCCAAGAGTCTCAGAGCGCTCGAAGCTGCGGAGAAGACTCATGGGAACGCGACCGATTGTATCGGAGAATTCAAGTATGCCAGTAACCAGGAAATGATCGGGTTGATCGAGCGTGGAAAGGCGTAACAGGCTGGTATTGGTTTCTTTCTATCCATCCCCCCATTTAAGTTTTGCTCTCAGCACATCATAGTAATTGCTCTCCGGAAACCGGATTAAGCGTGTCCGGTGCTCCGAGGTTTGGATTACGACCGTATCGCCTTGCGCAATCGACACTCCTACCTGCCCATCGAGCGTTGCCATGGCGCCGTCGTCTTTACTGGTAAGCGTCACCTCAATCTCTACATTGCCCGGCACAATTAATGGCCGATGTGTCAACGTATGGGGGCAAATCGGCGTCAGGATCAATGAGTGCACCGCCGGATCGATAATTGGCCCCCCCGCCGAAAGAGAATAGGCCGTCGATCCCGTAGGACTGCTGATAATCAACCCGTCGCCACGCAGGTTGGTCACGAACCGACCTTGAATTGCAATCTTCAGCTCGATCATGCGGGCGAGCGTGCCCTTGTTAATGACAACATCGTTCAAGACATCCCCTTGCGCGACAGTTTCTCCGGGCCGGTGGATATGTGTCCGCAGCATGAGCCGCTCGTCGAGAACAAAGTCATTCGCAAATACGCGTTCGAGCGAGGGATAGAGGCTCTCAAGCCGGACCTCAGTCAGAAATCCCAGTCCGCCCATATTGACCCCGAGGATGGGAATACCCCGTTCCCCGGCAAGCCTCGCGGCATTGAGCATGGTCCCGTCGCCGCCCAAGATCAGAAGCACATCGGCTTTCATCGCCAATGGAACTTCTTGATAGGCCTCTTGTTCACCAAGAAGAATTGCCGACGTTGTGTCTACCATCACATTGATGCTTCGAGCCCGCAGCCAGTCGACCACGTCTTGCAGCGTGCTTTTGGCCTCAGGAAACTTCGGCTTGGTCAGAATCCCGATGCTCTTGCTTTTCATTGGTAACGTCCTGTCGTGACGCCATGGAAGCTATGGGTGAGAAAGCGTGCGATTTTATCGGTGGGGGACTTTTGAAGTCAACAAACCAAAATACTGAAACAGTTTCTACGGTGTCTTCCGTCCACTCCTGTAATTGGCTTGTGCGATTATCTTGCAGCCTTGACACCTAAAATCCTTCTAGTTAGAATTAGGCCAGATTTTTGATAGGTTTGCGCATTTAGACTGACTATAGGCTGCACCTAAAAGGAGGCAGGATGTTCGAGCGATTCACGGATAAGGGCCGGAAGATCATCATCCTGGCGCGGGAAGAGGCTGAACGTCATCAAAACGACTATCTCGGAACCGAGCATCTCGTCCTGGCCATTCTCCGTGAGTCAGACGGGATTGCCTTGATGATTCTAAAAAAGATGGGGCTCTCAACCGAACAAATCCGTTTGGAAATTGAACGGAATTTGCCTGGCGGGGGAACCACTATGACTTTTGGGGAGATCCCTTTCAGCCCTCGGGTCAAAAAGGTTATCGAATATGGGGTTGAAGAAGCCCGACTCCTTGGACACAATCATATCGGCAGTGAGCACCTTTTATTGGGCCTCCTTCGAGAAGAGGAGGGGATTGGTGGAAAGATCCTCCGAAGTCTGGGCGCTAACCTTCTGACCGCCCGACAGCTGACGGTGACATTCCTAAGGAAATCTGCTCCGCGCGAACGTGACCGGAAGAGTAACACCCCGGCGCTTGACGAGTTCGGCCGCGACCTGACACAGCTTGCCCAAGCCGGGCAGTTGGATCCCGTCATAGGACGAGCGGACGAAATCGAGCGGGTGCTTCAGATCCTGAGTCGCCGATCAAAAAACAATCCAGTGCTTATTGGAGAAGCCGGTGTCGGTAAGACCGCTATTGTGGAAGGTCTAGCCCAGCGGATCATCCAGTCGGAAGTGCCTGATAACCTTCTCTCTCGCCGGGTCATTGCGCTCGACCTCGGTTCATTGGTTGCAGGAACGAAATATCGCGGCCAATTCGAAGAACGGCTGAAGGTCGTGATGAAGGAAATCGTCCAGGCCGGAAATATCATCATCTTCATCGATGAACTCCACACACTGGTGGGAGCAGGGGCGGCAGAAGGATCTATCGATGCATCCAACATGCTCAAGCCCGCCCTGTCGCGTGGAGAAATTCAATGCATAGGGGCAACGACACTCGATGAGTACCGAAAACATATTGAGAAAGACGGAGCGCTAAAGCGACGATTCCAACCGATTCACGTTCAACCGCCGAGCAACGACGAAACTGTGCTGATTATCCAAGGACTTCGCGATCGGTACGAAGAGCATCATGGCGTCGAGATTTCTGAAGAGGCTATCCTCGAAGCGGTCAAGCTGTCCGACCGCTATATTAGCGACCGTTTTCTCCCGGACAAGGCTATCGATTTGATCGATGAGACAGGTTCACGGGCGAAACTGCAGACCTACGCGCTTCCCACGGACCTGAAAGCGATGGAGCAAGAACTAAAAAAGGTCTCTCGTGAAAAGGAGCTTGCTATCTCGATGCAGAACTTCGAGGAAGCGGTCCGCCATCGCGAGGAAGAAGAACGCCTGCGTAAACTCCTTGATGAATCTAAACGTGAGTGGAAAAAGAATCAGGAGAAGAACAAGCCGACGATCGGAAAGGAAGACGTGGCCTATGTTGTCTCCAAGATGACGGGTATTCCGCTTTTCAAGCTCGAAGAGGAAGAGTCGAACAAACTGCTGCGTATGGAGGAATTCCTCCATAAACGCGTGGTCGGACAAAACGAAGCGATCTCTGCTGTCGCCCGGGCCATTCGGCGATCACGCGCGGGACTGAAGGACGCGCGAAAGCCTATCGGTTCCTTTATCTTCCTGGGCCCCACCGGGGTTGGAAAAACCGAATTGGCAAGAACCTTGGCGGAATTCCTTTTTAATAGCGAAGACGCACTCATTCGAATCGACATGTCAGAATATCAGGAAAAGTTCACCAGTTCTCGGCTCTTCGGGGCTCCCCCTGGATATGTGGGATATGAAGAGGGTGGTCAATTGACCGAACGGGTTCGGCGGCGGCCCTATTCGGTCGTCTTGTTCGACGAAATCGAAAAAGCCCACCCTGATGTGTTCAACATTCTGTTACAAGTATTGGACGACGGAGTGCTCACCGATAGTCTGGGACGCAAAGTTGACTTCAAAAACTGTGTCATCATCATGACCTCCAATATCGGAACCAAGATGATTCAGAAGGGAGTTTCGCTTGGCTTTCAGAGTACGGAAGGCGAACAAGAACGCCATAAAAAGGAAGAAGTATTGGGAGAGTTGCGCCGCTCGTTCAGCCCAGAGTTCTTGAACCGTATCGATGAAGTTATTGTCTTCCATCAATTGGACAAGACACACCTCTACAGTATTCTTGATATTCTCTTGGCGGAACTCAACATTCGTCTTCTCGACAAAGGGGTCGAACTCGAAGTGGAGGACGAAGTCAAACAGTGGTTGATCAAAGAAGGCTACGAACCGCTCTACGGAGCGAGACCGATGCGCCGGGCAATTCAGCGCGCGATTGGAGACCCGCTTTCCGAAGAAATGATTAGAGGACGATTCAAGGATTGCCGAAAGGTCCGTGTTGTGCTTCGAGACGGCGCTCCAACGTTTATCGAGCAGGAGGCAATGGCTGGCGTGTAATTGTCAGCCTATCCCCGTACGACGCCACCGCGTAGAGTGTGACACGGCCCTTGTGGTGCCAGAGGCCACAAGGGCCGTGTTGTTTTGCCCCTCAAGAATTATTCGGCGTGGCTGGAAAAGCTTCAAGATGACAACTATGGCGCAGCTTCCCCCCGTCTGGGTGCCTGGACCAATCCTTGGTATTGAGACGTCTTGCGATGAAACAGCCGCCGCCGTACTTGACACAGACGGTGCCGTTCTCTCAAATATTATTACATCTCAGCATGCCGTGCATCAGCGATTCGGAGGGGTCGTTCCCGAACTAGCCTCCCGAGCTCACATTGAATCGATTGAAGATGTCGCCGCCATGGCACTGCAACAAGCCTGTCTACCCTGGACGAGCCTTGCAGGAATCGCCGTCACTCAAGGTCCCGGCCTGGCCGGTGCGCTTCTCGTTGGAGTCAACTATGCAAAAGCTCTGGCCTACGCTTTGAGTATCCCGGTGGTTGGTGTGAGCCATCTTGAAGGCCACATCGCTTCCGCTTGGTTGCAGGATTCAGCATTTCCGTTACCTTGTGTGGTCCTGGTTGTCTCAGGTGGACATACCCATCTCTATTATAAGGAGATGAGCGGGCACTGTCGGCTCCTTGGCTCTACCAGAGATGACGCGGCAGGGGAGGCTTTTGACAAAGGCGCTCAGTTGCTTGGACTGGATTTTCCTGGTGGGCCGGCCATCGATCGTATAGCCCGACAAGGAAACCCCGACGCCTTTGCCTTTCCACGCTCCTATCTCAGCAAGGGAAGTCTTGACTTTAGCTTTAGCGGATTAAAGACCGCTTTACTCTACAGACTTCAAGAATTAGATGAAAGATCTCGGGCGTTGAAAATTGCTGATATTTCGGCTGCCTATCAGGAAGCCATTGTGACTGTCTTGGCAGATAAAGCCTTTGCCGCAGTTCAGGCATCCCGAGCTGATGCATTAGCCGTCGTCGGAGGGGTATCTGCTAATTCTCGGTTACGCACCGTGCTTGAACAACGCGCCGTATCGATGCGAGTGCGCTTGAGTCTTCCCCCGCTGGCTTATTGCACAGATAATGCTGCGATGATTGCGGCAGCAGGACGGCAGGCTTTGCGCGCAGGATTCAGTGCGCCCCTAGACATTGATGCCCAAGCCTCACTGGCTTGATCCTTCTCACAGGCAATCAGAACATTCACGATAAGGAAACGACGCCCATTCCAGAAATTTACGGACAAATCCTCGGCCTCCGCGCCAGTCAGATCGCAATGCTTGAGCGGCTCTATCGCCGACGTATACCCGTGGATGAAGTTCTTTCGTCCGAGGCGGCTAAAACACTCGCACAATTTACTCACGAAATTCGGCGTCCCATCGGCCTAGTCATCAGCAGGCGAGGATCCGTGCAGGACGTCCTGGTCGGCACTGGAACGGAGCCTTCTCCGGCCACGCTGGCCGCGTATCGTGCAAGCCCTCGATCGCTACGGGGCCTTCGGCTAATCCGCTCGCACTTGAAGGAACAACCCTTGAGTCAAGCAGACCTGACAATGCTGGGGCTTCTTCGACTTGACATGATCGGGACCCTATCCATTACTCCTAAGGGAGAACCGGGATTGCTGTCTCTGGCTCACCTGAATCCGCCCGCTCCGCAAGGACAGTTATACACATTGCTGAAGCCCGCGGCAGCGCATCAGTGCCCGGTGAACTTCGAGTTATTCATTCGCGAACTGGAGTCAGACCTTCAACGTCAGAGCGGGTCGCACGCGATGGCTCAGAGTCAAACCGCCATTCTCGTGAGCGCATCGTCCAAGAGTAAACCCGAGCAAGAAGAGCACCTCGTCGAACTGGCAGAATTGGCCTCTTCAGCAAATCTTACGGTGATCGATCGATTAGTGCAACGCACACAGAGTGGTCGTCATCGGACTCAATTGGGAAGCGGCAAGCTCAAAGATGTGCTGACTCAAGCCATGCAAAAAGGCGCGGACCTTCTTATTCTCGATCAAGATTTGGCTCCTGCTCAGGTGCGCGCAATCGCAGAGATCACGGACCTAACGGTTATCGATCGGACCCAGTTGATTCTCGATATTTTCGCGCAACGGGCGCATAGCCGGGAAGGCAAAGTGCAAGTCGAGTTAGCGCAACTTCGTTATCTGCTCCCCCGTCTGTCCGGTCAGGGAACGGGTCTCTCGCGATTGGGCGGTGGTATCGGCAGCAGGGGGCCCGGTGAAACAAAGCTCGAAACGGACCGTCGCCGCATCAGAGAGCGCATCGACCATTTGGAGCGTGAGATCGAGGGCTTTGCCCGCCATCAAGGTCAACGTCGATCGCGCCGTGTTCGGCAAGAATTCCCGGTCCTATCGATCGTGGGCTACACAAATGCCGGAAAATCGACATTGCTCAATGCCTTAACAAACAGCCAGGTGAGCACGGCCTCACGCGTATTTGAAACGCTCGATACCACGAGCCGCAGACTGCATTTGCCGCATGGCCGTGAAGCGATCATCACTGATACGGTGGGGTTTATTCGAGATCTGCCTAAAGATTTGCTCGCAGCCTTCAGAACGACATTGGACGAACTACGCGATGCAGACATCCTGTTGCATGTGGTCGATGCCGGAACAAAGGATTTGGATGCCCATATCGCATCGGTCAATGTCGTGCTTCAAAGCCTCGCCCTCGATCAAGTCCCACAGGTTCTCGTGTTCAATAAGTGCGATCAGCTGCCGACCGGGCAAGCGGAGGCCCTCTGCCGGCGCTACGCCGCGATAGGAATTTCGTCTCTGCATCGGGAGACCTTGCCTCCACTGATCCAGCATCTTGAAGAGCGGTTGGCCGCGCTCGTCTCAATGGACACTCCTTCCCAGAGATCAGCAAAGTCGACATTCACACTTGCATCTCGGCCTTAACCGACTGCACAATTGACATGTTCTGGTACCAGGTATGCCAACAAAACCCCATTCCACGTCGGACCAGCGAAAACGCCTCCGAGAGATTGCCAAAGCGCTCCAACTCACGATGCAACACCCGAAGATGGAACTTGATCATCGTTCCCCCTGGGAACTGCTCGTGGCCACAATCCTTTCCGCCCAGTGCACTGACCAGCGAGTCAACCGGGTTACTCCGGCACTCTTCCGACGGTATCGAAAACCGGAAGAGATGGCTGCGGCTGATTTTTCTGAAGTCGAACAGCTCATTCGTTCTACCGGGTTTTTCAAGAACAAAGCGAAACATCTTGTGAGCTGCGGGAAAGCCGTGACCGAACGTTTCGGCGGACAGGTCCCACATACAATGGATGAGTTGGTTGCTCTGCCTGGTGTCGGCAGAAAAACGGCCAATGTGGTCTTGGGAAATGCTTTCGGTCAGCCAAGTGTCGTCGTCGATACTCATGTGAAACGTGTGGCGAAACGACTCGGCCTGACGCGATCCGACAATCCAAACCTGGTCGAACAAGACCTTCAACAGCTCATGGCGCCATCTCAATGGACAGCCTTTTCGCAAGGTTTGTTGTTACATGGCCGCTATGTCTGCCTGGCTAGAAAACCTCAATGCCGCAACTGTCCGATCTACCGGCACTGTTCTTGGAAAGAGAAAGGGCCGCAATGATTCGGAGTATGACGGGTTTCGGTCGACAGCAGGCTTCCTGGCAAGATGGGTCCGTGACGGTGGAAATGAGATCCGTCAACCATCGATTTTTGGAAATTTCCTGCCGGCTTCCCCGGCCATTGAGCCACCTGGAAGACTCCTTCAAGAAAACCATTCAACAATGCTGTGCAAGAGGACGTATCGACATCACCGTGACTGTCCAAGGGGGTAAAGGCCGTACCGGAAGCGTCATTCTTGACCAACCCCTCGCGAAGCAGTATCATCACACCCTCCGCACACTCAAAAAATCTTTGAAGTTGAGCGGTTCTATCGATCTTGCGCTCATGGCTGGGCTCCGGGATGTGGTGTCCATATCGGATCAACCTACGGAAGATCCGGACCTGGCGAAAATAGTCCAACAATTGATGACCAAGGCACTTGCAAACCTTGCCTCCATGCGAATAGGCGAAGGGAAGGCTTTGGCAAAGGATATGCGCGCAAGGATTCAGACCATCCGAGGGTACCAAACGGTCGTCGCCGGACGGAGTCCTCTGCTGGCCCAGGAGGCGTTTAACAGAATGAAGGTCCGTGTGGAGAAGCTATTGGGATCGGAAATCCCCGACCCCTCCAGACTCTACCAGGAATTGGCGACATATGCGGATCGTGGTGACATTACAGAAGAAATAGTCAGATTGGACTCGCATATGATACAGTTTGAGCAGACGCTCAACCGTACAGAATCCGTGGGCAAGACACTCGATTTCCTGCTCCAGGAAATCGGACGGGAAGTCAACACCATCGGCTCAAAAGCCAACGATGCGGAGATCGCCGGTCATGTGGTTCAGATAAAGGCCGAGCTCGAGCGTATTCGCGAACAAGTCCAAAACATAGAATGAACTCAATCACTGCAGCAAGCTCCACGGCGTCGGTCTCAGGCCAACCGCGATCCTCGACGGATCGACGAGGAATTCTGTTCATTATCTCCGCACCTTCGGGAACAGGGAAAACCACGCTCTGCAAACAACTCACAGTGAACCTTCCCGGACTATGGCATTCGATTTCTTATACCACGCGGAAGCCACGGCCTGGCGAAGAGCATGGGCGCGACTATTATTTCACCGAAGAACAGGCATTCCGAGAGATGGTTGAACGAAATGAATTCGTCGAGTGGGCTCATGTATACGGGCATCTCTACGGAACACCGCGGAAATCGCTGACTGAACAGATCGACCAAGGGAACGATGTGCTACTGGAGATCGATGTGCAAGGAGCGACGCAGGTCAGGAAACGGTTCGAGGATTCGGTGTCGATTTTTATCCTTCCTCCCTCGATGACCGTGCTTCGATCGCGGCTCCAAACCAGGGCATCCGATACACCGGAAGAAATTCAACGGCGGTTGCATAAAGTGAAAGAAGAGGTATGGAGCTACCGGGAATACGCCTATATCGTCCAAAACAAAGATCTCGCCCAATCCCTTCGCGATCTTGAAAGCATTTTCTGGTCAGAACGCTTGAAGACAAAACGATTAAACATGGCTTGGCTCGAGAACAATTTTATTCTTGATGATGAACAAAAAACCGAAGATCATAAAGATCTTCCATAACTCAAAGGAGCACCACATCCATGATCGACATGTTGAGACTTTTGCCCCAATACACAGCAGAGGAGTTCGATTCACGCCACCGGCTGACGATCGTCGCGGCTCAGCGTGCGAAGCACATTTTGCAGGGATCACGTCATGCTCCCTCGCGCTTCAACAAAGAAACGACTATCGCCCTCGATGAAGTCCTCCGGGGACAAGTTCAGTATCTCGTTGGGCAGGAAGCGCGGGATGCCACCAAGGAAGCGAAGCGCGGTAAGGAAGGTGAAATGGAGCGCATTGCCGTGATGACCGGCGACGATGCGAAAGAGATCAAGAAAGAGTTGAGCGTCTATGTCGACGATACCCCAGCACCGGCAACAACTGAGAATGAGGAGTAACTGGTGGACGGCTCCTGCTCCATAGGGCCGACGTTGATCGGAAAGCAGATCGTGCTGGGCGTAACCGGCAGCATTGCGGCCTATAAGGCTGTTTCGTTGCTCCGAATCCTGCTCCGTGAAGGAGCCACCGTCCATGTGGTGATGACTCAATCGGCCACGAAATTCGTTGCCCCCCTGACATTCGAAGTGCTTTCCGGTCATGCCGTCTCGACAGATCTCTTCGAAGCGCATCAAGAGATGAAACACTTGTCATTGCCCGAACAAGCAGATGCCATCGTTATTGCGCCGGCCACGGCCAATTGTCTTGCTAAGTCAGCACTGGGGCTGGGCGATGATTTACTCTCGACCATGCTTCTGACAGCACAATGCCCGTTGATTGTGGCGCCTGCTATGGATGGAGGGATGTGGACTCATCCATCTGTCAGAGAGCACGTCGGAACATTGCGCGCGAGAGGAACAATTGTGGTCGATCCCGAAGAGGGTGCACTCGCTTCCGGACGGATCGACCAAGGCCGCTTGGCAGAAGAGGGTACGATTCTGAAAGCCATTCAGAAGGTTCTGGCTCCACGATACGATTGGCAGGGGCACCGTCTACTGATTTCAGCAGGCCCGACACAGGAACCGATCGATCCGGTGCGCTTCATTTCAAACCGCTCATCCGGCAAGATGGGCTATGCCATCGCCGAAGCAGCCCAGGCGAGGGGAGCTCAGGTGGTTCTCGTCACAGGCCCTACGACATTATCAACACCGAGAGGCGTTGAGGTCGTATCGGTCACCACAGCTGATGAAATGACGCAAGCCCTCTCCATCCGTCTTGCATGGTCCACAGTGGTGATCATGGCTGCCGCCGTGGCGGACTTTCGCCCGAAACGCTTTATCACAAAAAAAATACGCAAACAGGAACAAACCGGCCAGGCCCTTGATCTCGAACAAACCGTTGACATCCTGACCTCTCTTTCCGCCCAACGAACCACACAGCTCATGGTTGGATTCGCCGCTGAGACCCACAATCTGACCGAACACGCGAAAGACAAGCTGAAAACCAAAGGACTCGATCTCATTGTCGCCAACGATGTCACGATGGAGGGAGCCGGATTCGGCAGCGATCAGAATGCCGCCACACTGATCGATCGGCATGGGAGCATAACGGAATTGCCGCTGATGCCGAAACGAGCACTCGCCGATGAAATCCTTAATCGGGCGCAAGAACTGCTCGGCGCTACACAATCCAGACTCGCCACCAGACCGCTTATGGGAGGACGCTAGCCGCTCATGGCTGAGAATCAAATTGCCACTGAGAGCGCTATGGAAATCGATCGACTGGCTACCCAGTTAGCCAAAGATCCACATTCCAAAGTATTCATGCCATTGGCCGAAGAGTATGGGAAAGTCGGTATGTGGAGAGAAGCCGCAGCCGTGCTCGAAGACGGCCTGAAATTGTATCCCGGATTCATTACCGCCATGGTCGCACTTGGGCGTGTCTACGACCACTTGGGTCAGGTCAAACAGGCTAAAGCAATTCTAGAAGAGTCCGTCAAGCTCAGCCCCGAAAACCTGCGCGCGCACCGGACCTTAATTAAAATCTACACGAACGAGGGACTGAACGAATCTGCGCTGCAATCCTGTGCCTTCATCCTGGCGGTCAACCCGCGCGATGAAGAAGCGCTCTCTGTTCGAGCCGCATTAGGCGAATTGAGCAAACAATCGACACAACCTCAACAGCCAAAGCCTGCGGTGCCGGCCACCTCAAATTCCTCCGTCCCAACGGTAGCTGCGCCGGCTGAACTTACGACCTCCGTCCCTCAAGCGAGTTCCCCACTGAATTTACCTGACTCAACGCCGGCCGATCCAGATGCGTCTGGAGCAGACCTGATGGTGACAGCCCTTCGCTCGCGCGAGCAGGCACAGGAACCACTCGTGGTAACGGAACCGGAGATGAGCCTCCCAACCCCTGACAGGGTAGGGTCCCCTCCTCCATCGCCTCACGCTGAAGTCGTGGCTCAGCTCGAAAGCTGGCTTCGCACCATCGAGTCACGTCGGCACGATCGTAACGCCACGGACAAGTCGCATCCCAAATTTTCCTAACTGTTTTCGTATGTTTGACCGGTCTAAGGCGGGCTGTTACAATACCGCCCGCTTGATGTTGCCCCGATGAATTGTCCACACCTATCCAGCCGGTGAATGTAAAGAGATGCTCCGAATACGAGTTTTACATGGTCCCAATCTTAATCTCCTCGGAACCAGGGAGCAGTCGATATACGGCACCCAATCTCTCGACACCTTGGATGCAGCCATCACAAAGTTGGCGAAGGAGTTGTCGGTCAAAGTGGATATGCGCCAATCAAATAGCGAAGGTGAGCTGGTAACTTGGATTCAAGAGGCCCGGTCGAAATACGACGGAATCATCATTAACCCGGCTGCCTATACCCATACCAGCATTGCAATTCGAGACGCCATTGCCGCAGTCGGCCTGCCGACAGTTGAAGTGCATCTGTCCAATATCCATCAACGGGAAGAATTTCGCCATCGGTCCCACATCGCAGGCGTGGCGATCGGACAAATATGCGGCTTAGGTCCGGCCGGCTATCTTCTCGCACTCCGTGGACTGCATAGCCACTTGAGCTTATCTCGAAGCCAAAAGAAGACAGGTACACCATCGACAGCACGGCGGATAGTAAGAGGAACGAAATCCTTACGGAGTCGGTCGAATGACCGCATACAGCCTGAAGGGAGTATCGAGTGATTTCCACAACCGATTTTCGAGGCGGCGTGCGGCTTATGGTGGATAACCAACCGTTTTATATCGTCGAGTTTCAACATGTGAAGCCGGGAAAGGGCGGAGCCTTTGTGCGCACCAAGCTCAAGAGCTACCTTTCAGGGAATGTCTTGGACCGGACATTCCGATCCGGAGAACGGTTCGAAGAGCCGAAGCTCGATGAACGGATCATGCAATTCCTCTATGCAACCGATGACGCCTATACTTTCATGGACACAGAAACCTTCGAACAGCTGACGTTCGAAAAGAGCAACCTTGGCGACAACGCAGATCTCTTGAAAGAAGATATGACGGTGAAAATCTTGGTGTACGAGCATCGCCCGATCGACGTTGAGCTACCGAACTTTATCCAACTGAAGGTCAGCGACACTGAACCTGGATACCGTGGCGACACAGCCACTGGCGGCACCAAGCTCGCGACACTTGAAACCGGCGCCACCATCAAGGTCCCGCTCTATTTGGAAGCGGGAACCATGATTAAGATTGATACCCGTACCCGAGAATATGTGGAGCGCGTTCGGTGAGTAAGCAGAAGTCGAGTAAATCGAAGAAGGGTAGAGCGCCGATCATTCTTCCTCAGGCCTTTGCCGAAACTCAGCGCGGACAGGGGGCTGGCTCTCTGTCAGGCCAACAAATCGGACAAATCCAAGAGCTGATCGATCTGCTCAAGAAAAACAACCTGACCGAACTGGAACTGGAGCGCGAAGGCCTCAGAATCCGGGTACGAAACGAAATCGAGATCAAGGCGATCGCAACGCCTGTTGCCGACCGAGGAACCTCCGGTTCGACTACTGCCGCTCAAGCGCCCATCACGACCGGCACAAAGACCGAGGACACGACAGGCATGATCACCATCGTGTCTCCGATCGTCGGAACGTTCTACCGATCTCCTTCACCCGATGCCGATCCCTATGTGGAGGAAGGCGACTATCTGAAAAAGGGACAGGTCCTGTGCATCGTCGAAGCGATGAAGTTGATGAATGAAATTGAGTCGGAGGTCAATGGGCGAGTCGTCAAAATTCTGGCCGAAAGCACCAAGCCGGTGGAGTATGGCCAGGCGCTCTTCCTTGTCGATCCGACAGCCACGCCCTAAGCTTCCTTCTCGGCCTACATCGGAGAGCCTGCGTGTTCAAGAAAGTATTGATAGCCAATCGCGGTGAGATCGCGCTCCGGGTCATTCAGGCCTGTAAGGAGCTCGGCATTAAAACCGTCGCGATTTTTTCCGAAGCCGATGCCGCGAGTCGCCATGTGCGCGCCGCCGATGAGAAGGTCTGCGTCGGACCGCCTGATGCTGCTCTCAGCTATCGAAATATCCCTAACGTTCTCAGCGCGGCTGAGATTACCGGAGCGGACGCTATCCACCCCGGTTACGGATTTCTCTCCGAGAATGCGCACTTCGCCGAAGTCTGCGAATCCATCGGCGTTAAATTCATCGGCCCGACATCCGAACACATTGCCTTGCTGGGCGACAAAGCCAAAGCGCGTGAAATCGTCGCTCATCGAGGACTACCCGTTACACCTGGCAGCCCCGGAGAGTTGAAAAGCGAACAAGGCGCGCTCGAAGCCGCCGGCAAGGTCGGCTATCCCATCATCATCAAAGCATCTGCCGGTGGGGGAGGGCGCGGCATGCGCGTCGTCAATAAATCCGAGGACCTCGCGCGCGCATTTCAAGCTGCGCAGGCCGAGGCAAAAACCACGTTTGGCAACGATGCCGTTTACCTTGAACGCTATTTCCTTGAGCCCCGCCATATCGAAGTACAAATTCTCGCCGACCATCGCGGGCATGTGGTACACCTTGGCGAACGCGACTGCTCGATCCAACGGAGGCATCAGAAGCTGGTAGAAGAAACTCCGTCGCCGGCCGTCGATGAGAAACTCCGTCGGGAGATCTGCCGCGTCGCGGTCGAAGCCGTCAAAGCCGTGCACTACCGGAGTGTCGGCACCGTCGAGTTTCTGCTCGACAAAGACCGCAACTTTTTCTTTATGGAAGTGAATACCCGCATTCAGGTCGAGCATGCCATTACCGAAATGGTGACCGGCATTGATCTTATCAAGGAACAGGTCAGGATCGCCGATGGGCAATCTCTCTCGTTCAAGCAGCAAGATGTCAAACTGAACGGGCATAGCCTAGAATGTCGGATCAACGCCGAAGACCCGGAAAGGTTTACACCTTGCCCTGGTATGGTCACCAAGTACTGCCCGCCTGGCGGGTTTGGCGTACGCGTCGATTCGGCCATGGAACCGAACATGATGGTCGTTCCATTCTACGATTCAATGATCGCTAAAGTCATTACCCATGGAAGAGACCGGCAGGAATCTATCGCCCGCATGCGCCGAGCCCTCGACGAATTCATGATCGAAGGCATCAAGACGACCATCCCGCTGCACAAACGTATCCTCAACGATCCCGATTTTCAAAAAGGTCATGTCTCAACGACCTTCCTTGAGCGTTTCTTCGCCAGCTAGCACTCTCAGGATAGACAGTGGCAAGACTAGACTCTCTTGCGGGAGCTTGTCGCAGCATAATGGCGGGATCAACAAGCAGGAACTATTTGCTCTGCTTCCCTGACTCTTGAGTTGACGATTTCTCCGGGCTTTTCTCTGTTATCTTCTTAAACGTGCTTCCGATTGCAGACCCCATCTTGGGGATCTCTTTCTCGATGTTCTGGCCTGCGCTCTTCAGCCCTCGCGCGAAGTCATCTATGGTAATGCCCTTACTCCCCCCTGTGTTGCTATTGTCAGCAGCAACCGCTGCCTGTGCAAAACCAAATACCAACACTGCAATTATGATGACCATCCTGGGCATAAGACACCTCTTTATTGTAGAAACTATACCATGCACTTGCGAGGAGAAGTGACCG
>CAZVEZ010000027.1:0-21926 GCA_964626135.1 uncultured Nitrospira sp.
TACATCCTAGCCTCATTGCCAAACCCCGAAGACACCGTCATGGTCGGCTCCACCGGCTGCACCAGCCTGGTGTTTCCCATGGTGGCCGTACACAACATTCACTCCCTCTTCGGTAACCAAAACGCCATCGCCTCCGGCTTGAAGCGCGCTTTAAGCGTCCGTTTCCCAGGCCGGACGAAAGATGTGGTTGTGCTCGCCGGCGACGGCGCCACCGTCGATATCGGCCTTGATATGACGCTGCAAGCCTGGTTCCGCCAGGAGAAATTCACGACGATTTGTTTCGACAACGAACTGTACGCCAATACCGGTGGCCAGGAGAGCGGTCTGATGCAAAAGGGATTCGTCGCCAAGATGGCGCCGGTCGGGAAGCTCTTCGACAAGGTCCGTCTGCCGGAAATCGCTCGTGAGTCAGGCTGTCATTACGTGGTTCAATGCACCGTCAGTAAACCGTCCCTCGTTGAAAAGGTGGTCCGGAACGCGGTCATGATCTCACGCGAAATCGGCCCAACCTATCTTCAGCTCTATACGCCGTGCATTCTCGAGATCGGGAAGAACAGCATGGAAGGGCTCCAGGAAATGCGGGACTCGGAAAAACCGACCGAGCGGTTCGCCTACAAAGAATATATCAGCGAACCGGCCAAGCAACTCCTGGCAGAAGTGTCTGCCAAGGACAAGGAAAAGAAGGCCGCTGCAAAGCAGCTCGCCTCTCAGGGCGCCTAATCCGATTCTGGAGGAGAGACGATCATGATCAAGAAAAGGCTGAATGTCCGAATGTCGGGACTAGGCGGACAGGGAGCCGTGACTGCCGCGCATGTCCTGGCCATGGCTGCCAACCGCGACGGCAAGTTTTCGATCTCCAATCCCTTCTTCGGCGCAGAAAAACGCATGGCGCCGGCGGAGAGTTATTGCCGGATCGGCATCGAACGGATCTACGACCGTGGCGAGTTGGTATTCCCCGACGTCATCCAGGTCTTTCACCCCCAGGTCATCACTATGGGAAAGAGCTATACCATGCCCTTCTATTCCGGCGTAAAGGAAGGGGGCCTCGTCATCATCAATTCCGCCCAACCGCTTCTCTCTGAAGAAGATATTCAACGACTGAAAGATTTAAACGTCGCCTTGTTTTACATCGCAGGTACTGAGCTCGCCATCGAAGTTGCCGGTACCGAGTTATCGACGAATATGTCGATGCTCGGATCGGTTGCAGGCATCACCAGGTGTGTCTCGATGGAAGCTCTGGACCTCGCCTTACAGGAACGGTTCGGGAAAAAGTTCGTCGCCTCCGGTGGAACCGCCTCCTTAGACGAGGCCATCAAGAAGAAATTCGCCAAGAAAGAAATGTTGCTGGCCAAGAACCTGGCAACCGTGAAAGCGGCTTACGACATCGCCAGTGAATGGGCCGCGAAGAATCAGTACGAGCTGCGAGTCGGCAATCCTGCCGTGGCGGCGTAACGAGAGAAGGAACCAGCTCGCATGTATAACGTAGCGCAAGTCATCGATGAAAAATGCGTGGCCAAGAAGGGGTGCCGGTTGTGCATCATGTATTGTCCGGAGGCAAATTGCCTCGACCTCAATCCGACCAAGATGGTGGCCGAAGTGATTATCGACCGCTGTAAAGGCTGTGAACTCTGCGTGATCGTCTGCGACGCAGCCAAGCATTATGCCATTACCATGCAAGCCGTCAGCGCCACCGGACAGCTCATGACCCAAAAAGGTGAGTCCGCCGCGCTGGGGCAGGCCTACCAAGGATAACCGTTTCGTGTAGCGGGTCTCCCGCGCAAGACCCCATGGCGCCTGCGCTATGGGGTTTTTTGTTGGCGCCGCTGTGGAGGGAAGAGATGGAAACCGAAGACAATGTCATTGATGAACTCCTTCGAGAGATTGCCGGTCTGATCCACGAATACCCGAAAGCGCTTGAACGGCGCGCAGCGGATATCCATGCCAGCGGGAAAGACCCGGATCTTGCTCATACGCTCGTCAAGGCTGCCGATACCATGCGCGATAGTGGAAATCTCTATCTGACCTGGGCAAAGCATTACGCCTCCGTCGCATCAGGCAATACTGACGCGTCATCAGACGAGGATGAAACAGAGGATTTTGATGTGTAGTAAAAATGTGCCTCTGCCTCTCTCTATCGCCCGCTAAAAAAGGTTCGCTCCCGCCCTACCTGTTTATGCTAGAATGCGCTCGTTTCGGCTGGACCAGATTCCCCGGTAGCTCAGTTGGTAGAGCAGCCGGCTGTAGAGTTGCAGCCTCCACGGGAAACCGTGGTTGAAACTTCGGGTGAATTCAGGGAAGCCTGCCCCGATTCGACAACGAATCGGAATGGGAACCCTGAGCGAAGCCTGCCGAAGGGTCAGTGTGTAGGCAGGAACGTGCAGAGACTAGAGGCTGCGGAACCCACCCAATAACGCCTCACTAGCGCCCGACACCCTCCCCTGCTTTTCATGCAGAAGGGTGAAGAGATAGTCCAAGCCCGGTTGAAAAATCGGGGCACTTGTAACCGGCTGGTCGCAGGTTCGAGTCCTGCCCGGGGAGCCAATCCAGACGAAAAGGGGCACTTCACAGAGTGAAGTGCCTCTTTTGCTTTCTTCTACCACTGAGACAGACTTCCTCTGATCCTCCAGCTGTCAACGGATCGGGCGGCTATAGTGAAAATATGAGGAGAGCCTCCTATCTAAACTTTTCACGCCCTGGCGATTCATACTGCGGAATCATGGAACATTTTTTATAATGACCTCCATGTCACCCGACCGGCGCGATTTTACACCGGCATCCTGGATCCGAAATCCACATGTCATGACCGTGCTCCCTGGCTATTGGCCTCGTCGAACGCTCCTTGCCGGAGTACCGAGCGAGCCGAGATTCTTCACCACCGAGCCTCACACCCAGTTACTCGGCTACTGCCACTGGCAGCCCCACCACACAGCATGCCAGACTGTGGTTCTCGTGCACGGCCTTGAAGGCTGCAGCGAGTCGCACTACATGCGAGGCATCGCCGGGAAAGCCTATCGCGCGGGATTCAATGTCGTCCGGATGAACCAGCGTACGTGCGGCGGAACCGAGCACCTGACCCCAACGCTCTATAACACCGGCTTGAGTCAGGACTACCGAGCCATCGTCCATGAGTTGGCTCACGTGGATGGACTTACTCGCATCTGGCTTGTCGGCTACTCGATGGGTGGGAATCTCATCTTAAAGGCAGCCGGAGAAACAGGCTCTTCGGAAACAGCGTTGGCAGGCGCCATCGCAGTCTGCCCCAATATCGACCCGCCGAAATGCGTCGAGGCCTTGGAGCGACCGCGCAACTGGATTTATCACAGGCACTTTCTCGTCAGTCTGAAGGCACGACTGCGACGAAAGGCTGCGCTTCTCCCCGGCAAGTGGGATCTCACGAAACTCGATCGTGTCGATAGAATGAGCGAATTCGACGACCGCTACACCGCCCCGGACGGAGGGTATGCCAGCGGAGCTGACTATTACGAACGCGCAGGCGCATGCCGTGTGCTTGATTCCATTACCGTGCCCACACTCATCATCACGGCACAAGATGATCCCTTCATTCCTTATTCCATGTTTACGGTGCCGTCGATTCAGCGCCACTCGAAGATTCGAGTGATCGCGCCTCGCCACGGAGGGCATTGCGGGTTTATTCTTTGGCCGCCAAACGGAGAAGATTCTTACTGGGCCGAGAATCGGATTATGGATTTCTTGCAAGCACGAATGTGAAGGCTATCTCTGGTTCATACCCCATCATCCGCTAACCGTCGTTTATCACGATCCTTCTCTCAATCCTTCCCACATCATTTTTGCGAACACTGCCGTCGAGGAGCATCGCGCCTTGGAAACCGGCCGGTTCAATTGGGCGTGGTGTGGGCTCAAAGAAGGAGCATATCGGCAACCCGATCAGGCCGTGTGAAGATGAGCCCTCACTTCCTGCACATAGGTTTTGAACGGATCCGGCATGGGGAAAGGCATGTGGCCACGCAATTGGAAGATCGACCAGTTGATCACATACGGAGGAGAAAACCGTTCTTCCGGCTTCGGGTCATCCGGTTCATCCGGAGGTCCACAGGCCAGCAAATGTCGAACAAGTTCACCCCGTCCAAACGCCCTGGTGTTACGTGGTGGATGTTCCATAGACAAGGCAATCGCTTTGTCCGTGATAAGCCGTGGAACCCGTCCTTCCTCCATGAGACCATAGTAGAGGCCCTTGCCTTGATGGAGATTGTGATACTCCAGATCAAGACTCTTCAGAGCCGGATCCGACCACGGCATCTGTTCCGCATCGCGAAAGGTTTCAAGCAACCACAACTTCGAGGCCCAATCAACCCGGCCCACCAGCGTCGTATAGTCACTGCGGAGATCTCTCAAGACTGCCTCCCATTGATCGAGCACCCAATCGGTCTCGTCGTCTTGTCCACGATAGTGCGTGCGGGCGGCAATAAGAAATGCCTCCTGAACGTCTATTGCAGAAATCGACTTCCCTGTTTGCAACCGAACGACCCATTGCCGGCTCTGATCCTGTGACAGTTCCTGCATGGTTTCAACCGGTTCATGTATCTCAAGACCGAGCGGCGCATGGCCCTCTTCGATCAGTTGAAGGACCAACCCTGTCGTCCCCAACTTTAAGGCCGTCGCCACCTCGGCCATGTTTGAATCGCCCAACAGAAGGTGAATGCGACGATATTGATTCGGGTCGGCCAGCGGTTCATCTCTGGTATTCACGATGGCGCGATTCTGCTGCACCCATTCAAAGAAGTCGTTCACGATGTAATCTGCGCGCTGAGAGAGTTGAAACGGAAGAGCAGGCTGCTGTGCGTTGCGATGGTTCGCTCCCCGAGGCACGATGAGTCGATCCATCTGAACCCACGCGTCTTGAGGACCCGCCGTACCGACACGTCCGGCTCCTGTGAAGATTTGTCTGGTGACCAGGAAGGTGACAAAGGGCCCGAGGCCACGCCGTGTAAAGGGAAAGCGTCGCGAGACGAGGTAGTTCTCATGCGATCCAAAGGTCGCATCGGTTTCATGATCCACATTATTCTTGATCAACGACACGGTGTCGGCTAGATCGAGGTCTTGAATCGCATCCTGCAGTAACTGATCGCCGGCGCGGTCGGCAGCCACCACGTCACTGAGCGACTCGCACTCCGGTGAAGCCCACTCCAGATGACCCATGTCGAGGTACATGCGTCCAGCGTTGGTGAGAAATCCTCCGTTGCCCGGCGGCTCATCGTGTCCCCGGTGGTGCAAATCGAGCACACCTCGTCGTTGGACATGAAAGAGATGATCCCGAATCTTGTGCGCAAACCAGGTTGGGGAATGATCGGGCTGGTCTTGATTCACCAGGAGTCCGTATTCGGTTTCAAGTCCGAAAATACGGTTCAACATCTCAGCTCGCCACAACGGATTGAAGTGCCTTCGGTAGAAGGAGAGAAAGGTCTGCCGGTTTGAGTGGCCGATACTTGGAGGTGCCGGGAGCCTGACGGTCGAGGACCGCACATTCGATCGTCCGTTCACCGGCAAGTCCTCGTACATGTGCAATCAACGTGTCACGGCTTGGGATTGCGGTGCCCGCTGAGTCCACTCCACTTGTCGGTGACTTCCCTTCAGCCCGTTGGTCTATCTCATCCTGTTGAGGCGCTAACGAACCGATCGCCCAGGCGCGCAGCGTCAGATCCAACGCCTGCTCCAATGAAAGCGTGGCAAGCGTCTGTTCTTTGAGATAGGACATCATCGTGGCCTGAGCAGCCGGAGTAGCAGCCAAGACCGCACAACCGGTCACTTCTTCAAACGTGCCATCGTAATTGATCGTCAGGAGCGCATCCTTCTCCGGTTTCAGACCCAACTCGGCCATCAGAATACGCACGATGAACGGCGCCTTATAGACTTCTTCGAAGGCTTGCTTAATGACCGGGGCAATGCCGTACTTCACCAGTCTTGCACCCGTTACATCGGACGGCGATCGGTTGAAACCTTCGACATGCGCCATTTCGAGCAGACTGAATCGAAGCTTTTCCAAATCCGTGGGATGCCCCATCCCACCCAAGGCAAGCCGGTCGTAGATCTCATAGAGCTTCGGTGTCCCCTTGCTCACCGTCGTCAGGAGAATACCTCCCTCATAGGTCAGCGCGACAACCGGGCTCCCCTGCTTGAACTGATCGTCGAGATACTGTCGCCGATTGCCGACGGCTTCTACCCAGCGATAGGGTTCTTCATACATAGCGCACCACTTGTGATTCGTAGAGAGATTTCAATGTCGCATCCGGCATCGTCTGCACACCGGCCCCGGTAATCAACTTGATCACGGGGTACAGACTCGCCTCCCGGTTGACACCACCGGTCGCCGAGTCGAACTCCGCCGCGCTCGTGAGCAATCGTAGCGCCTGCACCATGGCCTGTTCTTGAGACAGCGCACTAAGGGGTTGCTCGCCCCAGGTATTCAGATAGTGCAAGATCCCACGGATCGTGGGAGAACCGGACCCGGACACGGCATACTCCACCCCCTCAAACTCCGCCCCGAGGATATCGTAAAAATAGATCTTAGCCGAACCCTGTTCCAGATCGTAGCCGACAAACACCGGGACGACGGCGCCCGTCCCGGCCATCGCCGCCGGCACATTGTCCTTCAAAAGCTTGGAGACTGCGCGAAGTTTGCCGTCGAAACTCAATTCTTGCAGCTGCGTTCGCCGGTAGTATTTGAAGGAATGTTCCAGGACGCGAACCATCTCATAGGCAGTCGCCGGGACACCGGCGATCGCCATTACACTGTACCGATCAATCTCCAGCACCTTGTCCGTGCGATCATACATCACCATATTGCCGGCCGTCGCGCGACGGTCTCCGGCCACCAGCACTCCATCGCGATACTTGAACGCCAATATCGTGGTGGCATTTGTGAGTGCCTGGCCGGCTCCCACCGATGTCGGCACGCCAAGCGTATAGCCCTGTTCCTTCAACAGCTGAAGAAAATCCCCTTGCATCCCCATAATGTCGCTCCGCTCCTTACCCCTAACCCTTCACCCCTTACATTTATTGTCCAGTCCGTTGCCGATACCGCTCCGCCTGTTTCGGATCAACCTTGCGCATGCGCTTGAGCAAATTATCTTTATCGGGCGACCCGGTCTCAGGCCGTTTCGGTCCACCGCCCTCATCGGATGGACTCGGCGCCTGCGGCATCGGATTGCCGGGTCCTTCACGGCGTTCCGGCATGGCAATGTAGTTCATGATCCTGATTCCTTTCTGCTGTTCCATGCGTTCAGGGCATCAATGGGAGATGCCGCGTGCTCGAATATCTGCGCACAGGCTTGCACCGCATAGGGTTCGAAAAGATCACCCATCTCCAACGTTCGCGGAAGCAGCCCCCCGCTGAACTGAATCCGTTCCCATTGCATCGACGTGATCTGATCCTGAAACCGCCTGATGCAGAGGCCGCGAATTCCCGCTCTGGTGTCGGCGGGGCCGACCACCAACGCCGATTCAATGTCTTGCTCCGAGGTCATCCGCCAAGCCTTCCCCTCAGCCTCAAGCCCCAAGAAAAGCCCACGGTCAGGATTGATATTGTGGTACTCCAGGTCCAGGCTTGCCAACCAGGGATCGTCCCACCCGATCCGTTCTTCCTGCATAAAGGTTTCCAACAGCCAGAGCTTAGTGACCCAATCAAGCCGTCCGACCAGTTGTCGTCGATCCCCGGTCAGTAACCGAAGCGTGGCGGCCCATTCGCGGAGAATCCAATCGGTTTCTGCATCAGCACCGGCCAATTGCTTTTCAGCCGCAAGGTAGTACTGCTCCTGAATGTCGAGGCCCGTGATCGTGCTGCCGTTCTTCCGACGCACCGCCACCTTCAAATTCTGATCGCGAGAGAGCTGCTTCACCGCCGTGACGGGATGTTCTAATTCAAGAGCAGGAGCCGCGTCGCGCGCGATCAACTCCAATGCCAACTGCGTCGTTCCGACTTTCAACGCCGTGCTGTACTCACACATATTGGCATCGCCGATAATGAGATGGAGCCGCCGATATTTTTCACGAACCGCGTGCGGTTCATCCCTTGTATTCAGAATCGGCCGATTGTGCATCGTGTCGACGCTCAAATCTGTCTCCATAAAGTCGGCTCGTTGAGACAGCTGATACTGGCCCGGCACAAACCCGCTTTCTTGACCCTCCACGCCGACTTTACCGGCTCCGGCAATGACCTGCCGGCTGACAAGAAACGGCAGCAGCCCCGCAGTCAGCGATGGGAATGGAATCGACCGTGATATGAGATAGTTATCGTGACAGCCATAGCTATGTCCGTGAAAGTCCGTGTTGTTCTTATAGAGCTGCACGTAGAACCCGTCGAGCGCCTGGTTGCGGCGCACTGCCGCGCGCTGGGCAATGCGCTCTCCGGCACGGTCATGGGCAAGGATATCTTTCAATGTCCGGCATTCAGGCGTGGAATATTCTGGATGCGTATGATCGTTGTAGAAACGGGCACCGTTCGGGAGGACCAAATCGCTCTTCATTTCATGGAACGAAAACGGCCGGTGGGCATCGACCTTGGCGAACTCGTCTTCTTCTTTGTCCTGTTGCAGGCCGGAGACCCGAAACCCCCGCGCATCCTCATGCGGATCTTCTCCGCCATAATCCCAGCGTCGCTCGAACGAGGCCGTCAGATGGGCCCGCACCAATTCCATTGACTCCACGACCGGATCGACCAGGTCCTGGTCCTCCCTGGTAATCCCGTACTCTGTTTCAATACCGAATAGCCGTATCATGCCGTTAGGCGTAACACGTGAGACGCACAAAGAACGGACCTGCCTGAACAGAGCCTTTTGATTTTCTATTGCCCCTCACGCCTTACTCCTCACCCCTTACGTCTTCAGATAATTTGGTTGATCAATCGCTCCTCCGTCTGACGTCCTCTCCGGAACGACGAGATCCCCACCACCTGTTCCGGGTGGTGATCGAGAAGCTTGAGCCATTCTTCCGACGCATCATCGGGCGGCAACATCTCACCCTCCCGAAACTCTGCGCGCACAGAATTCAGCACATCATCCAAGGTCAGGCCGCTTTGCTCAACCCCACCGGCCTGAATCATACGATCAATCGCTTGCTCCTTCGCCCGTTGAACGATCGAAGCCAGGATTGCGCCACTGATCAAATCGCTTCGGTAGAGAACCTTGTTCTGTCCGCTTCGAAGCCGGATAGACAGAAGCCGATTCTCATCGGTGCGCACAAAGATCGCTGAGAGCGCATGTTCGACAAGATCGGCGCAGGCCCGCTTCCGATCTCCGCCGTGCTGATCGATCCATTGCCGGTCCAAAGGCAGATCATCTGTCAAATAGACGTTCAGAATCGCCGTTGCCGAATCACGATTCGGTCGGCTCACTTTGATCTTGCGATCGATACGCCCCGGCCGCAGCACCGCCGGATCGATCAGGTCAGGCCGGTTCGACGCCAGAATGATCACCACATCGTGCAACGACTCGATCCCATCCATCTCAGAACAGAACATCGGCACCAGGGTACTGGATATATTGAATGAACGGGATGCCCTCCTTGTACCGAGCACCGATTCCGCTTCATCGATAAAGATAAAGGGCAACGCTCCCTCGCTCCGGCAGACGCGAGCCTGGGCAAAAAGATCCCGGACCATCCGTTCCGATTCTCCCAACCACATATTCAGAATCTCCGGCCCCTTGACGTGGAGAAACGCTCCGCGAGTCACAGGCGGCCTCTCTCCTTTCACACCGGCCCCACCCTGGATTGATTCCCCTACCAGTTTCGAAAGACTGGCGGCAGCCGCCTGTCCGATTAAGGTCTTTCCGCAACCGGGAGGGCCATACAGTAAAAAGCCCTTCGGTTGAGTAAACTTGAAGCGTTGAAATGTCTCCGCATGGAGCAAGGGGTACTCGATCGCCTTCTGAATGGCTGTGATCGCTTCTGCTTGCCCCCCTATCTGCTCCCATGTGACCGTGGGAACCTCGTCGAGTAAGTGGGATTTGGCTTTCCGGTCTTCCAGTTTTTCGATCGCCACATGAAGGCTGGGCTCGATACGCACTTCATCTCCTGCCTTCAGGTCAACGCCGAGAAGATTGCTCGATCGCTGGAGAATCAAGACCTGCCGCCCCATTTCCTGCTCGAAACGAAGCCGCCCATCTGCCAACGTTTCCGCCACTTTCAGCACGGGCCCATTACGGTCATAGCCCAAGACCTTAATCACCGCATAGGCTTCATTGATCAAAATCTGGGCGCCGATCTTTAGCTCGACGGCCTGCACCCGTGGATCGACGGCCGCGTAATACTCAGCTCCTCCAACGAAGATCCGTGCGAGCCCTTCGCCCGGCACTTCGAGTAGGGTACCGACCCGATTGGCCGGCGCCGTCAGCTTTGCGATGACATCGGCGACTTTTTTGAATTCAACTTCACGCTGCTGCTGGGCCGCTTGTCCGAGAATCACGGCATGCCGCAACTTATAGAGGATCTTCTGTCGTGGGTCGCCATCGGGGAACGACGCAAGACATTGTTCAATGAGGTCGAGCGGATCAGCCCCTCTGAGCATCGATGGACTCGCGGTATCCTCCGCCTTCCCGTTGGGCTCTGCATTCTGTGGTTCACTGGATCGACGATCACTCATCGGTAGTCCTCCATGCGGAACAGATTGGTGATCCTACCATAGCGACCTCACCGATTGCCGCGTATCGTATCCATTCAATTGATGGCTTGGAGAGTCACGGAGACACGTTCGCGGCGGGTCCCCCGTAAAACCTCCACAGTGACCTGATCGTTCACTTTGTGCCGGTCCATCACATCCATCAGGTCGTCTTGGGTCACGATCGGGACACCGTCAACCGCCGTGATAATGTCGCCCAACTCCACCCGACCGGTGACAGTCTCTCGCGCTCCCTTCAACCCGGCCTTCTCCGCTCCGCTGCCGCGCGAGACTTTGCCGATGATCAGCCCCTTAATCCCCCACCGCTTCGCCATCGCATCGGGAACGAGCGAAACTCCGAGCCCGGGACGGATGAGCTTGCCGTGCTTGATCAGTTCTGGAACGACACGGTTGACCGTGTCGACCGGCACGGCAAAACCGATTCCGGCAAAGGCCCCGCTCGGGCTGACGATCTGCGTATTCACGCCGATCAGTCGACCGGCGCTATCGAGCAGCGGCCCCCCGGAGTTTCCAGGATTGATGGCGGCATCGGTCTGAATGACCCCTTCAATCGTCCGATTCGATAAGGACTTGATCGTCCGGCCCAGCGCGCTGACCACGCCGGTCGTGAGAGAATGATCGAGTCCGAACGGGTTCCCGATCGCGAGGACTTTTTGCCCGACCCGAAGATCGTTCGATCCTCCCACTACCACCGGAACAAGCGCATCGCCCGGCGCTTGAACTTGTAACACGGCAAGATCGTGATCCGGATCGGCTCCGATCACTACGGCCTTATGTTCAGACCGGTCGGCGAGCGTCACCTTGATCGAATTGGCTCCATAGACGACGTGAAAATTGGTGACGATATGCCCCTTCTTGTTCCACACAAATCCGGAACCGGATCCCTGTGGAGCCTCGAACAAATTGAACGACCAAGGATCGCGCCGGATGGCAGTATTAGCGATGAAGACCACGGATTTCGTCGCCTGTTCGAACACAGCCATCGTGGCCTGCTCATCCGCGCCTAACTCGGCGGGCGGAGGCGCGACGACGCGCGGCTTTCCTTCAGGCCCATCGTACGTCCCGCCCAACGGCTTCCCCCACTCCCCCATCGATACAGCAGGCCAGAGGCTGATGAACACAAGCCCCACCGACACGACGCTTCGTTTCATCCTGATCACTCCCCCATGATTTGGATAATGAGTTCCCTGGTCCGGGATTTGGTATCGAAGTCGACGAGAACGATCTGTTGCCAGGGTCCCAGAAGCAGCGCCCCATCCAGGAAGGGGATGGTGGCCGATGGACCCTGCAGCTGACCTCGCAAATGGCTGTGGCCGTTGTCTTCACCGGCATTTCTCGTATTGTGCTGCCAGGCAGGATCGGCCGGTACGGTCTGGTCCCAAAATTTTATGGTATCGGCCCTGATACCCGGTTCATCCTCGATGATCATTACCGACGCGGTGGTATGCTTGACGAACACCGTTACGATCCCTGCCATCAGCCCCGTGCCGGCCAGAGCATTGACCACAGACTTCGTCATATTTTCAATCTGCGTGTTCCCCTGCATGGTGAGACGCAACGATACCGTCTTGACCGACATCTTATGACTCCATCGCCCGGAGAGCACGACGCTCGCCCGGTGTAAAGGCGCAACCACGGGACTCCTCAAGAATTGCATCAAACTCGCCCTGCGCCGTCAACCGGCGCAACGCCTCCATGACCGCGCTGCTCAGCACACCCTCCTGCTCCAACCTGTTCAAATAGACGAAGGCCTCGTCCAGCGCTTCTTTCTGGCGCATATAGTAATCCCGTCCTCGACGCCGATTGTTATAGGCTTCAAACTGCTCACAAGCGACAAGAATCTCCGCCAGTTGCCTGACCCAAGGCTTGGCGGATGCCAGCTTTTCCGGATAGTAATAATAGAGCATCACCTGCTGCATCCACGGCGCCCATGTTACTCCCATCTCCCTGATGGCAGGCCGTACCTTGCGCAGGCGACGGGCAAGCCGGCGCGAATATCCCAGCCGCATCTCAACCTGCTCTTTCGCCCAAGCGCCGATTGGAATGCCATCGGCTTCAAGATCCTTTCGATAGAGCCGGAGGAAGGCCTCAGTTTCGTGTCCATAACGGGTATCGTGATATGCGGCTCTCCACTCACGTGGTCTTGTCGGAATCCCGCGCTCCTTGGCCCAGGACCAAATCTTACCAAAGAGCCGTCGATCGAGCCCGGCACGGCCCAAGTCATGCAATAGACAGGCAATCTGATACCGGCGGACCCGTTCGGCCCCATGGCCCAACGCCGTAGCCACCGCCGCGCACATGCGCGCGGTCCGCACCGCATGTGGCCGATCGTATCCACGAATCACACGACCGCGTTGAGAGGGATGCGGATAGTCATACAGCGCCATGAGCTGCGTCACGAGAGAACGTGGAAGCAGGAGCGGAGCATGTCGTGAAATGGATCTCATTGGTAGTAACAGCGGAAGAGTCGAGCGCAAATCCAGCTGCGGCGAGAATAGCGTTCACTGAAAGAGACTGTCAAGGTAACCGATCACGCAGAAGACTCGCTCAACCCAACGATCTTTGCTATGCTCAGATCAGGTGAAGACGAGGCGCCTTTTACGACCTGAGAAAGCAACCATGCCGGGAAACATGACACTGTGTCGGTTGAGTTTCGCGGTCATTCTGCTCAGTCTCTTGTGGCCGCCGACTCCCGAAAGCAGCGCCGGGCCGCTGGATCAACTCACGGATTTAACCGGCAAAGCCTCAGTCGTCGTCACTCTCAAAGGACGGGATAACTTCAACAGCGAGTACCTCTATGATGTAAGCGTGAAGAACCTGTCCTCCGATACATTCATCGGCGATTCCCTGTTTGTTGTTCTCGACAAGGTGACTAACATCGGAGGGGGGGACCGGGAAAACTTGAACAACGACACGATTCTGAGCCGAATGGAAATCCTGGATCAGGATGGAGAGACGCAGGATGGAAAACCCTACTTTCAAATCCCGGCCGGACCAGCGGCCGACCTCTCTCCCTCAAGTCAGAGTCTTCCGATCAGTATGCGCCTTCGCAACAAGGATTATTTGATCGTCTTCACACCCTCGTTCAAAGTTTTCGGACTCAAACGACCGCCGCCTGAACCGCCGCAACCTATCGATCATCCGATACCGGCGGCGCCGGCTCCCGCGCAGCCCGGTCGCAGTTCCGTCGACAAATTGATTCAACTGCTGATCAAGAAGGGCGTTCTCACCGAAGAAGAGTGGCGCATGGCCAATCAACCATGACCGATCCCCTGTGCAAGGCCTGCCAGGGCAGTTGGCCGAGAGAAGACCATTTCATCGCCGACCTCGGATTGTCGAACGTCTATCTTCATGACGATCAATTCTTCTCCGGCTGGACGGTTGTCGTCTTCAAACGCCACGCGACAGAGCTGTTCCATCTAGCTCCTACGGAACGAATTCAGCTGATGGAGGAAGTGAGCCTCATCGCCAAAACACTTGTCCAGGTATATGAAGCCAAGAAGATCAATTACGAACTCCTCGGCAACCAACTCCCCCATATCCACTGGCATCTTATTCCTCGATTAGCCAACGACCCGTCCCCCTTTGAACCAGTGTGGCGAGTGCAGCATGAGCCCCTGCTCCGATCAGGGGCCGATCTCCAAAACGCGATTCAACGCCTGCAGCTGGCCGTTCAGAGCGCCCGCTGAATCATCTACACCGCTCCTCTCAACGAACTCCCCCTGCCACGCCTGCAACGATTTGGTGATATAATACAGCCCACCTGTTGACAACAGATCCGGAGGGTCGCGGATTTTCAATGCGTCGCCGATTGATGCTCGTGACCCTCGTGTGTGTGTCCACCGCCACACCGTTCTCCATCCATGCACTGTTCGCACAGACACCCGATGAACAGGTCGCTCCTTCTTCTCTCATAGAGTCTCCCGTTCCCACGCCCCGCATCGACGAACCGGATCCGGCTGAATCGACCACACTCGATCGCGAAGACGCGGTCTTCATGCTGGGTGAGTTACGGCGCGCAGTCCTCGCATCGCCAAACAGCGCGGACGACCGGCTGAAGCTGGCACAAGGGCTTTACCGCATCGGCGACCTCGATGCCGCGCTCGATGAATGCCGCGCGGCGCTCACGCTCGACTCACACAATGCCGGCGTCTATCTGCAACTCGGCATTACGCTTATGGCCAAACAAGACGGGCATGCAGCGGCGATCGCCTTGATGGAAGCCATCCTGCTCAATCCTGAACTCACACAGGCACATTACAGCCTGGGCAGCGTCCAGTACTCGCTGGGCAATCTCACCGCCGCGATCCAATCCTACCGCCGGGCCTTGGATCTGCAACCGATCTTTCCCGACGCCTGCTATCGCCTTGCGCTGGTCTTGAAACTGACGAATCGGCATCGTGAGGCGGCGCAGTTTATGGAGATAGCGGCGACCGGCGGGGTCCCGCAGGCGCAGTACTTCCTGGGGAACGCCTACCGCAACGGACAAGGCGTCGAAAAGAATCTGGCGCTCGCGATCCGCTGGTGGAATCGCGCCGTCGAATTCGGCCAGCCGCGCGCGGCAGAATCCCTTTCACAGCTTCGCCGCCAAGCACTATCGCCCGACCAACCCGAGCGCCGCCGAATCGATGCGATCGACGCCTTCAAACAGTATCGCGCAGAGCTTTGGGCCGACTATCCGACTGTCAGGAGGAACCATTCGAGCGAATCATTGGGCATTGCCCTGCTCAAGGACAGTCAGGACGCCGACGGAGTCGCTGTGTTGTTTGCCGAAACCTTTGCGTTGAGCGAGACAGCGCACGACGAACTGGCGCGCATCTATGAAACCGGCCTCGATACCGGCCTTGCTCAATTCGATCCACGCATCCTGAGGTGTTTTGCCACCACCGCTGCCGATGGGTTCATCCCGTCAAAGAAATCGCTGGCACGCATCTATGGCAACGGCCTCGGTGTCACGCCGGATTTGCAGAAAGCGAAGGCGATGCTGAAGGGGTTATCCAAGCAAGAGATAAAAGATGTCATGGATGAGATTGAGCGCTAGCGAATAGTCATGCTCGATACTGCACGCCTCTGGCGGAAATTTCTCAGCTCTTCCTGGCTGCAGGCCGCTGCCATGGGGTTGATGGCGACTATCCTGGCGTTCGGCCTGTCCGCTGTCGCCTCACCCACGTTCACGGCTCTGGACTGGGCCCTATACGATTTCTGGCTGCGCGATCGCGCAGCCATCACAGTCAGCCCTTCCCTTGTCGTCGTTGCGCGAGATGCGACCAGCGAACAAGAGTTCGGCGCCGGGCCATGGGACCGGGCCATCTTCGCACGCCTCCTGACCAGCGCACATGAATCCGGAGCCCTCGCGATCGGCCTCGACCATCGACTCGACCATGCCAGCCCGGCACAGCGTGGCGGGGCGGCAAGCGATGCCTTGTTGCTGGAAGCCATGAGTGCCGCCGGCCCCATCGTCGTGGTTCAGAGCCCGGATGCGACGATGACCACGGACAACGCGATTGTCGGCCACCTGTCGGTCACCACCCATTCCGATCGCATCGCACGCGCCGTGCCTGTGAAGGACACCGGTGACCAGCCATCCGTCCCAGCCTTCGGAATTGCACTGTACGACGTATTTCAATACCAGCTCTCACCGGCGAAGCCGGCACGTTCAAGGCGGGACAGGACCTCGCTCTTGGTCAACTATGCCGGCGATGGAACCATCAAGGCTTTCCCGGCGCTGCCGATGTCTTCCGTCTGGGACGCCATTGAACATCACGAGAGCGATCGGCTCACCGAGTGGTTCAACGGCAAGGTTGTCGTGTTTCTTCCGAACCCAATCGCCGGCGGAGGCTCGCTCTTGCCCACGGGACAGACGGTCGCCGGCTCAGTCATTCATCTCCACGTCTTGAACATGCTGCTGACCGACAATCGGCTCTGGCAAATCGAAGCAGTCGGCCGTTCTGTGATCACACTATTCATAGCTGGACTGGTTGCCTGGCTGCTCCTGCGATTCCGGGGCCCGATCAGCTTACTTTTTGCAGGAAAGGCCATTGCCACGTATGGAGTCTGTGTATTCCTCTCGCTCACGATGGCCAATATCGTGCCTCCCCTTGCCTTGCCCATGACAGCTGCCCTGTTGGTGCTGATCGGCACAGCTGTGTGGAGCCACCTCACCGCACATCAGCGGCTGATGCTGTTAGAGCAGGACATGCTCCGCCTGCAGCAGGAGGCCGCCGCCGTGCGCGAAGCGCTGGTGCTGCGCGAAACCAGGGCAGACACGCTGCAGGAAGACCTTGCCGTTGCGCGGGCCGCCATCGCGCAATCGACGGAACAGCAGGAGGAATTCACCAGAGCGGCAGACCTCCTGCGCTCCCAACTCGCCGATGCTCAAACACAGGAAGAAGACGCGCGCAGGAAGTTGGATGGGCTTCAACATCAGCTCCACAGTCTGCGCGCCGCCACGAGTGAACCAGCCGCACTGGGCGATGCGGATCTCGACCGTCTTCGGGGCGAATGCCGGCAGCTCGGCATCGTCACCCAGGATGCCGGCCTCCTGCGCCTCTATCGGGATCTTAAAAAAGGGGCCAAGTCGCCGTTGACGATTCTTGTGCTCGGTGAACCGGGAACCGGGAAAGAACTCTTCGCCCGGGCGGTTCACCGACTCAGTCCGCGCGCCGGTAAGACCTTCATCGCCGTCAATATGGCGGCCATTTCCCCGGAGCTTTTCGAAAGCGAACTCTTCGGCCATAGCAAAGGCAGCTTTACCGGAGCCACCGCAGACCGGCGCGGTTATTTTGAACTGGCCAACCACGGCACGATTTTCTTGGACGAAATCGGCGATCTGCGCCTGGACCATCAGAGCAAGTTGCTGCGGGTCTTACAAGAGCGGTCGTTCTATCGTGTCGGCGCAACGATCCCCACGACGGTGGATGTCCGGATCGTCGCTGCGACGAATCGCGACCTGCAACGCGGCGTCTCCGAAGGCTGGTTCCGCGAAGATCTCTATTTCCGCCTGACAGGACTCGTCTTCCGAATGCCGCCGCTACGCGAACGAACCGGCGACGTGCCGATCCTCGCAGAAATCCTTCTTGCCGAGATCGCCGGTCAGATGGCCAAGCCTGCGCCGAAATTGTCGAACGAGGCGCTTCGCGCCCTGGTAGAACATGAGTGGAAGGGCAACGTGCGGGAGTTTCGGCATTGCCTGGAACAGGCCATCGCACTCAACGACGGACTGCTGCTCACGAAAGAATCGTTGCGCCTCGGAGGGGACACCGTCATATCAGCTCACCGCACCAAGCAGATTCTTCCGGACCCGGCCAGCGATGCGGCGGTGCTGAATTGTCTGAGACAACAGGCCTTCGACATGCAGGCGACCGCGCTGGTTCTCGGATGGGACAGAAGCACGGTGACCCAGCGGCTCAAGGGACTGTGCTTCCAGACGCTCGTCGAAACACACGGCGACAAAGCCCGGGCTGCCGCGGCGTTGGCAGGCGATCCCTCCCTCACAAGAACGGTCGAACTCAAACTGATGGACTACTACGATCACCTCACGGCCACAATCCAACCGTTTGCAACCGTGGAGGAAGCCCTGCTCGACTGCAAACGGCGATTCAAGAACCTCCCGGATCGGCATTTCCGTTCAGTCGAGACGCTGGTCCGGCAACACTTCCATCAGCACAGACCCGCATCTCTCGGAGCGAGGAAAGACGCAGGTTAACGTTCAATCAACGATCGAAACATAATCCCCGCATCCTGATAGGTCCCGTCGTTGTTCCACACTGCGCCGGGGATCACGCCCAGTTCCTTGAAACCAAGTTTGCCCCAGAGATGGCGTGCGGCCACATTGTCAGCAAACACCAGATTGAAGAGCACACTGCGGTAGCCGAGTTGCCTGGCGTAGGCCAGCATGGTGGCGCCCAACAACCAACCCAAACCTTTGTTGCGCCAATCCGGCGCCACGATGAAACCGGCGTTCGCCACTTGCCTTGCCCTCCCGGGCCAGTTCGGCTTGAGATAGAACGCCCCTGCCATGCCTGCAGCGTGGGCACGATCCGGCAGATAGGCCGCCACAGTGCTCTTCCCGCGAAACCAATAGTCCATAAAATCATCCTCGGCAGGGAACCGGTCATGCGGGTACGATGTGCCCTCGTCGACAATAATCCGGTAGAGGTTCCGTAGAGGCTCAATATCTTGGTTGTCGGCCAGCACCAATTGGACAGGCGAATCGTCCTTGAGCTTCGCTTCGATCGGAAATGTCAGGCTCACCATACGGTACTTTCCCTGGTGAAAGCATGTGAGTCGAGCGCGCCGGCAGGATGCAGGAAGACGAGTGCCGACCCTCTCGAAATCGACGAGCTGAACATCCTGAGATGCCGATGAATATGCCGAAATAGGTTCAAAAAAGCTATCCGACAGCCGCCGGAACTCTCTCCGATTGCAAGAAGCGATTCAAGAACGTGCCAAACCGCTACGTCATATCTTGTCGAAGCGCCGCTGAAAGAGGCGTAGACGCAACCAGCCAAATGACCGAACAGTGGTACACTGTATGCAGTCCACAGAAGATGGTATACCGCGCCATGATAGGTGAACCATATGTATGTCCTGTTCCTCCTGCTGTTGCTGGCAACACCCAGAGAGTCCTCTGCAGAGATCTACGCATGTCCAAACATTGACGGTGAGACTTACACAGAAAACCCGCAGAGATCCGACTGCCGCCTGCTTGAAATTCAACCGCCGGCATTAGTCTACGAACGGCAAAATACGGGATCTGGCGTCGCAGTGAGAGCAAGCGGGCCGTGGCCTCAAGGATCAACAGAGGCTCAGGTTGAAATCTGCGGGCTGTATCGGGAATGGGCGACCTTAAGCAGAAAAAGGTATACGGACATCTACGACTTTCCACCGCATGGCCTCACCCCCCAAGAATTGAATCGGCTATACAGCTTAGACCTGCTGTTTTCTCATCGCGGCGAGCCGAACTGCGGCAAGAAATAGCCACATGCCAGCGAGAGAATTCATGAGGAGGCAGTCTGAGTTTCGATTGACAGCAGAACGCGTCACTTGCGCAAAACATCAAGAATGATTAAATGAAGCGGGATTCGCAGTCTCTCCGGGAGAGCCAAGCGGAGTGATACTATTGATAAATGACTGATTTCTTTTTAGAATAGCGCCAGCTATACCGTAGGAGAAGACACGTGATGGCACAACATGGCTCAGCGCGGCAAGAACCGTGCTCGATCCCATGCAATCTGTGTGGAAGTACGGAGGTTTCACCGCTCGCGAATCGTAGCCGGAGCGGGAAACCTCTGAGGACGGTGGTTTGTATTCGATGTGGCCTTGTGTGGTCGGATCCAGTGCCTCATAACCCACGCCGCTTCTATGAAGACGACTACCGCATCAGCTACAAAGGTACCTATTCACCAAAAATCAAACACATCCTCCACGCCGGAATCGTTGCCATGTCTCGTTATCGTAAGATTAAACATTTGCTGTCAGAACGACGGGTGATTCTCGATGTCGGCACGGGAGGAGGCGAATTTGCCTATTTGCTTCAGTCTTTTGGACATGATGTACACGGCATTGAACCCAACAAGGGTTATGCTGAATACTCAATCCGCGAATACGGACTGAATGTTGAGGTTGGCTTTGCTCAAGACGCCATCCTGCCAAAAGAGACCTTTGACGTCATTACGATTTGGCACGTGCTTGAGCACACTGAAAATCCCTACGCGATTCTGGTCAAACTGCATGCTGTACTTAAAGAGCGCGGCATTCTGGTCATCGAAGTCCCGAATGTCGAAGCGACATGCCAGTCACCACAAAACACTTTTCATGAAGCGCACCTGTTCAATTTCAATGTCAAGACCCTTAACACATTAGCGAAAAAGGCTTCGTTTATCGAGGAGGAATATTCTATTTCTGCTGACGGCGGAAACATTACGATGTTTGTCCGAAAGGCATCCGAGAACATCGACAGCAATGCGTGGGCGATCCCAGGCAATTCAGAACGAATCATCCATACCGTGCGAAATCACACCCCATTCAGACATTACATCAGCGGCAATCCCTACGTGAGGCTTTATCGGCGTATTTGTCAGTCGCTTCGTGAGCAACGCAGCATCAGGGATTTTCAGAGCGGTAAGCTACTACTTGACCGCCTGTACTCACCGCTCCACGGTTGAGCGCCCCCCCACGGTGAACCGGACCCCCTGAGATCGGCGGCCGATTACCCATTGCCCCCTGTTCTAACAACCACCGAACAGGTGTCCGCTCAAGCCTGAAAGTCCGGGAATCTTTTCGTACTGTGACGCTCGGCAGGTATGATCTTACGGTCGGCTGAGGCGATGAGTCTTAACCAAAAGTGTCCACGAAACCAGGGATCACCTCACGATAGCTCCGTTGACTCCTCTTCTCCTCCCTCATCAGGCCGGAGTGATCGGCTTCGACTTTTTTTTAGTGGCCAGCTTCGGCTTCTTTTTACGGGCGGCAGCCACATGATTCGAGAGGGGGTGATGGTGATCAAGACCCAAGATCTTCAGTTTGCGATTCCGTGAACCCAGTTCCGCTTGCATTTCATGAAGTCGCGCCATCACGGTATGATCCACAAAGTGCGTATCAGAAAGATCCACCTCCACATCGTAATGCCGGGCAAGGTCGTGCAGTTGGCGACGCAAAGGAATCCATGTCGTGAAGATCGAGGCGTCTTTCACGGAGACTCGCATAGTTCTTTCATCGAGGGGCAACACGTTGTAGCGTAACCGCAGCAAAGAAGACACCGGAGCGCCATGCGCAAGGTGCAAGATCATATTGACAGCCACTCCGATCCCGATCCCGATCAAGAGGTCGGTTGCGAGCACACCGATAATGGTCGCGAGGAAAATCATGATTTGCTCTTTCCCGACACGGTACACATGCAGAAACTCCGCTGGTGACGCCAGGCGAAATCCTGTATAGACCAGCATGGCGGCAAGCGCGGCCAAAGGGATTTCTTTGATGAGCCCCGGTATGAGCGCCACGGCTCCGAGCAAGAAGAGTCCATGGTACAGATTGGCAAAGCGAGTATGGGCGCCACTATCGATATTGACTTTACTGCGCACAATTTCAGAAATCATCGGCAGGCCGCCGATGCAAGCCACCACCGTGTTCCCGATTCCAACCGCCGTCAAATCACGATCAAGGTTGGCCTTGCGTTTCCAAGGATCAAGGATATCGACCGCCTTGGTGCTCAGCAGCGACTCCAAGCTGCCGATCAGAGCGAACAGGACGACATATTTAAAGCCTGTCACTGTAA
>CAZVEZ010000028.1:0-13340 GCA_964626135.1 uncultured Nitrospira sp.
GAGAGAGGCGAAGCGCCCTCTCGACGTGTTCTCGATGATATTCGCAGTACCGTCCTCCGATCTGGACGATTACCTGCGCCATGTCCTCTCTGTTTGATGCCGGAGAACTCAGTGAGGGATTCCTGGCACACCCCAATCCCGAACCGGCGAGAATCAGCGATGCCAATAAGAAACGTGTCGCACAGTGTCTTCCTTGCATACCTACTCCTTCAGGACTAGACCCGCTAATATTCCTTGCTCTGCGTAGGGGGCCGGAGCGGAGGCTCTTAAGCAGGAGAGCCCGCGCTCCGGTCGGTCCGGGAAAGGAGGCCGCCAAACCCGGATCACGACTCATGGTCTTGAGACATCCTGACATACTCGGATGGCTCAGGCTGAACGCGTTCAGGATAAAAACATCGATCGGCGATCAGAAGACTGATGACCGCACGGCCAAGAAGCTGAAACAGTGATGACGCGGTCTGCCTGAATTATCCGAGCGGGGAATATGGAGGAGCGCGGGCATGGAGTATGAAGGAAAGAGAAGCCGAGAGCGATTCGACAAGGGGAACGACCGAGATGCCGGAAACCGGAAGAGACGTTTCTGCCGGAGCGGATGCCATCAGCCCGACTTCCGAGGAAATCTGACAGGCCCAGACACACAGGGGAGAATGAGTCCCCGGTTCGGAGTGATGACTGTCGGCATGATGCCCCGGACTATGGAGAAGGAGACAGGTGGATGATGCGATGGAAAGGACGAGATACATTCCTGCCAGCGCCACTGCCACAGCAGAGCCTCTATTCCTTATGATCATGCCATACCTGCCCATGTTATCTGCGGCGCACTTCTTCATAGGTGAAGGTGTACTCCGTTCTGTGAAACCCGTCTACCGACGGATGCCACACATGCAACACAAATCTCGGAAACAGGGATCTGCTGTCTCGAACTGTGCAGCGGCGGTGGTCAGTTCCTGGCGAGCCCTTTGATCCATGCGGATATGTCGAATGGCAGGAGAAATGAACGAAGTGTGCGGGAAGAAACCTGCCGACTCAATCGAGACTCCACATCGCGAAATGTCGGCTCCTGCGCATGAATCATCCGGTAATGACCACGCGCCTCCTGATGCCTTCCCAGTGTTTCCAGCGCGCGGCCGAGAAAGTACCGGATATTACGCAATTCCAGATCCGTCCCCCGGCCTTCTTCCAACAGCGCGCGGAAAGAGCGCGCCGCCTCCTCGTGACGTCCCGTGGCGCACAGGCACAAGGCGATTTCCGACTGAGCCCGCACAGACTGGCTTCCTTCGACGGCAGCCTGCTCGAACAACTCGATCGCCTGCTTGTACGAACCGGCTTGTTTGCATGCCAGCCCTTGCTCGTACAGGGCCTGTGAGGACTTCGGGGCTGATGCGGGAGTACCCTTGCCGGTTGTTGCCCGGCAAGGCGAGACCGGCATGGCAATCACATGGGCGTCTTCTTTGGCCGCTTCCTGAGGGCGTAAAAGATCTGACAGAAGTTGATCGGCGACAGGGAGGATACCTCCGGCGCGGCGATCGCTGGAGGCCTTCCACACGATCCGGGCGGTTATCCAAGGCGCCTGTTCGGCATAGCCGTATGCCAAGGATATATCGCAGACCTGGTTGATCAACCGGGCGTTTCCCCCCGTGATCCGATGGGCGACCGCGCAAGCCTGCTCCGTGAACACAGGCCCCGCTCCGCCCGCCATCATCGTCCGATGCGTAATGTACGCCGGTGTTTCATCTTCGCCGAACGGCGTCAGATGATAATCGACTGAGATCCTCTGCGCGAATTGCACCAGTTCGCCTCGCTGGAGGAGACCGCGCAGAGCCGGCTGGCCGGATAGAATGATCTGCAGCGGTTGCCGCCGGCCGTCGTTGATGTTCGACAACAGCCGGAGTTCTTCAAGCATCGCCGCGCCCAGGTTCTGCGCCTCATCGACCACCAGCACGACTCGCCGCTGCCGTTCATGTTCTTGAGCGATGAACGCCGCGAACGTGCGGTAGAGTTCGACGCTGTCCAGCCCCTTCCCTTCGAGATTGAATGCCATGAGCACCCACGGCATCAGACTTCCCAGTCCCGCGTGGGTATGAGACAAGACGCCGAGTGTGACTTCATGCTGAGAATGTTCCAGAATGGTGTTCAACAGGGTAGTCTTGCCGGTTCCCGGCTCGCCGGTGATGACGGAAAATATGGCACGATTGAAGAGTCCATACTCCAATAGATTGAGCGCGATCTTGTGCTGCTTGCCGAGAAACAGCATGCGCGGGTCCGGCGCCAGCGAAAAAGGATTCGTTCGAAGTCCGTAAAATGACTCGTACATGTGATCCTCCAAACTCCCGCCGTCAACCGGCCGCAACACCGCGCATCGCGCGGACACTACGCGGCCCGCTTTCCGATTGATTCAAGACCGTACCCAGAATGGGAGCCGCTCCGCGCATGAGCGCAATCGATTCTTCTACGTCGTGGCGTGTCGTCATTCCCTCTCCGGCCACGAGCAAGACGGCATCGACAGACGGAGCAAACGCCAGCACATCGGCGTGGGTCAGGAGCGGCGGAAGATCGACGACGACGATCCTGGCCTGATACCGGTGCTTGGTCTCTCGAATCAAGGCCGACATCCTCGGTGAGGTCAGCGCCTCCGACGATCGCTGAATTGCCCGCCCGCCTGGCAGCAGCACCAGCCTGCCGATTCCCGGATGAACCAGGACGTCCTCCAGCGGAGTTTCCTCCAGCAGATAATCCGTAAGCCCGCGGCACTCGTCGAGTCCCAGCAGTCTATGCATTGAGGGCTGTTTGAGATCGGCGTCGATCAACAGGACGGTCTGTGTCGTTTCCATCGCCAGCATAATGGCGAGATTCAGCGCGGTGAGCGTTTTGCCTTCCTGGATGCGCGGGCTCGTCACACCGAGCACGTTCCATCGATTCTCACGAAGGCGATGGAGCACCTGTGTCCGCAATAACTGATAGCCCTCGACGAACGGCCCTCGATCGAAAGCCGCCACCACGCGATTGCGCCGCAGGACCGCCTCCCGGCATTCCACCATGCGGGTTCGAGTATAGACAATGGGGGGTGGCGCCTGGCGGGCGTTGTCGTGGCCCGCGCTGTATGCGCCGGCGCCGTGCGAAGATTGTTTGTGCCGCTCGATGGCAAGGGATAATTCTTCCATAGCGCGTCTCCTTCTTTCCTTCAGGCAAGTCCCAGCTTGCGGAGAGCCGTAAACCACACGACATCCAGCGGCAGCCACAGGTAGTGAGCCAGCGCCACCACGGCAATGGCCGCGCCGGCTCCCGACCACCGCAGCAGCCGCCGGCGCAAGACGATCCGCGAGATGTCGTCGTCCGTCGATAGATGAGGAATCACCGCCAACGGCGCGATACCGGCTGCCAGACCGAGCTGATGGGACGTTCGAATCGTCTCATCGAGCTGCTCCGAGATCGCTCCGGCTCCGAATCCTCCCGCGAGGGCCAGGAACCCGGCGAGAACCAGAATCACCGGCCGGTTGGGCCGCTCCGGCCGCTCCGGAAGATCGGCGGGATCGATCAACGAGAATCGCTCGCCCTTGCGCTGCACCTCCAGCCCTTCGGACACTTGCGCTTCCATGAGCCGGGAGCTGATTTCCTGGTGCTTGCGCACGGCGTTTTCCCTATCGCGCAGAAGATCAAGGTACTCCGGTTCGATTTCCGGCAGTCGCTCCACCCGCCGCGCCATCATGTCCGCGCGCTCCTTCAACGAGGCTTTCGTCTTATGGAGGGCCCGCAGTGACGCCGTCGTCGACGCCAGCTGCGATTGAATATTGATATAGGCCGGATTTTCAGGCTTGAAGAGCGGTTCCCTCGGCGGCTGTTGCGCCAACCGCTCCAGTTCATGCTCCAGCCCTGCCACAGTTTGCTTCAGGCGAACGACGTCCGGGTGATCTTCGCCAAACCTCTCAAGCAAGGCCGCTAAGCTCGCCCTCTGTCCTTCCAATCGCTTCGACACATCGTCTCCCGGAGCCTCTCCTCCTGTCTCTCGCTCCAGGGAGTTCAATTCCTGCTTCATCTTGATCATATCCGGGTGGTCGGAGGACAAGTATCCGCCGGCGCTGGCCAGTTGAGCCCGCAGGGCCTTGAGCCGCTCCCCGGAATCGAAGATGCGCTCGCCGCTCGCCGCGATGATCGGCGTATTCGGTTTGAGCGTCGCCAATTCCCCTTTCAGGAATTGTCGGCGCTCTTCAAAACTCCGGATGTCGCGATCCACGTCGATGAGTTCACGATCCGCCTGACTCATGAGCTGCATGTTCAACTGTGTCAGTTCGGGCAGCGCCCCATTGGCTTTCTGTTTGAGCGTGGAAATCTTGACCTCGAGTTCTTCGATATGGCGGGCAAGATTCCCGGCCTCCTGCTTCAGAAATGCGGTGGTCTGCTGCGCATGGCGCTCCCGCGTTTTCAAATTTTCACCCAGGAAGAGGCTGGTGAGTTCATTCGTGACCTTCTGCGCCGACTCCGGCGTTTCCCCGTCATAGGCCAGCGTAAAGGCGATCGTCGCTTGCGTCGGTGTCTGGCTCCGTTTGTCCACCACCTTGACGTTGATCACATCGATTTGAATGTCTTTCACGAACTGCTGCAACACCTCCTCGGTGGCGCTGCGCTTCCGCAGGCCCTGGTAGAGACCGAACTGTTCAACGATTCTCCAGAGGCTGGCGCGGCTCATGACTTGCTGTTTGATCGTCTCGATCCGTTGATCGGCGTAGCTGGTGATCGTCGAGCGGACCAGGTCCGTCGGGATCTCCTGTTCTTCGATGAGAATCGTCGCTTTCGACCGGTAGACCGCCGGCCAGAGAAATGCGGTCGCGATGCCGACGGCCGCGATCGTCAATGCGGTGACGACGATCGGAATACGACGACGGCGCAGCATTTGCCAATGATCCCGGATGGTCTTTCCGGCTTCCAGCGACCGATCCGCTGCGGCCCGAGTGTTTCCAATAGACATAACGACCTCTTTTCAGCGCCCAACGGAAAATTTGGGAGGATAGTACGTCAGCATCAGCGTCGCGATATTCGAAAACGCGCTCTCGTTCAAACTGTCCACGTCGCGTCGCTGGTAGGTATAGGACAGATCCAAGTGCCACCATTCATGGATCTTCCATGTCAGTTGCGGGGTGACGGTGACATAACGATTTTCCGGCAGCGTGATCGGCGCGGTTTCCGATGCCGCAGAGGTGGCCAGGAACACTTGCCCATTCACTGACGCGGTGAGCCGTTCGGTCAGAGTTTTGGAAAGGGTCAAGCCCACCCGCTCGGTTTGCAACAGGAGTCCAAATCCGCTCGGTAGAATTTCTCGACTCACCACGACTTCCGCGTGAGCATCATCCCATTGTTTCCTGAGATTCGCATGGGCGACCCACACAGTTTGGGTATCGGTAATCCGAAACGGTCCGGCCTTGATGACTGAGGAGACGATCTGAGGCCCACCGGCCAGCGAAGCCGTAATCGATTCAGAAAACGCATGGCTGAATGATAATTGCGCTCCGGCAATGTTGGAACGCAAGGCGTTGGCCGTAGGGACACTGAAACTCGTGTAGTTACCGATGACTTTGACCTGATCCCGTTCCGTCCATCGATAGGAGAGCGCCATCGATCCGCTATGCAAGTCGTAATCTACCAGCCCCAGCCTCGCCCCGTTCTCATACGTCGCGTTCGAATAGCTGTAGCCGCTTTGAAGCGAAAGCTGCTCCGTGAACGCGTGGGTCCATGACGGGGCGAGATTCCACAGGTTTCGCTGCGTGAAGCCGAGCACCAGTCCGGTTTGCAACAACTCGCCCCTTAACGTGTTATCTCTTGTAAATCTACCGTCGAACGCCAGCATCTCTTTGTCCAATCGATAGTGTGCCGACAATGGAAAGGAGACGTTTGTCAGCTCCGTCTCGACCCCGCCGTAGTAGCGAACGAAATCGAGCGCCGCTTTGCCGCTCACGTCAAAATTCTCGATCGAACCGGCGAATGTGACGCCCGGCGATACCCAGTGGCCGTACGTGGATTCGTGCGGCGCCGCGGTCAGGATCAAGTTGCTGTTGTACTCCCCTTTGACGCCCAGCGATGGCTCAGCCGACCATTCGGCCGCCGGACTCTCGCTGTATATTCCGCAAGCCAGCACCATCATGCCGATCCCGATTGCCCGTGCGCGCCGCCGCCCATTCATACATCCAGCCTGTGCGATGGGAGCCGTGCGGTTCCTCAGGGAACCATCACCACATCACCGCGCTGCAAGAGGAGATTCTGTTCCAGTCCACGGCCCTTCTTCAGATCTCCGTAGCGAATGGGAATGGCCCGTTGTTCCCCGCCGATCCGGCGCATGATCCGGATGTCGTTCTCAGCCGCAAACGGCGTCAATCCTCCAGCCATGCTCAAGGCCTGCAGGACGTCGGTCTGATGGCCGACCAGATACTCACCGGGTTTATTGACCCGCCCCAGGACATAGATCCGATAGCTCAAGATCTTGGTCACTGCCACCGACACCTGGGGATTCGGAATATATTTCGTCAACTTCTTCGTCAAGTCAGCTCGCAGCTCATCGACCGTCCGTCCGGCCGCTTGCAGATCTCCGACCAGCGGAAACGACACCATGCCATCGGGCCGAACCACGACTTCTTTGGTCAACTGCTCGTCCCTCCAGACCGACATCAACAGGACGTCTTCGGCGCCCAGCACATAGTCCGTCCCCGCAGTTCCCGATGCGCTTCCGGGCATGTTGTCCGAGGCGCTGAACCAGCCGCATCCCGTCATGCCGAGCGCCACGACCATGGCGAGGGCACAGTGGAAGACGACGACGATCCGGCGGCTGGATTTCTGCTTAGCCATCGAGCCTCGCCAACATCGCTTTGGCCTCTTCGGTCCAGGGGAACGGCTGCTTGGCCTGCAGCGCCTGATTCAAATGCGCCTTGGCTTCTTTCTTTTCTCCCGACTGCGCGTAGGTCACGCCAAGGTGATAGTTCAGCACCGGATGGTCCGGCGCCTTGGCCATCGCCTGTTTGAGCAGTCGTAACGCGTCTTGAATGTGCCCGAGCTTCAGATGGGTCCAGGCCAGGGTATCGAGGAGATAAGGATTGGGCGTCTGCGTTTCGAAATCGCGGCTCAACGACAACGCGCGTTGCAGACTGTCGGGGTCTCCTTTTCGATCGACGAGCGTGGAGGCCAGATTATTTGCCGCCAAGAGCGACTTCGGATGCTGCTTGAGCACCGTTTCGTACTGAGCGATTGCCTCGTCGACCCGATCCCTCGATTCAAGGCTCGTGGCCAGCATCAGCCGCAGTTGCTCGTTCTCCGGATTCGCTTCCAGCGCCTTCTTGAGCGCGGCATCGCCTGTATCTCCTTGTTGTGTCGCATAGGCATGCCGGGCAAGATGCACCCAGGGAGTCGTCCATTTCGGATTGAGTGTGGTCGCCGTTGTAAACTGAGGCATCGCCGCTGTCGCATCGCCTTTCATCAGCAGGACCTCTCCGAGAAATCCCGCCGCATAGGGATGGGTCGGTTGCTCGGCCACCAGGGCTTCGAGCGTAGCCTGGGTCTGTTGCATCTGGCCGCGCCGGGCGCCGAGTTGCACCAAAGCCAGCAATGGTTCGGGCGCCTGAGGCTGTTGCGCGATGGCCCTGCGATAGGCCGCTTCGGCTTTATCCCATTGCTGTTGAGCGACGGCCACATGCCCTTCCGCCAGGTCCGCTTTCATGCGGTCCGCGCCCGCTGAGCGCAACTTCGCCAATGTGTCCTGGGTGCGCTCCCAGTCCTTCTCCCGTGTCTGGATTTGAAACAGCATGCCCAGCAGTGTCACGTTGCCGGGATCGCGCGCAATGAGCGGATCGAGCCGCTGCCGCGCCTCTTTCAACTTTCCGCCTGCCGCATCCAGGCCTGCCAGCAGCAGGTGGGCATCCGTCAGCATCGGCTTGAGCGTGGCCGCTTTTTCCAAACTTTCCCGGGCCAACACGGTCTCACCCGTCATCAGATAGGCGCGCGCGAGCAGCAGATGCACATCCGCCCCCTCCGGTTGATCTTTGAGGACAGAGCGGAAATCCTGAACGGCGTCTTTCCCATTCCCGCGTTGCAGGGCGATCTTCCCGCGAAGAAGGAGCGCGTCCGAAGAACGCGGATTCTCTTTGAGAATTTCCCGCACTTGCCGCTCGGCATCATCCGGGTTGCCCGCCATCCAATCGAGCGCCGCCAGCTTGACCTGTGCTTCCAATCCTTCCGGCTTGCCGCGGAATTCGCTCCGGATGTTTTCATAGGCAGCCTTGGCCTCCCCGGTCTTATTGGTCATTTCATAGAGACTGCCCATCGCAAACTGAAGTTTCGCGGAATGAGGAAGATCCTTCCGAGCCTGCAGAAGCGAAGCTTCCGCCTCCTTGACCCCGTGGCGCTTCCCCACATATTCCGCCATCGCCAGGCGGCGATCTTCATTGTCAGGGTCGATTTGAACGGCCTCATGCAAGACCGCCTCCGCTTTCTTGTAGTCCCCTTGCCGGTCGAAGAGCGCAACCAGCCGCAACCGGTGGTCCAGGACTTTCGGTTCAATCGATACAATCCGTTGAAGAATGGCTTCCGCTTCGGCCATCTGGCCTTGCCTCACATGTGTCATCGCCTGCGCGTCGAGCAGTTCGAGGTTATCCGGATGCGCGTCCAACCCTCGTTCCAAGACCGGCAGAGCCTGCAAGGCATGTTGCCGGGCCGTGTACAGCGACGCCAGCAACAGCACGGCATCGACATCGGTCGGCGCTTCGGTAATCAGCTGTTCGGCCTTGAGGGTTGCCGCGTCGATTTCTCCCGACACGGCCGTCGCCGCGACCTTGAGCGCGCGAGCCCCGACATGCGCGGGCTGCTTCGCCAGAATCCGATCGGTGACCTCCCCGACCATATCGGTCGCTCGCGCCTCCAGGTAGTACTTGCCCAGTTTGAGCAAGGCCTGTTCATGTTCAGGATTGAGCTCGATCACTTGCTGATATCCGGCGACGGCATTGCGCCAGTTTTTTTCCTTTTCTTCCACCTGCGCGTAGAGAAAGTATGCCTCCGTATCCTTCGGATCGATCTTCAGAACATTGCGCAGCGCCACCCGCGCTTTCGGATAATTTCCCTGTTCGAAGTATTCCTGCGCGCGCAGACGGTATTGCGCTTTGCGTTCTTCCGGCCCGCATCCCGACACGCCGATCGCCAGAACGATTGCCATCACAGCGAGTACACTCTGTTTCATGATCCTGTTCTCCTCATGCCATTGGGGCATCACAGCCACCAGGCCCGCACAACCAACCCCCCCAGCATCCAAGCCGTGAGCCATCCCAGCCGGGTGACCGACGCGCGGGATACCTGTAAGAGCAACTCGAAGGCAAAAAACAATACGATCAACTTTGCCGTCAACAGACTGACGTGCACGGTGCCGATCATCAGATCCGGCAGGAACGGCAGCATGAGGGCAAGCAGCACGATGAGATAGTCCAACGGCGTGGTTTGGAATCGATCGTCGCCCGTCAACCGGATGGTCAGCACGACCAGCACGGCCAGGACGGCAAATCCCAGATTGAGAGGCGTCGCCAACTGTTCTGTCGATCCCCAAGGAAATAGTTCGCCGTAATACATGATGAAGGTGCTGCCGATGTACAGGCCGATTCGAATGGCCAGGGCCGCTCCTTTAGCAAGCACCAGCGTTCCCAACACCGCCGCCAGAAGACCCGTTGCGATCAATCCCACATCGTTGGGAACTTCCCGTGGAATGGCGACGCAGACCAGGAGATACAGCGGAATCAGCCACATCAGGCCCTGAATCGGCCATCGGCGCTGTGTCGTGGTGGAGGGCTCTGCGGCCACAGGCGCTCTCTCCCCAATCGTCACCGGCCTCTTACGCGGGGACACGATAAACAGAGAAAGGACGGCGCAGGCGAACAGCAGATAGCAGAGCAGCACCACGAGATCGGTCTGCCAGCGCAAGAGGTAGGCGCAGCAGATCGAGAGTCCCTGTGTCGTATAAATGAGTGTGACGGCTGAACGATGCGTCAATCCAAAAGCCAGGAGCTTGTGATGAATATGGTTACGGTCGCCGATGAAGGGCGAGCGTCTTTCCAGGAGGCGTTGCCCCATGACACCCACGGTATCGAGCAACGGCATGCCCCAGAGAAACAGGACGATCAACGGACTATACGGCGCTCGTGCAGGATCGACCAGGATAATGGCCGCCACCGCGAGGTAGTGGCCGAGAAACTGACTGCCCGCATCGCCCATGAACACACGCGCCGGATAGGTATTGAAGCGCAGGAATCCCAGCAGGCTTCCGAGCACTGGCACCATCAGCAGCGTCAACGTCTGGTCATCGGCCTGGTAAGCCAGATAGGCGATGCCGGAAAAACTGAGCAGCGAGAGGCCGCCGGCGAGTCCGTCGAGTCCATCGGCCAGATTGACTGCGTTGGTCATTCCCACAATGACGAGTAACGTGACCGCCATCGCCGCCCACACCGGGAACGTCTGGTCGTCGAAGAAGGGAATCGACGTCATTCTGACGCCGGCAAACACAATCACGATTGCTGCGGCCAGAACCTGGCCGGTGAATTTCATCCGATAGCCGAGTCCCACGCGGTCATCCCAGATACCGAAGAGGAGAATCACCGCGCCGCCGAGCAGACTTGCCAGAATCATGGAGTCTTTCGGCGCCCAGAGAAGCACGGCCGCAATCGTGCCGACGGCAAAGGCGATTCCGCCGACTTTGGCGATCGGCGCCGCATGCATCCGGCGATCTCGCGGCACATCGATGAACTGCAGCCGCCAGGCCGACGCCGTCAACGCCGGAATGAGCGCCATGCAGATCAACAACGATCCGACGAAACTAAAGAACAATGCGGTTGACATCGAACGCTCTTACACTCCTGTTAATCGGGCACATACGCCGGCAGCAACGGCTGGACGACGGCGGCCATCTGCATGATCCGGTGATCCGCCGCCGCTTCCTTTTCGCCGGGCGCGACAGCGGCGACCAACCGGATCAACGCGCCGTCAGACCGTTTCATCGTGAGCGCATCCCACAGCAGATACGCTTTCACCAAGTATTCGCTCGTGACCTGCCGATTCCGCTGTTTGAACCAATACAACACCACTTGCTTGTGCTCGCCCTTTTGGATGACCACACGGTTCGCGCGGAACCCGATGTCCGAGGTCTGTCCCCCCGGCACCACGACTTCATCGAGCGAGGCGATTTCCCATCCGCCTCCGGGAATACAGGTTTTCGGGGAATGTGTCGCCTGCCCGCTTTTTTGCGAACGATAGTAGGCGGCATAGACATTGATCGGTCCGCCCGGTCCTTGGTAATCGGCCAACAAGTAGTCGTCGAAGCGCAGCACCTCGACATACTGGCGTTCCATTGCGATCGGTTGCCCGCGCCATTCGGCCAGCTGCATCGGAAAATCGAGAAAGTTTGCGCGTGCTGGGGGGGCTTCTTCCCGTTCGGCAATTTGAAACGAGACGGCGAGGGTTGCCGCAAGTACTGCGACACAGGTTATGACCGGCCCGCTGACCGGCCGAAAAGATTGGAACGGTGATGAGACCGGGGCGGTCCGGCCTGTCGTAGAACCGGTCGATCTACCGGCTGAAGAACGACCGATCTTTCCGAGCAGCCACAATTCAAGACCCAACAGCGCGAGACTCAGCACGAACAGGAACCATCCCTCGAACGCATGCATGAATCCTTCGGCGGCCCCGTTTCCGAAATGCTCGACCAGCACACCGATGAGGCCGATACGAAGGCCGTTCAGCACCACCGCCAACGGGATGGCCGAAGCCACCAACACGAGCCGCTTCCATGCGCGATCCTGGAACAGGTAGGCGCACAGCAGGGTCAAGGTGATCAGCGGGAAGAGATAACGCAGCCCGCTGCAGGCCTCGACGACCTGGAGTTGAATCGTCCCCAGATCGATCACATTGCCTTCCCGGAACGCCGTCACACCGATGATATGGAGCGCCCAGACGCCCAGTGCCGAGGAGATCAGTTGGAGCGAAGACGAGAGGCTTTGCTGGAACATGTGCGGAGGAGGAATCATGGCCAGCAGAAAGCCCAGAGGGAACAGCATCCGGCGGAACGCCGGAAGTCCGGCAACCGATAAAGCCAGGCCGGTCAGCACAAGCCAGAACGAAAGGTGTTGCAGGAAATAGAGCGTTGCGAGTTCTCCGACCACGAAGAGCGCAACCCCGCATGCAACCGGGAGAATGCCCCACCAGGTCGGGGCCAATCCGGCAGCCAGAATGTGCTCGCGCCGCCACCAGATCAGGCCAAGCGTGATGAGCGGGACGAACATGCCGTGCCCGTAATCCTCGTTCTCCATCCATTCTTGAAAAAGATAGGAGAGGCTGTCCGCGTACAACATCCCCAATAGCGCAACGACCCCGATGCCGAGGAGCCACCACGACAGTGGCGACGGTCCGTGAGATCCCTTGATTTCCGCCGCCTGCGTGGCGTCCGAATTGCCGGCGGGAACAACGGTCGGCTTCATCCTCGCTCCTTCTTCCTGCTACGAATACTTCCTCAACCCGCTGAGTTCCAATGCCACATGGCCGACAAATTGGGGGCCTTCGATGATGATGCGCCTCCACAGCCGGCGGGGTTCATGCGCGAATCGCCAGAGCCACTCCATGCCGAACTCCCCGACCCATCCCGGAGCCCGCGCGACCGTCCCAGCGAGAAACTTGAAGGCGGCGCCGACGCCGAGCACCAGCGGCACATTGAGTTGCGCGCGATGTTCATAGATCCATTGTTCCTGCTTCGGCAGACCGAGCCCCACCCACAACACATCGGGACGCGCATCGTTGATTCGCGTGATCACGGCGGCATCTTCTTCAGGCGTGAGAGGGCGAAACGGCGGGGAATAACAATCGGCGATCGCGATTCCGGAATACGTCTGCTCCAATCGTTTGCGGAGCTGCACGAGTGTCTCGTCGGTGTCGCCGAAGAAGAAATGTTTCACGCCGGTGTGCTGGTGGTGTGAGAAAAATGCTTTCATCAGGTCGGTCCCGGTGACCCGCGTCTTCAGCGGCACGCCTTTTCGGCGCGCCACCTTGATCAACGAAATTCCATCGGGCACGGTCAGATCCGCGGTTTCAATCTTGGATCGGAACTCAGGCCGCTTATGGGCTTCAATAATGGCGTGCATGTCGGCGACCACGACCCAGTGCGCCCGATCGCGTTCATGCGTGATCCAATCGGTCATGAGCGCGACGACCTCGGGAATCTGAACCATATGAACAGGAATCCCCAAAATGCGGATCTGTTGAATCGGGTGACGCTCACGCACGATCACATCAGCCGGCATGAAATCCCCCTTCATCCGAGTGCCCAGCATAGTGGAAAC
>CAZVEZ010000028.1:13440-21305 GCA_964626135.1 uncultured Nitrospira sp.
TATGTGATGGAGCCCGAACGCCTTGCCTCTTGCTCGAACGATGTCGAGAGAGTCTTCTGCCGAGAGTCGTCCACCGGTGTGACGACCCCTTCCATGACGGTTCTCATACGGTCGAGATGGCGCTCAGAGGTATATTCCTGTTCATACCGGATTCGCGCATTCGCTCCCAGCCGTTTCATCTCATCGGGGTGGGTGAGCAGCCGCTCGATTCGATCGGCGAGCGCCGACGCATCGCCGGTCGGAATCTCGATCCCGCTCTCGCCGTCACACAGCGTTTCCCGCAGACAACCCCGATTGGTATAGAGAATGGGCAGTCCGGCGGCCATGGCTTCCAACACCACGAGCGGTTGCCCCTCTTGCTGGATTCCGGGAAAGACGAACAGATCGGCCGAATGCAGCAGCGCCGTTTTCTGCGCGCCCGAGACCTGGCCGGTCCATGTGATCGACGAGCCGATCCCTTGCTGCGCAATATAGGCCTCGGCTTCCTTCCGATGCTCCTCATGGGACCAGGGGCCGGCAAAGATGCACTCCACATCGGCCCGCGTCTGAACGATCAGCGCGATCGCTTCCAGCAGCACCAGGGCTCCCTTCATCTTATTGAGCGTATTCAGATAGAGCACCTGCCATCGGCTGCGCAGCCTGGGTAAGCCGACACATCCGACACCGCAATCGGGGATGCCGTTGGGGACGACGGCGATATGCTCAGCAGCGATCAGACCCTGAAATTGATCCCGCAGGGACTCCCCCAGCACGATCGCCTGCGCAACCGTGCGCATGAGGAGTCGAGTATACATGCGCATGGGAAACCATCGATGCCGATGCCAGTCTTGAAAGGCGGCTCCGTGAAGATGCGCCACGATCCTCGCGCCGAAAAGCCGGGCCGGCCAGACGAACAAGCTGTCACGCAACACACCGACTGTGGACTGCGACAGCACGAAATAGACGATCTTGGGCCGTCGGCGGATCAGTAGCCACAGCAACCGGAACCATTGCCGGAAAAACAGCAGCACATCGTGCAGATCGGGTTTGTTGACATGATCGATGCCCCGGCGATCGGCCAGCTCCAGATGACTCACCCCAAATGAATCACTGAGCGTGGAATCCAGCAATGTCTGAACGGCCATTGCCACTCCATGATAGGGAGGAGGCGTCGGGCCGATGATGAGCAGGGGAACTGGCGTCGCCGCCGCCGCGTGACGGGTTTCTTCTGGCGCTTGAAGCTGGATCGCAACATCTGTCCGAGGTGGCGCAATGGACTCCAAGAACCGGACCATGGCGTCCGTCGAGGGGCCGACATCGGTATGGCGGACGGCCTGATACGCCGCCCGTCCCATCGTGCGCTGTTGAGCGGAAGGCGCAGCGAGAAACTCCAAAACCCGAGCCGCTCCCTGCTCGATGGCAACCGGATCGAAGGCCCACCCGTTCAGCCCGTCTTGAACAAAGTCGTTCGTAGCAGCGGCATGAATCGAGGACAAGACCGGCAGCTCTGCCGCCATCGCTTCGCTCAAGACCGCCCCGAATGTGTCGGAGAGCGTGGGAAACAAGAACAGATCTGCGAGCGCCAGATATCGGCTGAGCGATGACGGCTCGACGTGCCCGACGAAGTGGACATGTGTCCAGCCTCGTTCACGGCAGAGAGATTCGTATGCCGCACGGTCCGGGCCGTCTCCCACGAAGAGCAGGGATACGTCGGGACGATCCGCATGAACCTGTTCATAAAGGTCGAACAGCCGTCGGCAGCCCTTGGCATCGAGCAGCCTTCCAACCGACAGCAGGACGGGACCTGGATAGCGGCTCCGTCGAGCGGCATGTTCTGCCGTCTGCCTGATCGCAACGACTTCATCGTGAATCCGTTCGATCTCGATCGGCATCGGAGCGGTCAGAATCGGCTTGCTCGCCGCGCCATAATGCCGGAACGCATCCCGCGCTTCACCGGACGAAGCGATGCAGGCATCAGCTCCGCCGATCAATGTCCGGCGCAGGAACCGGCGGATTGCAGACGATTGCGCGCCATCGCGCAAGGTGAACTCTCCCCACTGTACGTATCGTTTGCGAAAGAGCGCGCAGTAGGCGAAGGCGGCCAGATGCGCGGGAGCGAATCCTCCGCTCAGAACGATGTCAGGGTTGAGCCGGCGCAGTCTCCGGATGACCCCATAGTTCAAATGAAGCGACACCTCCGCCCCCTTCGGACGGACATGCCACCCTGGTAGCACCACTGTTTTGAACGGCACAGAGCCGATCTCCCATTGACGATTTTCCTCCCGCTCCGCCATCAAGAGCGCGGTGAACTGCTCGCATTTCCGCGCGAGTCCCTCGAAAAGCGGGATGCGATACGGCGTGAGGATGTTCGTGACGACGGCCAGTTTCATCTGCGTAGCGCCTTCACACCATGAGTGAGACGACGTTCACTGTCGTCTTGAACAGACCTCGATCAATTTCCCACAGGCCGTAGCCGCGCCAATGTGGCCGCCACGATCACACGATCATCCGCTTCCAAACGGGCCGCATAGAGGGCGCCGAGGTAGGTCAAGACGCCGATGCCGGCCAATGGAATCGACCACGCCAACCCGACATACGGTTTCGCGACGATCAGCACGAGACCCATCACGACCCCGGCCGCCAGGGGTTTGAACACGGTCCATGCCCAAGGGAGCATGCGGTGGGTTCGCCACACCTGCCACACCCGTAGAACGTTGACGCCGGTCAATACGCAGGAGGCAGAAATCGCTGCGCCGAGAATTCCCCACTGCGGGATCAGCACAGCCGTAACAGTCACGAGCGCGATGCCATACACCACTGTATTGAACAAAACGGTCCGTGACCGTCCCGTCATGAGAAGAACGGTACTTGCCCCTCCGCTCAGCGCGTTCAGGAGATATCCCAGCGCAAGAATCATAAGGGCCATTCCCCCGTCTCCTGTCTCACGGCCGAACAGGGAGAGGATCTCGTTCCGGAATACGACTACTCCGACAAAGAGCGGCACCGTAGCCATCGCAGTCATACGGTGTACAGCGGCATAACATTCGCGCATCGTGATGTCGTCTTTCCTGGACCATGCCTGGCTCATGATCGGCGCGAACGCCACATCGAACGCCCCCAGTACGAGCGCCAAGATGGCTGCGGTCTGAAACGCGACGAGGTACAGACCGACATCCTGACTGGATGCCCAATATCCGAGCAGCATGATGTCCATTCGCGGCGCGACCACGCCGAAGACGTTGGCTGCAAGGAGCGGGACGCAATAGCCGGCGAGGGTGCGTACGTCCCGTGCCTGTACCGAGGCCATGTCATGCGTGGAAAGAGATGCCACCCGGACAAGTGCCACTGCCGCAAAGATCGCGCTGGCTATGAAAGTCACGACCAATCCCCCGGCGATCCCGGCCAGACCCCATCCGGCCAGTAGGGCGAGTCCGGCGATTCCCCATTTCCCCAACGGTTCCCACAGATACTTGACCAGCACCGTATATCGCACGGTCTGATAGGCCTGGAGCGAGGACAACAGCAAGACTGTCGTGAACGCAAAGGGGATGGCCGCGGCAAACAACAAGAGCAACGACGCCAGGCCCGGTTTCCCATAGAGACCGGACGCCAACGGGGTAGCCGCTGCTGCCAGAGCGACGCCTGCGAATATCCCCAATCCTGCTGCAATCGACCAGGTCGTTGCCACCATCCGGCGGGCAGCCGGATGATCGCCGGATGCGAGACGCTCCGAGGTGAATTTCACCGCTCCTGAATCAACACCGGTTGTCGCGAGGAGAATCAGCGTATTGAACAGCGTGATACCCAACGCGTAGACCCCGAAGTCCTCCATCCCGAGCTGACGAGAGAGAAACATCATGAAGAAATAGTTAGCGCCGTTGCCGAACACTGACGCCAGCAACACCATGCTTCCGCCCTCAAAGAGACCTTTCACAGAGGAGGCCCGCTTCACACTCTGCATCGGTACTTTCTCTGTCGCCGTCGTTGGTGAGCGCTCAGCACAGGTAGGTACGCTCATGACACGATCAATCCTTGAGGCGGAGGCGGTACAATTCCACGCCTCCAACTGGGCTTCGCGCTCGCCCTAAACATTTTCGCCGCCAATTCAGTCACTTGCTGATCACTTAACCGGCTATACAAGTACAGCCCGACACCGTTTCCTTGTTGAAACCGGCGAGCCTCTGAGAGCAACGCGGCGACTCTGCTCGCGTCCCGCGGCACCACCGCCTTTACCGGAACCGTGACATCCTCGTAATTTCCACAGAGCACGACCAAGGCTTCGGGACGCTTCATCGTCTTCTGCAGCGTCCGGAACGATTCCCAGTCAGGGTTTGCTTCGTAATGCATCATGTAGACGACATCCACCAATCCGGTATCGGCCCATTTCATACTGTTTCTTCCCTGTGTCTTATCGATCTTGTGTCCGGGGACCGCATCCACGCTGATGACGATCTTTGAATTGATCTTCCGCGCGCCGAGCGCCACCCGGTGGACAATATCTTCGACGGCTCGATCCTGCCAGGTCAGGAGTTCAGGAGCGCTCCCGCCGGGAAGCAGTAATACCGCCCGGTCAGCCAACAGATTTCGCCCGGTTTGTGCGGCATAGTCCGCGGCACAGGATCCGCCCAGGCAGATTCCTCCTGCCCGGATATAGTCGAGATTGACGCCGTGAACCGGGTACCGGCGCACCACTTCCAGAATCAGCGACACGATAAAGTCACGGAATCCGGATCGGTGCACGTCGAACGATTCGGACGGAGTCCCGCTATCATAGAATTCGGGAAAGAAGTCACGATCACGCCGGACGACTGTAAACCACGGATGAACTTCCAGGTCGAAACGGCGAGCCACTTCGATCAGATGGCCTAACGGATCGAATCCGGGCTCGACGGTGGCATCACTGTCCCACGGCGCGAGCTTCGACGGCCAGATCGTTCCGCGGCCATGCCACACGCAGGGCATGAACACATTAAATCCGGCACGCGCAATCCGTTCGCAAACGATTTCAGCGGTAGATCTTGATGCCCAATTGAGTCCTTCGTCGAAAATTGCGCGGCTTTCGCCGGCGGGCTCGCCGTCCGCAACGTTTATGAAACGGCCGATGAATGGCGCAACCGAGAGAATCGGAATTGCTGACAGAAGCTGTCGGCGCGTCATAGACATGATCTGTTATTTCCTCGACACCAGCGAAAAACGGCGTGATGGCATGGACGCGACGGAAAATCTCCGCTCGTCGGCGCTCGCCGACTCGACAGCAGGCGCTGTGTTTGTTTGCGCCAGCCTGTCGCGTTGCTCAAGTTCCCGCGCCTTTTCACTCATGGCGATGAGCGCGAAGACGAAAATCCCGCAGCTTGTGACATAGTCGATCGCATTGTCCGTCGCCATGAAAATGAGATAGACGACCAATGCTCCGAGACCGGCCAGGGCATAGGCCTTCCCTTCACGAGTCGTGGCTGCGCGAAATGTCTGTGCCAGCCTGATCAGATACACGACGGCAGCGATTGCCAACAGAGACACCCCAAGAATGCCTACTTCCGAGAGTAGTCGGATGTACTCGGAGTGGATGACATTGAGCCCGGTGAAATGCGTGTAGAAATAGTGTTGTGTGGTTCCAATACCAGAACCGAAGACGGGATTAGGCTTAAAGAAAGTCATCAACACGTAGGACCAGGCATCGAACCGGCCTGATCCATGAATACTGTCGAGCGCGGCCATGGGATTGTTGATCAAGCGATCAAGCGAGACCGCTCCGCCGTCCTTGAACATGCGCTGGCGAAAGGTATCGCTCAACAGAAATAACGCCGGCACCGAAGCCAGCCCTGCGACAGGGAAAGCCCAGCGGCTCACGCCTTTGAAGGACAGCCAGAGCACCGCCGTGATGCCGAGCAATAACCCCACAATGGTGATGCGTGTGAACCCGGCAAACGAGGCTGCTCCTAGAAGTCCGAGCAGCGCAGCCATGGACCAGTTCGGTGACGTGCGCAGGAGCGCTAACGCCAGCATGGCCAGAATCGCCAGATTTGCGCTGGACGCCGCAGGCCCCAAGCCCGGTACCCCCAACCCGAGTTGCGAACTGAACGAGGTGTATCCTCCCAGCACTGACGCAAGGGAAATTGCGACGGCCACGATTCCGCTGACGAGCATCGTCAGCTCAACACGTTTCAAGTCCCGCCACGAAGCGCATGAGAGGAGGATGAGGAGGAGAAATAGAAACGGGGCAGTCAGCTTGACGATCATCCGTGTCCCATACGCGATACTTGGCGCCCACACCAGAGCCAACATCGCAAAGATCAGAAAAAGGAGATGCCATCGGAACCGCATCCCATATGTTCCCGCCTGCCAGAACCGAGGCAAAACTACCAACAGTGTGGCGATCCATAAGCCCAGCAACCGAATTGCAGAGAGGTCCATACGCCCGAACACCGTGACCATCATTTCTTCGTGTCCTAAAGTCAGAGGGAGGACTCCGGTCAGCAGTATGGCAATGGCCAGCCCGTTCGGCCAGGTCAACGCGAGCACAATGGGAATGAGGACTGTCAGGAGAACAACAAGTTCGATCATGAGACCAATGCCAAGGCTACGCAATCGGCCCAGACGTCGAGCCGGCACAAGAACCCTACAGAAGTCGTGTTACGGAAATGTTAAGCTCCGGTTGTTGAAATGGGAACTTTGAGGGTGATTCGGGTGAAGGGATATTGGGCATTTGTGTACAGTCCAGACCCTGGATCAGGCTCCGGCAGTGCATACAAGCTTGTGAGCACAGAGTCGTCGAACAGATGTGTGAAAGGCTAGACCGCTGTGTGCATGGCGACCGAGGGGCGTATCCTGCTCCGGCTTGCTGAGCGGCTGATCCGTGGACGTGGACGCACTCGCCGAACTCTCTTGTCCGGCACCCAGGCATCGCAGGCAGGCGGCATGATGTTCGAGTCGGGCTCGACGACGAACTTGATGCCGATGCCACGGATTGTTGCGATGGTCTGGCGGCGGGCTTGATCGTGGGCAAGCAGGCGCCTGAGCCAGCAGATATGCACGTCAAGAGTATGCCCCTCGACCGCATAGCCCTCGCCCCAGATGTGATCGAGCAGCTCCTGACGGCGGAACAGTCTGCCGGGCGATTCCATCAACCGCTTGAGCAGCTTGAACTGGACGGGAGGAAGATGATGGACCTGCCCGGCGACGCGCACTTCGCACCGATCGGCATCCAGCTCCACCTGCCCCGCGCGAACGACTGCGGACGTCTGTTCCATCCAAGCCGATCGTCTGAGCAACGCGCGGACCTTGGCTACCAGCAGGCGATGGTTCTCACCGCATACATGTGTGCTGTCCATCCCCAATTCAAGGTCTCCGACACAGGCGTCTTCGGTCCATTCAGGGCTTGCCGGCATGACCGTCATCATCGGAACTGATTGAAATTGAGCCATCCGCCGCAGTCCATGCCAACCAGGCCGGCGCCGATCGATTATGACTAGGGCCGGCGTTTGCCGCGAGGCGAGGACGCCAGCCTCGATTGTGCCGGGAACAGATTCCACAATATAGCGATAATGCGCAAATCGAGTGGCCAGGTCCTGCGTGAATCGCGTGTCGTCCGACACGAGCAAAAGATAGCCCGGCACAGGCATGCGAGGTGCTGCGATCGGAATGGAAGTTCTCAGCAATGGAATAAGGCGGCGGTCCGTACTCCGGGCAACGCCCACGACGGTGACAAGCCCGGTCACAAAAAGAAACATGGCGGCTGGTACAGCTGGAAGCGGCGTCACCGGCGCGGTGCTTTCGGTTGAGACCGGACTGGAAGAGGTTAAAAATTGGCGAATGCCTGAGCAGACACAGTAGCGGATGTGAAGAATCGCGCGCGAGATGGCGCTGAGGCCGCCGGTCTGAACGTGAGG
>CAZVEZ010000029.1:0-20881 GCA_964626135.1 uncultured Nitrospira sp.
AAATGCCTGTGACTATTCGGGTACCCACGTTTCCGCAGTGCGAAAGTAGTTTGTCAACAGCCTACTAGATTGCTTGACAGCTCCGTTCCCGCATCAGTAAAATTCTACCCCTCGACCGGCTGTGATTGAGCGGGAATAGCTCAGTGGTAGAGCATCGCCTTGCCAAGGCGAGGGTCGCGGGTTCAAATCCCGTTTCCCGCTCCAATAATTAATCCGTTTTCTTCTGATCATTCCTCATCTCAAGATGCTTTCCGTTCCCTTGGCTCATGAGGAGAACCCTCTCACGGTCTCGTAATTGGAGCGCTTTCCTCGCCAGATTGGTCAGGCCACAGACAGGATTACTTACCCCTTATGCCGATCGAAGGGCTGTTCGTACTCTACATAGGTATTGCTGCTATTGCTCCAGTGTTGACCAGTTGTCAGGAGGTGCATACTGGAGCCGATTTGGAGTGGTTACACCTTGGCTCCGTCCGGAGAGGCCGGAGACAATGCTGTGATTGGAGGATTAGCGAGATGAATGTCTGAGGGATTGCAGCCGCCCCAGCTGTTCAACCGCACGAGAGAGTTCGCTCGGGGTGAGCGGGATTCGACTGAATCGCCCCTGATGGTAAATTGCGGTCACGTCCGCTACCATGGGACCGGCAGCCTTCCATTCTTGTTCGACCAGTCTGACAAATTCACTGGCTGTGGAGGCTGAAGGTTTACTCACCCCATGTCTCTCCACCGTGCGAAGCATACGGGTATAGATCTGGATTATGGCGAGCTGCGGGTGTGATATCGGAACATGTGCAGTGGTCCAAAGCCTGATCCTATCCCGTAACATGAGGGAAAGCAAAGCCAGTCCGATCACGATTACTCCCGTGATAAGCCCCAGCATGCCAGGATGAAACATTCGCGCCATATGCACCAAACGGCTGAAGGCCTGGCTAATCGGCGCACTCAATGACGAAATCCAGCGACTTATTCTCTCACGCAACGCATCACTGCCTTCCCGTACGCCACGAACGACTGCTAGTTGATCCTTCGCACTATAACGCACGAATAGACGATCCCACTGTAATCGAATGGACTCTCCAAGCCGGCTGAGGACATCCCAGCGAGAGGCATTTCCTGCTGCGCTGACGGCGGGTGTGGGGTCCATGGTGATCCAGCCCGAGTAAGGAAAGTAGACTTCTACCCACGCGTGGGCATCTCGCTGGCGTACGGTGAAATAGCCTCCATATTCGTTCCACTCCGTGGCCAGGAACCCAGTCACGAGTCGAGCGGGAATGCCGACTGTCCGCAACATCACAACCATGGCGGTCGCGTAATGTTCGCAATACCCGGTTTTTCGCGTGAAAAGAAATTCCTCGAGCGGATGATTGAGCGTGGCCGCGTCGTTTTCAAGACTATACCGGTAATTTTCCAAGAGGTGTTGCTGGATCGCCAGCGTCTTTTCGAATGGGGTTGTGGCCTGCTGGATAACGCGATGCGCCAAGTCCACAACCTTTTGCGATTCCAAGGGAACCTGTAAATAGTGGGAACGGATAGAGTCGGGGTATGACAGGGTCGACGCGGCTTGCTCATCAGCGATAAGCTGCGGAACATGAGAGGTAACGGAATATCGGATACGGGAAGAAGGAGGAAATGGCAGGTGGAGCCCACCCATAGCATCAGTCTGTACGGTGGAAAATTCGCCGCTCACAAGTTCAGCGAATGGCGCTGCAAACAAGACTGAAGTATCGAGCATTTCTAGCAAGATGTCTTGGCGGATTGCTCCTGATAGACTGCTTGAAAAGCGGCTGCCTCCTGGGCGAGCGAGGAATGTTCCCTCGGCAATGAGACCCAACATACGCCGGCGGGTTCCGCTGTGGCTCCATGATCGTCCATTGTATTGGTCGTACGCTAGGCCTCTCAGGTAGAAGCGGTCTTTTGCAACGGTGGGCTGGTCTGGTAGTACAACCCGCATGACGATCTGAGGGTCTTGTTTCACCGACCCGATCGTCCCTAGATCAACTTGATCGGAAAACCCCGTCGTCCGCAAGGCCTCCCCGCTCGTCTTTTGCAGCACACCCGCACCGATGCGCGGGATGAGAAAGAAGATGGCGAGCGTCAGGGCAACCGTCAGAACCGCGGTTCCGTTCGTCAACCAAAAGAAGCGGAGAGTGATCCGGCTTGGGAATGATGTGTTGAGACAGGGTGTCGTGCCTTGGGACGTGGCAACAGCAGGAATCTCGCTCCTTTCTTGAGTCACGTGATACAGCAAGAGTGTCCAGACAGCGGTGAGCAGATACAGCAAAAAAATTGGGATATACCACGCATCGGTCGTCAGTGCCGCGGAAGCCAGGATTGCCATGAGACTAATCGCGTAGAGATGCCGATAATCGCGGCGCTGCTGAAGGGTGAGCAACTTAATCCCTAACAGCACGACCAAAAAATGGATGCCCGCCTGGAGCAGGTCTCGTGATACCACTGTGAGATCGATCAGCAAGATGACAAAGGCGCCGATCAATAGAACATTCCATAGAGCCGGCGAGACTGTGACCTGCGCCATCATCCGTCGGAGGGAAAGCCCTCCTCCTGCATGAAGCAGCGAGATGATCAGGATAATCGCTGTGGGGAGGGTGAGCCAAAGCGGAACGCTCTGAGCAAGCACAAGTCCGCTAAACGCGGTGGTGGCGAGAAGTACAGAACTGAGGGCAAAGGCCTGATCAAAAGGCATGTGTCAATTCTTCAAGTTGTGCGGCATAAAGCACCCGATCAGCTTGCACAATGTTTATAGCTGCTGCCTGATCCGACCAGGGGACAACCGCCACCGTATAGCTTTCTTCGCCTTCGTGTGGACGGACAGGACGCTCGCCCTGATTGCCGATGCCATTGGTTTCAGGTGACTGCCGTTCGCATAATGCCAACAGGCGCAGCATGACCATGAGATGAGCAGATCCCGATCCGAGTCCCGAGTCTTCTGTTCCGACGATGAGCCGCACAGGGTAGGTCCGCTCCGTCAGTTGCCAGAGAAGTGATGCCACAAATGTCACGCTCCGTTCGAATAGTGACTCGCGCTCCTCGGGCGCCACGATTGAGAGTACGACTGTAATGCGTCGTTGATCCTCCGCTTCGGTTTCCCGCACGATCAGCTGGGAGGTCCGGGCGGTCGTCGGCCAATGAATGGCTCTCGAGTCATCACCTGCTTGATATAGGCGAAGGTTATACAGTTGGGTCCCATCGCCTCGTCGGGGAAGAGACTCTCCTTGCCCTTCGCTGACTAATTCATCCACAAACCGTAAAGTGAGCGGCTTGATGGGAGGACTGACGAGTAGATGCGCTTCGGAGGCGTAGAATCCCTTCTTGAGGAACAGTCCAAAGGGAAAGAGCGTCTGCGCCCCAATGCCTTCAACACGGATCCTGCCCCGCTTCGTGGCAAGCAGTGGATAGGACAAGAGCACAGAACTCTGCGGTGGCAAAAGGTGAATGATGAGACCTCGATCGATATCTTGGCCTTCGACGACATCGAGTAGGCGCAAGGAAAAGCTGGGCAGGTGCCGGTTTCGGTTCGTGACTGAAAGGGTGAGAGTAGTCGGCTCGTTGGCCATGATCAGATCGGGAACATGCCGACGAAACTCTAACCGCCGAAGACAGTGCTCCGAGAGCACTCCTGAGATCACGATGAAACTGAGCATCATCGCGAGGAGCAGATAAAATAGATTGTTGCCGGTGTTGATGGCAGCGAGCCCGATCCCGAACGTAAAAAGAAGAAACCTGATCCCCTCAGGCGTGAGACGGATCGACCGTCGTCGGGACATGCCCCAAATGAAGGAGACGACTGGGAAAGCACGAAGGTTGAGGAACGGCTGCTTCACGTGCGTAGCTCATCCAGCAATTGACCGGGACATCCATTCATCATCAGCAAGCAAGATACCCAGAAAGTCCACCCATGTGTTCTCACTAGAACCTATCTCAAAATCGTTTGGTGATGAAGAAACAACTTCGCCCGATAGAGATGGTCCATGATCAAGCCACGGATTCCTGGGAGATATCACCTTGTCGTCCTGTATCTGATCGCCAGGGCCATCTAGCGGATGGTCATTTTCAATTTTTGATAGGCTCTACTCTCAGAAGCTTACGCTTCGCTTCTTTGCATACTGCGGCTGCGCCTGAGACAAGGCGCGTCTTGGCACGCCAGGGTCGGGTGGGTAAAAAAATCCGCCTTTTTGAGTATTCTACGGGCGTGAACTCCCTGTATCCCCAACATGTCACCCACCGTGGTCCTGTTTTGCCCACCCGATTGCTCTGCAGCGCGCTAGACCGGAACAGGAACGGTCTCGACGATGTCCAGCACCATGCGCTCCGCTTGTTCGAAGCTCTGCGTCCGCATACCATGGGTCCGGTTCAGCATGACGCGATGGGACAATACGATCGGCGCCAGTTCCTTGATATCGTCGGGGAGGCAATAGTCGCGTCCGCGGACGACGGCCAATGCTTTAGCCGCCTTGCTCATTCCCAACGCCCCGCGTGTGCTGACTCCCAAGGACAAAAGCTCGCTCTGACGGGTTGCTTGTACGATTGCGAGCAGATAGTCCGTCAGGCTTTCTTCCATATGGACCTGATCCACTCGGGCCTGCAATGCCAATACTTCGTGGACTGACACCACGGCTTCCAGTGCTTCAGCGGGATGTAACGAATGCGGACGATCGAGCACCTTCCGTTCTTCGTCGAGCGCCGGATATCCGATGCAGAGGCGCATTAGAAACCGGTCAAGTTGGGATTCCGGAAGGGGGAATGTCCCGTGATATTCGGCAGGGTTTTGCGTCGCGATGACCATAAAGGGCTGCTCTAGCGGATGCGTCTGATTATCGACGGAAATCTGTGCCTCACTCATCGCTTCCAAGAGACTGCTCTGGGTCTTCGGCGTGGTACGATTGATTTCATCGGCCAGCACGACGTTGGCAAAGATCGGACCCGGAATGAACTCAAACCCCTGTTTTTGCCGGTTAAACATGGAGACGCCGACGATGTCGGATGGCAAGAGATCGCTGGTGAATTGGATGCGCTTGAACGAACAGGCCAGCGATCGGGCTAAACTGTGCGCCAGTGTGGTTTTACCAACACCGGGAACATCTTCGAGCAGAAGATGGCCACGGGCAAGGAGGCAGACCACCGCCATCTCGATTACGTGGGCCTTCCCTTTAATGACCAGCGCAATATTGTCCTGGATTGCTCGGATGATGTGAGTTGAACTCATGTTGGGATTTTGGGATTAGTGGTCCTGGTCGTTCAGGAATGCATGGTGATCTGACACGCTCGAAGTCTAACAAAGGGTCTGTCGGTGGTCAATTTTCACATGAGTTCTTGCATTGACAAAGCCTGAGATGGCTACTAGCAGTGCTTTGCAGAGGTTGTCTATTTTCGTTCGGCTCTATTCTGGCACGAGGATCAACATCCAGGGAGGGCTTTCTTCGACCATATCGGGAAACCGTCTGGCGGTGCTACTGGCGGGAATGCCCGAGAAGACGGCCCCACGACGCACCTGAACGGAACGGAAACAATACGAGGGAGCCTGCATCGGGTACGGCGAAAGAACTCGCGGGATCTGTCTGCGTAACGGGCCGATGTCTGACAAACTGATGGTCTCGCCGAATGCAAGCCCCGAAAGCTCTGTGAAGATCCTGCCGAAGATCGCCTGAAGATTGTCTGGCGTATATAGCTGATTGTCCGGTCGATAGCGGGCGTCGTCGAGCAATTGTGCCAGGATCTCCCAGAATACCTGAGTATCGACAGCTCCCAGAACACAAAGAAGGCCTCGGCGCGCCAGCAGATCGAGCAGGGCGAGAGGACCTCGAATCTCAAACTTCCATGGCGGAAAGAGGAGTACGCGGTCCCCATGTTGGACCTCCAGCGCCGGTTCTCCGGAGAAGTAGGTCTGTCGAAATGTGCCTTTGGTTCGACGGAGCTCATGGGCGATGATCCGATCAGACAGTCGGGTCGGCTCATAGGCAAAGGTGGGTGTCGCGGGAGCCCAGCAGGTCGCGATCGTATACCGGGGTGCAAGCTTGCCGGCTTGGTCGAGGCTGCCCATATCGAACATATCCTGGTTTGCGTAGAATTGAAACGAGAGCCCGCTCCGGGATCGGAGACCGTTGAGTCGCTCCCGTTCTGGATGGAGTAGTCCCCCCAGCTTTGAGCCTGGTTGAAGACGATCCAGGCCATGAAGAATCAATTCACGCTGTCGCTGTTGAAGGGGTGCGACGTATAGCTCGGCAAGCTCCGTAGCAAACGAGAGGTCGCCAGATCCCAGATCCAGCAAGGAGGCCACGTCTGCATCGAGCAGCAGGTCGAATGGATTGGAGTGAGAGTGAGCGAACGCCTCAATTTCATCACTTCGCAGCACGGTTACCGGCCACTGCACCATCGGGCCTTCAACGATGCCGAACCACACACACAATGCTCGCACGGCTTTTGTCGGAGGAAGCCCTGTAAGTTCTTTGAGTCGAGAGCCTGGAAGATCCTGAATTCGTGCGGCGACTGAGTTTCCCAATGCCAGAGTGATCGCATCTCGAATGATCGGGGAAAGATCGACACGATGGGCTTCTGCAATCACCCGTTTCAATGTCTCGGTGAGCTGTTTTGCCTCAACAAGTTTGCGTGAGGCCTCCCACTCTTTGTCGCGTTCTTGCAAGAGCTGTGTAACCTGCGATCGAAAGTCTGCAAGAATCTGTTCCGGGGAATTCATAAGCCGATTGGTGCGGGGGCGTGTAATAATAGTAAATTGGTCGATGTCAGTTGTGAATGTATGGCAGCATAGCGACCTGGTCCATACGCGTCAAGGTTAGCGTCTTGCCCATCCCAGGAGACCTGTGTAAGGTAGAGCCATGCGGAAGATACCGATGCTGATCACGACACGAGTCGCCTTCGTCACATGTAGGGTGCTGCTCGTCATCGGATTATTATGGTCTACCGTGGCCTGCACGAGTGGCGGCGGCGCTAAATCTTCAGCGGCCTTACAGGACGGACATCATGCCCTATTTAAGGACTGGCAGCTTATCGATACTGCGACGGGGCGACCGATCTCCCTCGACCAATGGACGCCGCTGTTGCTCCAGCAAGACATCATTTATCTCGGTGAGGAACATCACAATCGGTTTCACATCGATGCCGCACTGACAGTACTGCGGAGGTTGAAGGTGGAGGGGCGGCAGCCGGCTTTGGGTATGGAAATGTTCGGTTGGGACGGCCAAGCGGCACTGGATCAATATGTTTTTGGTCCAGACATGAACCGTCAGGAATTTCTTCAGGCGGCCAAGTGGCAACAGAACTGGGGTGGGTCATATGAGGATTATGAACCGTTGGTGCGCTTGGCAAAAGAACACCATTGGGCATTAGATGCCATGAACCCGCCGAAACCATTGGTACGGATCGTCGCCAAGAACGGCTTGGCTCAGGCGCAGGCTGACCCAATAATGGCACAGTGGGGAATGAAAGACGAACCCCTGGTCGACGATCCAATTTATCGGTCACGTATTCTTCAGCAGCTCCAGGCTTGTCATGATGGAGGGGGGGATAGCTTTTATCAGACGATGTTCGAAGCCGCTATGGTTCGCGATGAAGGGATGGCCAAAACGCTGGTCCATCGCCTCAATCAGATTCGCTCGGGAAACAATCCGATGGCGGGGCCGTTGGTGAGCTATACCGGTGCTGGACACATTCAGTACAACCTTCCGGTTCCAAAACGAGTGGCCCGACGCCTGATGGGGCAGGTCCGTCAAATCAGCGTTTATATGACGTCTTTCGATGTCGGGCGCATTGAAGAGTTTCAAGACATGATCCGCGAAAAAATTGCAGACTACCTGTGGCTGACACCGGTCAGTGAGAAAGGACCACCTCGCCGCTGTTGAAAAAATCGTGAAATGCCAGGCATGGAAGGATATAGAAACCTTCTAATACGCCGCTTACTGTCGATGGAAGAAACAGACGGTGATGCAGCAGCCACTTGAAACCCGATGAACCCTTGACAGCTTCACGGGTCTGTTTCAGACTATAGCGGTATATCAGATTTGGAGTTGTTCGGGGTTGGGAACGCAACGCATGCGAAATAAGATCCCCTGCTCTGCTGAGCGGTTAAGCCTGTTGGATCCTCCAATGATCCAGGCGGTGGTTGATCGCAATGCCTTTCATATTGGGAATCAATACCTCTCTGAAAATCGCGTCCGGATCGTCGAGGCAGATGACGCGCAGATTTCGTCCGCCGTCATCGGAAATTCCGGCCTCTATGAACAAACAATCCGTCTCAAGGAAGGACACCTGATTTCGAAATGCAGCTGTGCGCTGCCGGAAGAACCGATGTGCCGGCACTGTATTGCGGTTCTGTTGGAGTATCATCGTTGGGCTCAGCCGAGAAATGGACAGCAGAAAAGGGCGAAACCTTCATCGCCCCCACAACCGGCACAGCCCGCTCCGAACAGTACTGGCGCGCCTGCGTCAAGCTCCGCTTCGACAACAGACCTGAAGCTGGGCGAGGTGATGGCGTTTGTCGAATGGCTGCAACCTGCGATAAAGGCGTTGGATCGCGGGCAAGCGTTGCCTGACTCGCCAAAACTTGGCGGCGATCTCTCTCTCTGGATTCAGGCCATTCGCAATCTTGAAGAGCGGCGCCGTGAGAGTGAAGATGCACGGATCAATCTGGAATCCGATATGCGAGACCGAGAAGCCTATGTCGGCCGATTAACGCAACAGCTCCAAGCATCCATGGAGGAGGTCAAGGCCGTCCAAGCGAGTTCTCAACAGCTGCAGCAGGAACTGACCGTGTGCAAAGAGATGCTCGTGAAGGTTTCCGAGATTGCCTCCGAGGTCTGGAACTATGACAGTCAACTCAAGTCTCTCGCGAATGAAGTGATGTCAAAAGGATCACAGCTTGACAAGCTCGCTCATTCTTTTAAAGAAGTTTCGACCGCATTGAAAACGCTTGCCAAGACTTCCCCAAATTCCTAGCCTATCCCACTGGGTTTTCCTCCCAAGCTCCATTCATTTTCACAAGTTATTGCGACGGGTCAGCAATTTTAGTTTTAAGCAACTCCGAGACTGTGTCGGACCAGATGCTCATGGCGGTGAACTGGGTTCATGCTGTTTCACCTGGAAGCCTCACGCATGATACGTGCTGGATGAACAAGGCTCCGTCAGTAGCCCTGTGAGGTAAGGACAGTGCAAACAATCGCGGGAGAGGGAACAAGAAGATGATTGCCACAATCATCTCAAGTACGACGCGTGTATCTGCATCGAGTAATCCGATGGTCGAGGAAGTCTCTGCCAGAGTCGATCGCCTTCGCCGACGTCAACGCCATGCAGCAGGTAGAGAACCCGGCCACACAACAGCCGTCCTGCCTAAGGAGGGTACGGAAGACCGTTGAATGAACAGTTCGGCTATCCATCGGTGTTTATTTAAGCGATAGCTCGGAGGTGTCTTGGCCCATGAAAGAACCATCCGTCCGTGCGCCATCACTCAATGGACGGTTATGCGGCAAGGGTGGCCTGAGAATCCCCTCAGCCAAACAGGCTATTCCATTGCCGGTAAGCCTGGACTGCGGGGATACATTCATTGTTTGACCAAGCAATCGAGGTCGCCCCGCGCGAAGAGCTTTCGTTCGTTTTGGGAAGGGACACTGACGGGAGGATTCCATCTCCGTCAGAGAGATCCGAAGAGATTGAGCAATCAGCCATGCGAGCGTCAAACTAGGACTCCAATACACGGCATCGCGCAGACGATCGACAAGATCACTGGGGAGACTGACCGTAAGTCGAACCATTCGAGGCTGTGATCGTTCGATCTTGCTCGGTTTGGAACACGAGTGAGCGTCCCCGCGGCGTGTATTCTTGATCAAGGGACTCGGAGTGACCTGATCAGGCAGCGACATTGTATACCTCTCTATCAGAATGCTGAATAAGTCCACCAACGGCGTTCTCGCCACGCTCAGAAACTCAACCGTACCGAAGCGTACGCCTTGCCTCTTCGCTGGCCGTGGCCTTACTGAACAGCCTTTTTGAGCATCCTACGTGATTATGCTCTGTCGTCTAAGACGTACAGCCCCATGAGATTCCAGCATGCTCACGAGTCTTACATAGCCTGCTTCGTTGCTCTGATTTAGAGGGCCGCGCCGCTGCCGCGAAGCAGGACGCGGCCCCGATGGCGGAAGCGTGTGGCAGTGGGATGGCTCCGGATGGGCACAATCCAGAGGTAGCCCCACCGACATGAGAGGCGTTATCCTCTTGAGTGGGAACCCACCGGCGTTTCGCTTCGCCAAGGATCTTTCCGCATGTGATCATCGCTTCGTGCCTCTGATAGCAAATCGCGATGGAACTACCTCAGCCCAGCAATCCCTGTACCAGAACTTTCTCCAGGGGAATCATTCCGAGACCAATCCTGCAAGTCATTGAGTAAACGTGGTTTGCTGAATGACTCAGACGATGAAGTCATAAGATAGAGGCGTATCATTTTCAGTACGCTATTTATCTTAGGAGATACAAACACAATGGCAATGCTGATCCAATAGATGCTCGGAGAACCAGAGTATGGGGAGAGATCTATTGATGAAGATGTTTCATCGCAGCGGCACAGAGAATAATAAAGAAGCCGATCCAGAGCGCAGCTCCTTGAAAGGGAATTGCTTGGTAAGTCTCTTCTTTGCCATCTTCCGCGTCATCGGACTTGAAGACCACAGTGTAGAGGAAAAGTGTAAGAAGGCAGAGGACGAGAAAGAGCTTGATAAAAAAGACAATCAGGTATTGCGCGTGGTGCTGGATTCCGCTTCCGGTCTGAGCGGTGATGGCCTGATTGACATAATGGAGATTGATGCCGCCGGTGAACAGCAGGATAAGGAGCAGAATGCCCGCGACTTTCTTGTAATGCTCATAGAACGCATCGGTGATCGGCTTGATCTGTTCCTTCGCAACCGCCGTCTTCAAGCCCGGTGTCACGGCGATGACAAGAAACGCAAGCCCGCCGATCCAGATGACCGCAGACAGCAAATGAAGCCAATGATTGATGATTGGGATGAACGTATGGGGATCGGTAACGAGGCTCTGAAGCCCATCCATATATTTCTGTAAGGGGCGAAGGGTAATGAGTGCGGGTGGAAGAAGACTCTCGCCGAGATCGTTCTCCTAACTTCTTACCCCTTACTCCTCACTCCTCATGTCGAATTTGAAGACTGGCGCGTCGTTGCCGAATCGTTTCTTGCGAAGTTCTTCCATCAACTCAATGGTAATCAGCGGGATACCATTCTCTCGTGCGTGTTTTTCCACGCCTTTTTTCACCATGGCGCGCAAGAAATAGGGAATTCGGCTGAGTCGTAGCTCCGAATCTTCATCCCACGCCACGGGGCTTTCTTCCGGCGTATTAAACGCGACTTTGATCTTCTCCCCGCCTTTGGGGGTGTAGAGGCACCATTGATCTTCGTCCAGCCAGTCGCCGTGATCGACGTAGGGACGCGCGCGGCAGCCCCCGCAGATGTCCGTGTATTCGCAGTCGCCACATTTACCTTTCAGCTGCGGATACCGGAAGGAATTAAAGACATCGGACTGTTCCCACAGATCGACGAAGCTGGTTTGGCGAATATTCCCGGCAGACAACGGCATGTAGGGGCACGGGGTCAACTCGCCGTTAGGGGTCACACGTGCGTAGTTGGTGCCGGCGAGGCACCCCCCACCCATATAGCCAGTCGCTTTTGTGATCGGAGAATTCGGATCTTTCTCATACGCCAGCCGTTTGAAATGCGGCGCACAGCGGGCTCGGACGAGCATACCCTTGTAGTTATCCTGGCAGTTAACCAAGTAACCGAGCACTTCTTCGTATTGTGTCGGGGTGATGTCGGTCAGTTCCTCGCCGCGACCGGTGCAGACCATGAAAAAGACATTGAGCACCTTGGCGCCAAGTTCGTGTGCCCAATCGATCACCGAGGGCAGCTCCTGGTAATTCATGGGCTGTGCGCTGAAGTGCACTTGGAACGCCAGCCCATTCCGCTTGCACGCTTCGATGCCTGCCAGTGCGGCTTCCCATGCGCCAGGTACGCCGCGGAAACGATTGTGTTTCTGCGGATCAAGCGAGTCGATACTGATGCCCATGCCCATCACGCCGATCTCGACCAAGGTCTTCGCCATGCGATCATCGATCAACATACCGTTGGTTCCGAACACCACCATGAAACCGAGCTTCACAGCATGCCGCGCGATATCGAGGATGTCGGGGCGGACAAGCGGTTCGCCGCCCGTGATCACGAGGAGGCAGCCTTTGTTGACCTCAGCAATCTGATCGATGAGCTTGTAACATTCTTCAGTCGAAAGTTCATCGTCCCCGCCGGCGGATTTTGTCGTCGCATCGAGATAACAATGGTCGCACTTGAGATTGCAGCGCTTCGTGAGGTTCAGCGCGATGAGATAAGGCTTGAAGTCATCGACTGTTCGGCCGTCGTGCGGCGCAGCCGCCATAGATGGCGGACTAAAGAACTGCGAGACCTGCTGCTGGATACTTCCAAACCCGCCAGTCAGAGACGGGGCATTGAAGATTGGAAGTGATTTACCCATAAATAGTCTGGTACGGGGAATCGAGCGCTACATGATGAGTTTGGAAACAGTAGAAGGGGCCCGGTCCCCTTACTGAACGCTCAGGACTCAGCACTTACGATTTGCTCTTGCCGGTCAGGTTGGCAATCATGTCCTTCAGATTGCCGGTCTTCATGGCTTCCGCCATGTAGTCTTTGGCCTGTTCGATGCCTTCGTGAGCCACTTCGGCTGTGATGACCATGACGCCGATCTTATCGGCATGTTTTTCGATGAGGGCACGCGTACAATCGCGCATGAATCCTTCAGGAGCCCGTTCGAGCCGTGACTGCGCCTCCGGCATCCATGTATAGGAAGAGGCAGGAGTTGGTTCCACCGCTTGCCCGTTCCCATGACCGTTCTTGTGGGAGGTACTTGCGCCATTGGCGCCGTTCGTTGCAGCGGCCACTGTAACCTGTGCTTCGGTCGAAGCGCCGGTTCCCTTGTTCGCAAAGATAGGGGTGTAATCCTCTGAAGCTGCCTCCTGAATCATAGGCACTGCATATTCCAGCGTAATTGTGGTCATGCCGAGCTTGCGAGCAGTCTTTTCGATTTTGGCCTTGGCACGCCGGCGTTGGAATCCTGCTGGAACAGCACGGATTCCTTCTTTGGCGTCCTTTGTCCACTGCATAGGAACATCATCGTAGGCCAAGTCGGTTTCGAGTGCCCCTTCAGCGTGCGCCGCAGCTTCGAAGAGCTTCTTGTCGACCAATTTGAATCGGTCGCCTCCGGCGGCGCAGACAGGACACTTCACGGGTGTCTCACCCTTGCCGATGTAGCCACAGCCGTCGCAGAGGAAGTAATTCTGGGTCATCCGGTCCAAGTAGGCTTGAGTGTCCGCACTCACTTTCGGTTTTTCTTCCACGATCTCGGTCATCATGTCGCTGAGCGTCGAACCCATGAGATCCTTGACCACAGACTCGTCAGCCTGCATCTTGTCGCGGTCGATGCCCGCTGCATCCAGACTACCACCCAGCGCGCGCATGGCATCCATCGCGCCCTTGGGGAGGATGTGTCCCACAGCTGAATCGACGACGGTGTTACTGATGATGGTATGGCCTTTCTCGATGGCGTAGCGGTGAATCGCGGTCTTGGCGACCCCCCTGGCAAATACAGGAATCTTTTCCATCCGGCGGAGGGCTTCCTCCGTCCAGGCAATCGTGTATTCTGCCAGTGTATCGATCGGTGGAACATATTTCCGGTTTGACACCAGAATGTTGCAAGGCGCAGACCGCAAGAGATTTTCCGTATTGCTGCCGATGTCCATATCTTCGTCACTGTGCACGCCAATCCGTCCAACGATGAGTAATGCTGGAATGTCCTTGCGCACATATTGAATGATCTTTTCAAAGGCCTTGCCGTCGAGCAGAGTGGTCTTGACATCGGTTTGCTCGGCTTGAGCAATCTCACGGCAGATATCGAGGTGCGACTGGTAAATCTTCGCGAGGCCGCTGTCGATGATTTCCTCGTGGAGCTTTTCCTGCTCCTTGAAGCGGAACACTTTGCCGGCTTCCTCGTTGAGAACACCTGAGATGCTGTGAAAGGCGGCATAGTGGAAATAGGGATCGAAAGCCGAGATGGCTTCGACCGGCATGTTGAAGGCCTTGCCCAGTGCCAAGCCAGTCATGAGTCCGCCGAAGGAATAGGGGCTCCCGTCTACCGCCACCACGATTTTCCCACCGGTCATGGGCTGGATTTGTTTGATGATCAGCATGTCCGAGTTCCGTACGCGACGAAGCACGCGCTCGGTGTTACTGCCAATCACGCTGTCCTTCACTGCACCGACGCCCAAGGCGCCCATGATCACCAGGTCGTACGCATTGGTATTGATGTCCTCGGCCAACACCTTCCAGTTCCGGCCTTCGAGCGAACGACGCTCGATCGGCAGGTTGTTTTCCGCGCATTTCTTATCGACGTAGTCGAGGTAGGAGTCGGTGATGATCTGAAGCCCACGGGTGATCAGTGAATCGTGGATTTGGCGCTGCCGGTCGAGTTCTTTTTCATCGTGGTACTCTTCGGGTAAGCCCGCTTCCATCTGTTTGAAACGCTTATCATGCATTTTGGCCGCATAGACGTGGCTGCCCACGATCTTCGAGCCGAAAGCTTTAGCGAAGTGCACACCGATATCGACGGCGGTGTTGGAATGGTCGGAGTTATCGACCGGTACATAGATCGTCTTATACATCGAGCTGTCTCCTCAAGATGCCCTCCAGGCCAGGGCGAACGAGAGTAATTGTCAAAATTTCCAAATACTTGACGAAGTTCCACCCCTTTAAAGAAAGAGGATGATAGCACCGGCCTGAATTCGAATGCAAGGAGGATGGACGGGATCAAACGGGGGGGATGGTCAGCCCGTTAACGGTCATACGAAATGGAACTCGCCTATACCTTGGACGGTTCCACTCCAACTGACGATTGGTCTGTGATCTTTGACTTCCGTGATCGGAGTATCTCTTCCAAGGACAGGAGGGCATCGCGTCCGGAGTTCCCCTCGATTCCTCGAATCAAATTCTTGTCGGCATAGCCGTCTGATTCTTTTGGGGCCCGAGACAGGGATCCCGTCCACTTCCGTAGGTCTCGGCTTCCGTCTTTTCGTTCCCAGGCCATGAGGCAGGCCTTGGCGATGAATGAGTTCAACGGCGCTGCATGGACAACATCTCACCCGTAGGGACATTGGCATGCACTGCCCGAAACATGCCAAAGCGACACAGCCCTGCCCTAAATGCCAGATGCATTAATAGGAACGTGGGCACTTCTCGCAATGATTTAATGAACCCGATCACGCCAAACCGAGCAAGCCCTTCTGGACGGACAAATCCCTGCCAGATGGAATCGAGCCATGAAGGTAGGGTTTCCGCTGTCCAATCTGCTGTGGTGACTTCACCCGCCACTAGTCCAGTGGCCTCCAGTAATTCTGAAAATCCTTCAATGCTGGAAAATGCTGGATGAGACCACTGATCCAACAGTTGCCGCATCACTGGCTTTTCCCAAAAATTGAGTGGAACCTGGCGATCGTCCCGCTGATTCCAATCGGCAACAACCAGAATTCCACCCGGTCTCAGAACGCGCAAGAGCTCTCGAGCAAATTGCGCCTTATCCGGCATGTGCGGTCCCGCCTCGACCGACCAGACCACATCAAAACTGGCATCGGGGAACGACAGTGCCAGCGCATCATCGACCTGAAAGTGGGCATTCACCTCTGGGGAGGTCAGTTCTTGAGCACGTCTGACTTGCTGAGGGCTGAGGGTAATTCCTGTGACAGCAAAGCCATAATCCCGTGCCAGAATGCGACTGCTGCCGCCAATGCCACAGCCCACATCTAAAACCGTAGTACCGGAAGGAAGCCTGTCCAACCCACCCCAATGCACCATTTCATGCACAAAGTCCGACTTGGCTTTGAGAAAATCCTTTCTGCGGGGTGGAGAGCCATAGTGTCCCAGATGAATATGTTCGCCCCAGTAGAACTCTAGAATGCCGTCATTCGTCCAGTCATCATAAGAATTGGCGACAGATTCGGCAGACTGATATTTGCGGGGAAATATCAAGTACAGCACTGATCCAATCAGCAGTAAGACCAGGAGAAGGACGATCGCCAATATGAAAATGTTCATCGAATATCTGAATTAACGTGATTTCATTATCATTTAGGAACAATACAAAGAAAGTGACACGAGTAACCTAGGGAGCACCCCACCCCTTCCCCATTATTGATGCGCCAACAGAGGCGAAAAGTGGTGTAGATTAGCCTCGGAAGTGCCGCTAAGTCAACGCGAAGGGCATTGGAATCTCAGGCGAATCCCTCATTTTGGGGAAAGTGATCAGCAGAAGAAAGCGAAAGCCAATCCCGACTTGAACGGCGGCACATTCGCCCCCGAGGATACGGAGCAGATTTCCTATGAGACCGATCGGTTCGACCGGTATGTCTCGACCGGTAGCCTCGAATATTGGCCAGACCTTGCGCAGGGTATTCGGAATGGGCTATTTGGTAGCTGTTCCCGAAACGAAGTTGCCATGAGAAACGAAAAAGGTATCGAGTTCCAGTCGGTGAGCATCAGCAGCCAATGAACAAGGAAATGATCGAGACGGACGTAGCGATTGTCGGTGCGGGCGGCGGCGGTGCCGTCTTAGCCCTGGCACTGGCAAAGCAAAACGTTCGCACAGTGGTTGTCGATCAGGCAGGCAGTCCGTCTAAAAGTTTGCGGGGTGAGATTATCCAACCGAACGGGCAAGAAGTCCTTGACCGCTTGGGCGTCCTATCGTCATTGCCGGCCGATGCCACGCTGGCCGTGCGCCATTTTCATTTTTGCCGGGCCGGGGGCATGCGCCTTTGCAGCTTCGACTATGGCGACTTGCCGGCACCGTACAACCGTGCCATCGTGACCCTCGCCAACGTGGCCCACCATGCGATCATCACGGCTATACAGCAACAGAAGAGTGTGACACTTCACTACGGTACCTCGTTCACAGGACTCATACTCGAGGACGATCGGGTTGTTGGATTATCGACGAAAGGACAGGATGGCCCACTCACGATCCGTGCAAAGATTGTCGTCGGTGCTGACGGAGCATTTTCGAAAGTGCGTGAAGCTCTCAAGATCCCCGTCGATCTGCATCTCTATCCTGATGGATATCTGATTGCGAGCCTGGAGTCGGACGATCAGATCGTGGAATCGTTTTTCTACGTTGGAGACAAGACCATCTTGGGACTGTTTCCGGTGGCGGGAAAGAAGGTGTACATTTTATACATGATTCCCAAAGATTCGATGGAAACCGTGAAGCAGCAGGGGATCCCTGCGCTCCAGCAGACATGGAGCCGGATCGCACCGCCGTTTGCCCGGCTCTTTGGGAATCTGCATGATTGGAGTCAGGTCGCATATCTGCCGACGGGTCGGGTGCGCACACCGAGATGGGTGACAAATGGAGCTGTCCTGATCGGTGATGCTGCCCATGCGATGAATCCCCATGCATCGCAGGGGCGCATGCAAGCGATGGTCGATGCCATCGCGCTATCTGATCTCATACCAAGTTGTCTCGCCGACAAGGACTATTCGGCTGCTAGATTGAGTGCATTTGAGCGTGCCAGGAGACCGCAAGTGAACATGCTCCAACACTTGGCCGATCAACAAGTGTTCTATTGGGATACGGGGAATCCGGTGGTAGCCTTCATCCGCGATCGTGTGTTTCAGACGCTAGATCGAAACGCACGGCTACGTTATCAGGTCCTATCGACGACGGCGGGGTTGCGAACCGTGGCACCATTTAGCGGGATCGATCGAATGATTGCGGCGGGGTTATTCCCCGATATTCGCTCGCACGAACGATCTCAATAGTCGATCTCGTCATGAGAGCTTACTCTGGAATAACGTCCCATGGCAATGCGCTGCCGCACGTCCGGTTTACGCCGATGAATAACGTCGGAGAGATAGATCACACCAATGGGTAGATCTTCTTGCAGGGGAGAAAAACATAAAGAATGGAATTCATTTCGCTATCAACTCTTGGTGCTGAACGCTGACGGCTTCCTGGCTATTTTGTTGCCACATGTATCGCCACGATCCCACCCGACAGGTTGCGATACGTGACCTGACGAAAGCCTGCGTCGAGGAGCATCTGTTTCAATCGTTCCTGGTCCGGGAAGTTCCGAATGGAGGCAGGAAGATATTCATAGACGCCGGTCGTGTCGTGCGCCACTTTCGTGCCAATCCAGGGAAGTAGCCGGAACGAGTACCAATCGTACAGTGCCCGGAGCCAACCGAAGACGGGCCGGGAAAACTCCAGACACACAAACCGCCCACCCGGCTGCACAATACGGTGAATGTCCGAGAGCGCTTGCCGGAGATCACCGACGTTCCTCATACAAAACCCCGTAGTCACGGCATGGAACGTCCGGTCGGGAAACCCCAGATGCTCGGCATTGGCTTCAAGACAGGTGATCCGCTGTCCCAATCCTCGCGTGGTCACTTTCTTCAACCCTTCGACGAGCATGGCGTGATTCAGGTCAGAGGCAATCACGCGACCGCCTTCGCCCATACGCGGTTCGACCAAGAGAGCAAGATCGGCTGTGCCGGAGCCGACATCAAGTGCCCGGCCCCCCGTGGTCACAGGGACATAGGAGGCAGTAATTTTTTTCCACCGGTAGTGTAGGCCAAAACTCAAGAGCGTGTTGTTGAGATCGTAGACACTAGCGATCGACGTAAACATCCGCTGAACGGCTTGTTCACGGGCCGAGCCAGTCCAAGTCGAAACGGCGAGCGGAGCCGCTGGAGCGTCAGTCCCCTTCTGAACAGGAGGTGTATCCACATGCACCATGAGACCGTGGTAGCACCGGCCTTCCAGGTTTGTCAAGGCAACCAGGCCCTCATGTTATAATCCCGCCCCTGATGCAGAACTCGATTGTCATCAAGGGGGCGCGCGAGCACAACCTCAAGAACATCGACGTGACGATCCCGCGCGACCGGCTCGTCGTGATCACGGGGCTGAGCGGGTCGGGCAAGTCGTCACTGGCCTTCGACACCATCTATGCCGAGGGACAACGACGCTATGTCGAATCGTTGTCCGCCTACGCCCGTCAGTTCCTCGAACAGATGGGCAAGCCCGACGTCGATTCGATCGAAGGGCTCTCGCCCGCCATTTCCATCGAGCAAAAGAGCACCAGCCACAATCCGCGGTCGACGGTCGGCACCGTCACGGAGATCTACGACTATCTCCGTCTCCTGTTCGCCCGAGTCGGACGCCCCTCCTGTTTTCAGTGCGGCGAAGAAATCACCGCGCAGACCGTGCAGCAGATGGTCGATGCCATTGGCCTGCTGCCGGAGGGGAGTAAGTTTCAGCTCTTGGCCCCGATCGTCCGCGGCAGGAAGGGAGAGTATCGGAAAGAACTCCTTGAGATGCGCCGGGCCGGTTATGTCCGTGCCCGTATCGACGGCAAGAATATCGACCTGGGCGAAGACATCACACTCGACAAACAGAAGAAGCACACGATTGAAATCGTGGTCGATCGGTTGGTGATGAAGCCGGGCGAGGCGATGACGCGGCGGTTGGCCGACTCGGTGGAAACTTCGCTGAAACTCGCCGGCGGACTGGTCGGCGTGTTGTCGGATAACGGGAATATATCCCTCTATAGCGAAAAGCTGGCCTGCATCCGCTGCGGCGTCAGTTATCCGGAACTCACGCCACGTGTCTTTTCGTTCAACAGCCCGCATGGAGCCTGCCCTGCCTGTGACGGCATCGGCTACGCGATGACACCCGGCTCTTCTGACGATGAGGATTTCACGTTGCTCGAACCCTGCGAGGTCTGCAAGGGCGCGAGGCTGCGGCCTGAAAGTCTGTCCGTCAAGATCGCCAAACAGTCGATCGCAGAAGTCACGCATCTCTCCGTGCGGGCAGCGGCCGACTTTTTCAATTCGCTGAAATTCACCGAACGCGAACTGCTGATCGCCCATCGCATCTTGAAAGAAATTCGCGAACGGCTCGGGTTTCTCGTCAACGTCGGTCTGGATTACCTGACATTGGATCGGGCAGCCGCCACCTTGTCCGGTGGGGAGGGCCAGCGTATCAGGCTTGCCACGCAAATCGGTTCCGGCCTCGTCGGCGTTCTCTACATCCTCGACGAGCCGTCGATCGGTCTCCATCAGCGGGATAATCGACGCCTGCTCCAGACCCTGCTGCGCCTGCGCGATCTAGGCAATACGGTGGTCGTGGTCGAGCACGATGCCGAAACCATGATGGCGGCGGACCATCTGCTGGATATGGGACCCGGGGCCGGCACGCAGGGCGGCCGAGTGATTGCACAAGGCACGCCGACCGACGTCATGGGAAATCTCGACTCGCTGACAGGCCAATATCTCCGTGGCACGCAGATGGTTAGCCTGCCCCGCCGCGAGCGCAAGGCCAAGGGGCTGTTATCCATCGTGGGAGCGAAGAAACATAATCTCAAGGGGATGACCGCCAAAGTTCCGCTCGGCTTGCTCACCTGTGTCACCGGCGTGTCCGGGTCCGGAAAGAGTACATTGGTTCTTGAGGTGCTGTTCCATTCTCTGTCACAACTGCTATTAAGAAAGGGGACAGGCACCGCCAAACGTGGCGGAGCCAGTCCCCAACCGAAGATCGACGGCTGCAAGGAGCTGCTGGGCGCCGACGCGCTGGACAAAGTGATCGACATCGACCAATCCCCGATCGGCCGAACTCCACGCTCGAATCCGGCAACCTACACCGGTCTGTTCGGTTTCATCCGGGATCTTTACTCCAACCTGCCCGAGTCCCGCGTGCGGGGGTACAAGCCAGGCCGCTATAGTTTCAATGTGAAGGGCGGACGGTG
>CAZVEZ010000030.1:0-19706 GCA_964626135.1 uncultured Nitrospira sp.
CTATTACGAAGTCCCTGTGGATGTCCTGGAAGATGCGGGAGAACTGACGATATGGGCTCGGCAGGCCAGTACCCTTTGATGTCTGTTGTGTTGCACAGGTTCAAGCGCGTCTCATATCGACTCCTGCTGCTTGCCGGACTACTCGGTTGTATCTGTGCTTTTCCTGTATGGGCCGATGAGCGTCCGGCGCCGAAAAGCTTGTGGCAGACGGTCCAGACTCCTCCTACGACCAATCAGCCGCCGACGCCGCGGAGACCATGGGTGCTCCGCGACCGGGAAATCGCACTCGACCTCCCACTGCTTCAAATCTTAAAGGACGCCGGGGCCAGACCCCATCCCAGGATCGCCATCGAGCTCTTTGATGGAGCCAGCCATGAGCTGGATCTCACTTCGACGGTCTCCCGCAGCAACGATAGCGCCACCATCCGCGGGACATTCAAACCGCCTTCGAGGGGAGACTTTATCTTTGTCGTCAGCGGCAATCTCCTTGTCGGGACCATGCAGCTGGGAGATCGTCTCTACAAGACCGAGCATATTGCCAACGGCCGGCTGCGGCTGCTCGAAATCGATCCCGGTAAATTGCCGCCGGAGTGATCCTCTCCCTTTTCGACCTCTGGCGATTCCCTGCTCGCCGTGCCACACTGATCCATGTCCCCACAATCGACAGTCTGGACGATCGGCCATTCGACGAGGCCGATCGAAGAATTCATCGGCCTGTTGCACATCCATCAGATCAGTCTTCTCATCGATGTCCGCACGGTTCCTCGATCCCGCTACAATCCGCAGTTCAACACAGATACGCTGGCCCAATCGTTGCGCGCTGCCGGCCTCCCATATCGCCATCTGCCAGAGTTAGGCGGTTTGCGAAAGCCGAAGAAGGATTCCATCAACGGCGGATGGCGCAATGCGAGTTTTCGCGGGTACGCAGACTATATGCAGACGGGTGGATTCACACACGCGCTGGAAGCGCTGATGGCCGATAGTCGGCTGCAGCCAACCGCCGTCATGTGCGCAGAAGCGGTGCCGTGGCGCTGCCATCGGTCGTTGATGGCCGATGCGCTGGTGTGTCGTGGCTGGAACAGCCTGCATATCATGTCGGAGACAAGGGCTGATCTACACACACTGACCTCATTTGCAAAACCGGTGGGAAGCACACTTACCTATCCGAAGCCTGTCGACTCTCAATCGATCCCTCAGCTGTTCTGAGACTTTGCCGGAGCAACTCTTTAACATCCGTGCTATGCATCGACTAATTAAGTGCGGAGGCTACAAAACTACAGAAAAGCGTTATAATCTCCACGATTCATATAAATGGACTAGAAGCAAATTTTACATCATGGCTTTGTTAATCGGACAGCCTATTAGCGCTGAGGAACTCGAACAGGTGACCAGTGCTTGGCCACCTGAACGATTCGCCACGCTGTGCAATGCTGTGGCTTGGGCTGCATCAGGTCGAGCATTTCAAGAACTTCCAAGTTTCACTACCCGAGTGAATGTCAAAGATGGCGGAGTAGACGCGGAGTGGAATATCACTATCCCACAAGGAAACGACCCCATTCCCACTCCAATCCTTGGCCCTGGGTGGAACGTATTTCAGTATAAGAAGCGCGATGTTCTCGCCGACAAGCGCCGACCCATTATCACCCGTCTCCGATCTTCGTTAGTCGGAGCGCTCAAGGAGATTGAGGAGAACTTCGGCAAAAAACCGGACCGGTATGTCCTCATCGTCAACATTGACTTCACTCTTGATGAGACAGCTTCTCTTAAAAAGAACATCCAGACGAGTGACAGCGAAGACTCAAAGACCCAAGTGGATGTGATCGGAGCCGCAGAACTCGCTGCACTGCTAAACGGTCATCCTCACCTTCGAGCTGCTTTCTTTACACCACTGGCTTTCCAAACATGGGAAGACGCCTACGATGCCCATCGCAACAAGAAGCGATTTGGTTCTTCTGTGGAACTCGTCGGACGAGAGTCGGAACTAGATCGCCTGAAAACCCTTGTCGAAAGTCCCCTGATCCGAGCAATCGTCCTGAACGGCCCTCATGACATGGGGAAAAGCCGTCTTGCACTCGAGGCGACCAAACACAGACCATACAACGTAGCCGTTGCGCTAGACCCGCGCTCAATCGACTTGGCGAACTATCGTAACCTATGCTCAAATCGCTCAGAAATAATTTGCATCGTCGAAGACCCGGAACTTGACACCCTTCAGTCTCTCATCGGAGAGGCGTTATCAGTGCCTGGGCTGAAGTTGCTCATCACACTTCCAACGGTCGCCGAGGGGTCGGATTTGACCTATGGGTTCGACAATCGAGTTGAGTCTCTTACACTCTCTCCTCTGAACGATGAAAGCGCAAGAAAGCTTCTACAGGCGACAGGACAGGCTCTTGATTACGGGATTCAGGATTGGATTCTCAGCCAGGCCGGGGGAGTTCCTGGCATCATCCTGGCGGCGGCTAGCATCGCAAGCACTCTTCGCCAGGGTCATACAGACTTTGGCACCGCAGTAGGAAAAGAATTTGAGCATCGAATCGCTCAAGAACTTGGCGAAGCGGCGTTGCGCTCTACTCGTTTACTATCTGTGTTAACGCACGTTGGAATAGCCGCCCCACATGAAGCTGAAATTCAAACGATCTGCAAGATATTCGCCGCCAATCAATCGCATCATGAAATCCTCGCCCACGTATCTGAATTAGAAAAGTCCGGCCTGGCAAAACGCGCTGGGTATTTTGTCGAGATATCTCTCCCTCTTCTTGCGAACTACTTGACTGAACAACTCATCCAGGGACGTAGAGCTGAGATGTTTGCGCTGTTCGCAAAGTTAGACGAGGCAGGGCAAATCCGATTTATCAAACGCCTCGCACAAGTCAAGGGCCACGAAGCTGAACAATTCAGGGATGAATTATTTGCCTCCGATGGACCCCTTGGCACGCTTGAGAACATTCTTGAGCGACCTCACCTGCTCAAACTTGTGGCAGGAACCACTCTTCTTCGCATGCTCGAACGTCACTTGCGTGACAGCACGATAGAGGCTCGGCTGGCTATTTCTGGAGACTCTCGTAGAGAATTAATGTGGGCTCTCGAACAGCTCCTTTTCCAAGCCAAGACCAGCAAGGATGCCTTTCGGCTTGTCTGGCTCCTAGCAGAGGGCGAAAATGAGACGTGGGGGAACAATGCTACGGGCGTGCTGCAAGAGAGTTTTCACCCGCTCCATTCTCAAATGCCGTTACCTCTTGATGAGAGAGTCGCTCTGATCAATGAGCGGCTCTTACCAACCCCGACAACAGAAACACAACTCCTCGCGATCAAAGCAATCCAAGGCGGTCTCAAGGGTCGAACGTCCATACGGCTTCGACGCAGTGTAGGCCCCACACCATTAGACACTCGCCCTTCTTTTACCTGGAGAGATGTTTTCGACTATCTCCGAAATCTTGCAGAGATCCTCGTATCACTCGTCGAGGATCAAGGCGAAGTTTCTCAGGCTGCGCTGGATGTATTACCACAATCAATCGCCGAGCTGGCATTTCATGGGCTGACTGCGGAAAGCAAACAGTACTTCAAATTACTAACTGATTGGGCTCTGGCTGAACGTAAAGGGCTGGATGTGTCACACTTGGCCGACATCATGCGCCGAGTTCGAGACTTCTGTGCCAGTCAGATAGCCAAGCCTGACTTGCCCCAGGACCGGAAGACAGAATACACCGAGTTCATTTCACAGCTAACGGCATGGCAAACCTCATTAAACCAAGCTAGATTTTCGACCAGGCTTAAGCTTTGGGCTGGCGGAGGAAGCTATAGCGTGTCGGAAGACTGGGAACAGGTAGAGGAGCAGTTATCTCTTCTCGCAAAAGAGGTCGCGCAATCTCCTCAAATCCTTACATCCGACTTAATGCAGTGGCTGTTAACCGCTTCTGCAAAGGAGGCTCGAAGCTTTTTCTACACCCTTGGCCAAGAGGATCAAACCTTTCATTTCCGAACCACTCTTGAGGCCTTCGGCAAGGATGCTTGTGGAAGTAGGGCTTTTGCTCCTTACTTTGCCGGCTGGGCTAAGCGTGACCTCGAAGGGGCTGAAGGCCGGCTAGACCAGCTCGCCGAGTTGCACACAGTCTCTGCTACTTCTCTCCTGGAAACGACAAGCTGGTTGGACCCGACACCACGCGGGCTCAAACGGATTAAGCACGTCGCTCCAGAAGACCCCGAATATACCGCCGCAATACTTGGTCGATGGATCGACCGTCTGGACGTAAAAGAATTCAAGGAGCTATTCCGGATTATCGCCGGAACCAATTTGAATCACGCCTCTGCCGCAGTTGAATTACTCGGAAGCTGGATCTATTACCAGAAACCATTCGATGAGGAGCTGAGTGCCTTCGCCTGGCGCTGCGTCGAGCACGGTCCCTCGAAAAAGACAACACGTTCTGCAGAAGGTTGGCACTTTGACGAACTCGCTGCCAAGTTGACCGAGGCCAATCCCGACCTGGGCTTCGAGAAATTTCATCAACTTCTTCTGGCTTCTCCATCTCGTTCATCGCAATGGGACATTCTGGATATGGATGGAGGGAACCAGTGGTGGAAGGCACTGCGAACTAAAGACCGCCCACGCCTGTTTCAAACTTTGCTGGAAGCCTCCCGTGCCAGCGGCACGATTGAAGAATCTCTTTCTTGGCGACTGAAGGACTTGCTAGATCAAGACCAGGATGCCGATGACTTACTCAAAGCCATTAAAAGCGATTGCGCACATGCACGCATCGCTGCAAAATGGCTGGTCGGCAGTAAGCCGAACTTCTGGAATCTGGCATTTGCCTTCCTCAAGAAGTTCCCGCACGATCCCCAATTACAGAACGCGCTAACTTCGGCAGCGATGGATATGGGAGCCATGATCGAAGGCCCCGGATCTCAATTCTACGAAACGCGAAAGCGAGAAGTTGAAAAGCGGTTGGAGGATACCTCCACCCCCACCGAAGCCCATCCATGGCTTCGTGATGTGGCAAAATCACTTAGTTCAGAAGTCACGACTCATTTAGTGTGGGAGTACGATCGAGACATCAATGACTTAAAGCGATACATCCGTGGAGACGATGTCGATCAAAAAAGATGGGCCATTGCAAGAGTTCTCAAGTACGCCGAATGGTCGGATGTACGGAAACTTCTGACGGTCGATGACATCAAGAAAGCTCTCCCCTACATTGATCTACCAGAGCGTAGACGAACCATGATCGAACGCCTTTTACCCACTTGGGAACATGCCGGATAGCATTCTCACACCGCTCCAGCGTCGGGTTTTGGCCTCGTTCTTTCAGAATGGTCTTGGCCAACGCGGTTTCTATCTAACGGGAGGGACTGCTCTAGCTGAATTTTATCTGCACCATCGATATTCAGATGATCTGGATTTCTTCACACGGAAACAGGGTTCGCTTGAGCAAGATTTCCAGCATATTCTCGCCCTCACTCCTTCCCTCGCATTGACCATCACATCGAAGAACCCTAAATCTGCTGAACACCTGGTCTTTTTCGTTAGAGCTGACGATAAACAGGACAATCTCAAGGTTGAATTCGCGCGCGACGTCCCGGCACAGCTGGCTCAGTCAACAGTGCATGAAGGAATCGTCGTTGATTCATTCGAAGATATTGCAACGAACAAGATATGTGCAATCCTTGGCCGCCAGCCATCTGAACCAAAGGACTTTTACGACCTCTACTTCATTTTGCAGGATTCGCAATTCACGCTCGACTATTTAATAAGCCGTGCTAGAGAGAAGGAAGCGTTCCTAGATACGGAAGACGGCGTACTTCTATTCGCGGCGAATCTGTTGACCGTTCAGAATCTTCAGCTCATGCGCGAGCTCGAACAAAGAATCGTCAAGCCAGTCTCAGCCGAAAAGGTTCAAGATTTTCTCCTTCCCCTCGCCACCGAACTTTCGCAACGATTCCGTCCAGGCCGCAGCTAAATCGTGTCGAGTTATCCAAAATGATGGGACCATCCTTTTAGTCCCATTTAGCCAAATCATGGATTTCAGACTCCTGGCCGATCTGGTCCTGGTTGTTCACCTGGCATTCGTGGTCTTCGTCCTGTGTGGCGGGCTGCTGGTGCTGAAATGGCGGTGGATGGCGTGGGCGCACTTGCCGTCAGCAGCGTGGGGCGCGGTCGTCGAATTCACCGGGTGGATCTGCCCGCTCACTCCGCTGGAGAATTGGTTGCATACGCAAGCAGGCCAGGCCGGTTACCGGTCAGACTTCATCACGTATTACTTGCTGCCGGTTCTCTACCCCAATGGCCTGACTCGCGACGTACAACTCATACTCGGGGCGTTCGTGCTCGCGATCAATATTTCGGTGTATGGCTGGTTGTGGTACCGGTCATAGGAGCGCTCACAGCAGACGGCGGAAGGTGAGCGGCAATGCATAGCCGTTCCCATACCCAACGCCGAATTACGGCGAGCTGAGAAGTCGGATCGGTCTCGTGCTGCCAGATAACCTCCCTACCTCAACACGCCTACAGGCTGATCCGCAGTTCAACAGCCCTCCTAACCAGCGTCCTCTCACTGTAAGCCAGCTCACAGATCGTCTCGGCACAGTCGGATACTGTGCTGTCATGAGGCAGATGGATTTCTATTTTCACAATAATTGCTTGTCGCGACAGTCCGTCCTCCTGCTCGCAAAAGAGATTGAACAATACTGTCCCAACTGGCATGTCGTAATTCATCCATTGTCAGAGCACGAGGTCAACGCGCTGGGCTTTCACGTCCTTCCGACAATTCTCATGAATGGAAGCACTGTGGCCGCCGGGATACCGAACAAAGACTGGCTCCTGGAGAAAATGAAAAAATGCGAACGGGCAGACCGCCAATGAGTACAGTTATTTATCCACCTTATGTTTCGGCTCTTTCAGCGCCTACGGAAAACTCTGCATTAGGACCAAACCGCGCCGAACTCTCACGCCAAACTGCTGTCCAGGCGGTCTTCATGGACATCGCCTGGACATTGAGCGTCTCGTTCGTGCCTGACTTATTTGTGGGGATGCGCAATCGGCCGGCGTATCTCGAAGCAGCCTGGGAATTGTTCAAAGAAGATCTCGACCTCGATAGCTTGGATGGCAGAACCAAACAAATCATCGCACTGGCGATCACGACCAACGATGCTGGAATTTATTATATCGCGGCCTCGCCTTATGCGTTCCGTCTCAATGCCCTCGACCATGCCACATGCGAGAAGATCGTGTCGGCCATTCGGTTTTTCAAGGCCTTTGACCGTTATCTGTCCGGAGTCATGCCCGATGACGTCGCGGAAGCTACGGAACTCATGAGCCATTGTCTGCACGACGAATATCAAAGTTACGAAGCGGCAAGGTCGGACCAGACTATGCCTCCAAGGAAAGGAGACCAGTCGGCTGCCTCCTGGATCGGCGGCATGCTCATCGCGATCAGCCTGCTCTGGCCAATTGCCATGGGGATTTACTTCTTGCTCTAATGAACGACGTCCAGCCCAATCTCTTTAGTGAGGTGACCTCAGAGGCAAGCTTCTGGAGCCGCATGACTTCCCCGAGATGGCGCTGGAGCCTGTTCATCGCAGTCGGTGCCATCCTGATTCTCGCTGCCTGGCTAGGGCTCGGGAAAACGCCGACCACAACCTTCGATCTCACTCGCCACAGCGTGCCACTCGATCAGATTGTGGATGGAGGACCAGGGAAGGACGGGATTCCCGCTATTCTCACTCCACGATTCGTCTCATCCGCGGAAGCCACGTTCCTCCAAGACGCTGATCGCGTCTTAGGACTCAGATCGGGAGGCGAGGCCAAAGCCTATCCCATCAAGATTCTCAATTGGCACGAGATCGTGAACGACACCATCGATGGAAAACCTGTCGTGGTCACCTACTGCCCGCTCTGCGGCACAGGCATCGCGTTTGAGGCGACATTGCAAGGACGCCGACACACGTATGGTGTGTCTGGGCTGCTCTATCAAAGCGACCTTCTCATGTACGACCATCAGACTGAGAGCCTCTGGTCGCAAATCGGCATGCACGCGGTCGCTGGTCCGCTCACCGGCGAACGTCTCAAACCGATCTATATGGAACATACGACCTGGGCGGAATGGCGGACAGCATACCCTGCAACGCTCGCCCTCTCGACCAGGACGGGATCGTTGCGGAACTACGACCAAGACCCGTACACGGGGTACGCCGAGAATACAGAGATCTTCTTCGACACCGCTCATTTCGATCCAAGCTACCATCCGAAGGAATGGGTCATCGGTGTCGAAATCGACGGCACAACCAAGGCCTATCCATTTAAGGAACTCACCAAGGTTGCCTCTCCCGTTCGAGATCAGATCGGGCACCAACGAGTCACGCTGCAGTTCGACACACGCACCCGCAGCGCCTCCATCACGGATGCCGACGGGAAGCCACTACCTTCCGTGATGGCCTATTGGTTCGCCTGGTATACCTTCCATCTGAAGACCGAGATCTTCAAGGCTCCCTGATTGCGTAAACTGTGCGTGCGAGTGCACTGCCTTCGACTCCCTGCCGAGGTGTTTCTTTACCACTTGTAAGATAGATCACAGACCTACGGTATGAATATGCCGTAGCATGGCATCATCCAATGATGGAGAGAAAAAAGTGGAGATGCAAGGCCATGCGAACTACGGGAAAGCGAGCCAGTGACGATTAGGACTCGTTGGCTCAAGCTCGGATGTCTTCTGGTCTTGGTTGTGGGCACATTCGCTGCAGTGTCCTGGCTCGATATCGGGGAAGTACTGAAGCCTGATCGAGTGGCCGATCGACTTCGTGCGGCTGGCCCCTTCGGGCCGATCCTGTTTATGGTGCTCATGGCAACCGCCGTCGTCATCAGTCCCATTCCAAGCCTCCCACTGGATTTGGCGGCAGGAGCGACATTCGGCGTGACGTTGGGAACCACCTATGCCGTCATCGGCGCGGAGATCGGAGCCGTCCTTAGCTTTCTGATAGGCCGGTCTCTGGGGCGAGCTGCTCTGACCAGAATTTTCCGGACAGGCATCTCTTTTTGCGAACGTTGCTCAGATCGGCACTTGATTATCTTGGTCTTCGTGTCTCGACTGCTCCCTATCTTTTCCTTCGACCTCGTCAGTTATGGAGCAGGACTGACCAACATGTCCCTTCGAGCGTTCGCAGTGGCAACATTGCTGGGAATGATCGGCCCCACCTTTCTGCTCACCTACGCTGGGAGCCAAGTGGCATCAGGAGAATGGGTGTTGATCGTCCTCGGCTTCGCCATGGTGGCCTTGCTAATTCTCCTTCCGAAGTTGATGGTCCGATACCCGACCGCACGTTGGGTCCAGCTCATTCGAGGAGGAACTCCGGTCGCCCTTCCACCGAAAGCCTTGGGGACAACTTCCACCGTCCCTTGTTCCTCATGTGGAGGACCGTTGCCATGAGGTGCGCAGAATCCCTGAATCTCTGTTGACACAAAGAAGGATGCCATGACACAGAAACATCACAACAAACGCGGCACTCAACCAGCCGAGCCGGAGCATTCGCCACCGGAACAGTTGCGAGCGGAAATCCAACAGTTGGCCTATCAGCTCTATTGCGAGTGCGGCTATGAGCATGGGCATGACCCCGAGAACTGGGCCGAGGCAGAACGGCGGGTGCTCGAACGGCATCAAGGAAAGTGTGCGACGGCCAGAGGATAGCCTCATGGCATCCGTAGCAAGCATTGCGTAACTGACTGGGCACTGATGACGAGAGCATGGTGCGATACAGGCAGGAAAAGACAAGTGGGCTAGGAAGAGCGCAGCCCAGGCAACTCGGTATCAACCGAGAAGTTTGGACAACCCCTTCTCATTCACGATGGTGATCGTCCGGCCATCCATCTGAATGAGGCCGTCGTCCCGGAACTGTCCCATGGTGGTGCTTACAGTTTCTCGGCTGCAACCGATCAGGTTGGCCATTTCCTGGTGAGTCAACTTGGCTTTGAGACGGATACCCTGCTTGTCTGGGACTCCATCGGTCTTGCTCAACTCTGAGAGCAGGTGTGCCAGACGAGCTGGCACGTCGCGAAAGACAAGATCTTCGATGCGGCTTTGGATTTTCCTGATTCGCAGGCCGATGAGCTTGGTCAGTTTGAACATCACAGTGGGATGCATGGCCAAGTACTGATCAAAATCCTTTCGTGGAATCACACAAATGAGCGCGTCATCGAGTGCTTCGGCCGATGTCGAGCGCGGAGCATCTTCCAGGACCTCGAGTTCCCCGAAGACTTCTCCCGCCTCTAAGATGTCGAAGGTGACTTCCTTCCCGCTCGGCGCCGTGTTGGCAATTTTGACGCGCCCTTTTTTGAGCAGATACACGTTGTTGCTCGAATCACCCGTGAGATACAAGGGCTGGCGCTTCTTGACCTCCTCCATACGAGTAATCTTCTCCATCTCCTGCATCTCAGATGGAGAAATGCCGTCGAACAAGCGGATATGTTTGAGAAACCAAAGTTTGTTGGGAGCGGTTTGCGGACGGTCCATAGAGTCGACTCACACGTGGAATCTGAAGGATACGCGCTTGTCTACTTCAAGGCAATAGAGGCGACCTGTCAGAACATGTCAGGGAGACATTACGCTTAGGTGTGAGCACCTATCCATCCGCTTTTGCCCCTCTGCCGCGAAGAGATTCAATTTGCGTTGCGGCAGGTGGCCGAACTCGTCAAGACGTTTGGAACAACCTGCTCCAGCGGCGAGGTGTCGTTTGGACAACCGCCTGTTTAGTGGGAATCCTGCTCCATAAAAGACGCCTTCCCTCCCGCCTCTTACACGAGGCACAATGTGACGTGGCTCACAGATTCCAATCCGGAATTGATTTACTCTGATGCCATGCCGAGAGAATGTTTGCCCAGTAAGACCGATCAGAAATGGAACAGATGCCATGTCTTCATCCGCCAATCGAAGGGAGTTTCCTGATGGAAACACAATGTGCGGCTAAACATCCGGGTACGTGCGAAATGGCACATCCGAAACACCCATCTCATCCTGGAACGCTCTCCTCCAAACCGACGCGGGGGGCTCGTACCGGGAAAATCATCATCGCCGCAGCAATGGGGCTCGCCATCGGCGCATTCTTCTGGTTTGACCTGGATGCCTACCTGACCCTAGAAACCATGCAGGCAAACCGTGACCGGCTCCTGGCCTTTACCGACGAGCATCGTGCTGCAGCCGTGGCAAGCTTCATCGTCACCTACTGCCTGGTGACCGGCTTGTCTCTTCCCGGCGCCACGATTTTGACACTCGTGGGGGGATTTCTGTTCGGGAGTCTATTCGGAACCGTCTTCGTCAATCTCGGGGCCACCGGCGGCGCGACGCTCGCCTTTCTTGCCGCGCGCTATCTCATGCGGGACACGGTTGAACAGAAGTTCGGCAAATGGGTAGGGCCTCTGCAAGCGGGCTTCACTAAGAATGCCTTTAGTTACCTGATGACCTTGCGGCTGATCCCCCTCTTCCCGTTCTTTGTCGTGAATGTCGTGACGGGCCTCACGCGCATGAAGATCGGCACCTATGTGGGGGCGACCGCGATCGGGATCATTCCAGGGTCGTTCGTCTATGCCTACGCCGGACAGCAATTGGGGACCATTCATTCGCTCAAAGAAATTGCGTCGCCGAACGTGATCGCCGCCTTCGTCCTGTTGGGACTCCTGGCGCTGGTGCCGACGCTGTACAAGAAGTTTTCAGCAAAACAGGTATGACGGTGCAGCTTCTCACCAGTGAGGCTGAGACGTAACATCGAGCAAATGAGGGGATGCTACACATGATGACCCAATTGTCAGCGAGGATCGTACCAATGAGCCGGCATGAAAATAGTCTGATGCTCCCAGACGATGAGTATAATCGGGAGTTAATCGAGAATGTGCATCCTTCGAACTGGGTCAATCCCGAACCAGCTGGCCGTTATAACATTGTGGTCATCGGGGCTGGAACGGCAGGGTTGATTACGGCCGTGGTTGCCGCAAGTCTGGGTGCCAAAGTGGCCTTGATCGAAAAACATCTGATGGGCGGCGACTGTTTGAATGCCGGCTGTGTGCCTTCGAAAGGCATTATTCGCGCGGCACGGGCTTGGGCCGATTTGCGGAATGCCGAGGAGTTCGGCCTGCATATCCCTCCCGGGGTAAAGTACGACTTCGGCGCGGTCATGGCGCGCATGAGGAAGCTGCGGGCGCGGATCAGCTATAACGATTCCGCTCATCGCTATACGAAGTTGGGCGTGGACGTTTACATCGGCAGTGGGCGCTTTACCGGTACCGATACCATTCAGGTCGAAGGGTCGGCAGGCAATCGTACCCTCACCTTTGCGAAAGCGGCTGTCTGCACCGGCGCGCGGGCGTCGGTGCCTCCAACGCCGGGATTGAAGGAGGCGGGTTACCTCACCAATGAGACGGTGTTCTCGTTGACGGAACTGCCGCCGCGCATCGGAGTGATCGGCGCCGGGCCGATCGGGTGCGAGTTGGCGCAGTCGTTTGCCCGCTTTGGGAGCCACGTGTATTTGGTCGAAGCCCAGCACGGCATTATGCCGAACGAAGATCGGGATGCAGCAGACATTGTCGAGCAGCAGATGGTGCGCGATGGGGTCAAGCTGCTCTGTTGCGGGAGAGACTTGAAGGTACAGAAGACGGAGGCCGGCAAGAGGCTGACCGTCGATTCCCATGACCAGCAGTACGATGTGACCGTCGACGAGATCTTGGTCGGAGTCGGCCGTACCCCGAATGTCGAGGGGGTTGGGTTGGAGGCGGCCGGGGTCGCGTACGACAAAAACGGAGTCAAGGTGAACGCGCAGCTCCAGACGACCAATCCCAGGATTTTTGCCGCCGGCGATATTTGTTCACGTTACAAGTTTACTCATGCCGCCGATGCCATGGCGCAGATCGTGATTCAGAATGCTGTATTCCCCCATCCATTCGGGATAGGCTATGCCAACGTCGAGTCCTTGATTATGCCCTGGTGCACCTTCACGAATCCGGAAGTGGCGCATGTCGGGATGTACGAGAAAGATGCCAAAGAGAAAGGCATCGAGGTTGAAACGTATACCTACAATCTCGATGAAGTCGATCGCGCGATTCTCGACGGTGAAGATGAGGGTTTTGCGAGAATCCACATCCAAAAGGGCACGGATAAGATTATAGGGGCAACGATTGTCGCGGCCCATGCCGGCGACATGATCAGCGAGTTTTCCGTGGCGATGAAAGCCGGTGCCGGAGCGAAAACGATCGCCGGCACGATCCATCCCTATCCGACACAGGCTGAGGTGAATAAGAAGGTCGTGAATCTCTGGCGCAAGGCGCATTTCACACCACGAACGAAGAATCTATTGATGAAGCTGTTTGCCTGGATGAGGCGATAGAGAGGCTCGTCTTCAACGGAGATATTTTCGCGCATTGATTCCAAAGGATACAGAGCATGGCACCACGTATGTGTTCCTCAATCGTCAGCATCGCAGTCCTTGTTCTTGTCGGACTGAACCTCGGCGAGCCAAACTGGTCACAAGCCGAATCTCCAGCGACCATTGAGATCGCCTCATTTTCTGCCGCGACTCCAGAGGGCCCATGGCCCGACGGCTGGAAGCCGCTCACCTTCCCCAAGATTCCCCAGCACACGACGTATCGACTCGTGAAAGACAGCGACCGCGTCGCCGTCAAAGCAGTTGGTCAGGCCTCCTCTTCAGGACTGACGAAAGAGATCCTGATCGATCCGAAGGAATATCCGATCATTCAATGGCAGTGGAAGGTCTCGAATGTCTTGAAACACGGTGATGTGGCCAAGAAAGAAGGGGACGATTATCCCGCCCGCATCTACGTCACCTTCCAATACGACAGTCAGAAAGTCGGCCTCTTTGGGAAGGCGAAGTACGAAACGGCCAAACTCATCTATGGCCAATATCCACCGCTGGGCGCCATCAACTATATCTGGGAGAGCCGGGCACCGGTGGGGACCGCCGTCCCAAATCCCTACACGAGTCAGGTTCAGATGATCGTGATCGAAAGCGGCCCGATTAAGCTCAACACCTGGATCACTGAAGAACGCAATGTCTACGAAGACTATAAACGAGCCTTTGGGGAGGAGCCGCCGATGATCTCCGGCGTCGCCATCATGACGGATACGGACAATACCGGCGAGTCAGCTGAGGCCTACTACGGGGACATCGTGTTTAAGCAGATGTCGTAGTCAGAACAAATCTGAGGATGAGTGCTTCAGCTATCAGCGAGACAGCACATCTGGCCGTGGATCCGAGACGAATCCCCCGCGATTGGGCATTTTGACGGCTGGAAGCGTCCTGGCGTCCATCACCGCATCCTTTGGAATGATGCCGTTTTGATGCAGGAGCCAAGCGACAAGGCTATAGGCTTCGTCCGCTGTGAGCGACTGCGGCGCGGTGAATGGCATGGCGCGGAAGATGTAGTCGTACAACGTCGTGGCATAGGGCCAGTAGCTGCCGATGGTCTTGATCGGATGTTCCGTGGCCAACGAACCCTGGCCGCCGATCAAACGATCGTTCGGCCCTTCCGTTCCTGTTGGTCCATGGCAGGCCGCACACTTCGCGGCGTAAAGGGCGGAACCCTGCTGCACCGTTCCTCGGCCAGGAGGAAGCCCCGCGCCATCCGGCGCGATATCGATGTTCCAGGCGTTGATCTCGGCCTCGGTGGCCGGATGGCCGAAACCATACAACGATGGCTTCTCGGCCATTGCAACTCCACCAAGAACCAGAATCAGTCCAAACGCTGACAACAGGCGGGGGACCGCACTACGCTTGCACATTGCTCACCTGCCCGTTCCGATCCACCTTCCAACTTTGAATCGCATTGTAGTGGTATGACGAATGGACTCCTCTGGCGGCAACGAGCGCCTCTCTGGTCGGCTGGATGTAGCCGGTCTCATCCGCGCATCGGCTTTGGAGAATCGCCTCTTCTCCATTCCAACGCCACCCGAGCCGGAAGCGTGTGTGACAGTGTGGGAGCACCGGTTCTTGTAGTTGCGCCTGCTGCCAGGTACGTCCGCCGTCGGTACTGACCTCAACGGCTTTCACCGAACCACGCCCACTCCAGGCCAATCCACGAATCTCGACGAAGCCCGGCACAATGCGCTGTCCACCGGACGGCGATGTCATCACCGACTTGGCTTCCATCACAAACGTAAATTGCCTGGCGGTGCCGTCCGGCATCAGGTCGGTATAGCGAGATGTTTCTTCCCGCGTCATGAAGGGCGCAAGGCCGAGCTTCAGCCGTCGCAGCCACTTGATGCAGGTGTTGCCTTCCCAGCCTGGAACCACCAGCCGAAGGGGATAGCCCTGCTCCGGCCTGAGCGCCTCGCCGTTCTGGGCATAACAGAGCAGTGCGTTCTTCACCACCTCTGCCAGCGGCAGGCTCCTTGTCAGAGCCGCCGCATCGCTCCCTTCGGCCAAGACCCAGACCGCCTCCGGTTTGATGCCCGCTTCAGACAACAGGGTCGCAAGTGGCACGCCGGTCCATTCGCTCGTGCTCATCAATCCGTGCGTGTCCTGCACCGTCTTGCCGGACGGCCCTTTCCATTCGTGTGCAGAGTTCCCTGAGCATTCGATGAACAGCGTGCGCGTGACGGAGGGAAAGCGCACGAGATCGTTCATCGAAAAGGTGAGCGGCCGGTCGACCAGTCCATGAATCACGAGCCGGTGGCGATCGGGATCGATGGCCGGCACGCCGTTGTGATGACGCTCGAAGTGCAGCGCGGAGGGGGTGACGATGCCATGCAAGGATTGGTGCGGCGTCAACGAATGGGTGGCCGTCGTCTGGCGCCGTGCGGTTTCTGTCGATGCGCGTGCGCCATAGGGACTGGGCGTGCGACCGGGGACTCGCGTGGGATCGGTTTGGTCCTGTTCTATGGCTCGAAGAATCGATGGGACGATCAATCCGGAAGCAGTCGCGGCCATCGCCGTAGCCGCGCGAGTCAGCCATGCGCGGCGACCGACGTGTTTCTGCTCAGGTGCTTCTTGCTCCGAGGAAACAGGGTTCTCTTGATCCGGTGAACGCATACATCCTCTGTTTACGTCGCGGTTGCTGTATCAATTAGTGTGACCTCATTGGCTGTGCTGAGCAAGTGGCTCGAAGCCAATACCGTGCTCAGCCCTATGGTTCATCGCACGCGTTGCGAAAAACAGGTTGTTTGGGTATGGCCACGTCGGTCGTGCTCATGATGTGTCTGCGTCGATAGACGCGATCCAAGAGGGCGTCCACTGAGATCAGCCCCGGTCCGTGCAGGACGAAGTACAGAAACAGCACTCCCCAATAGAAGGCTTCTTTCATGGCAGCATCGGACAACTGTCCATATGAAATCGTGGCCATGATATTGAGCCCAAACAGCGAGAGGGCCGCCCATCGTCCTCCCAGACCGATCGCCAGTAGGGCCGACCCGCCCAGCTCAATGGCAGTCGCCAGATAGGCGGCAAGCTCAGGCGGGAGGACCGGCACATCGTAGACCATGGTAAAGAGCATCACCGTGGACATCCAACTGGAGAGTTTGACCATACCCCCTGTCCAGAAGATCTGCGCCAGATATAGGCGGACGGAGAGGTCGAAGACCGGAATCAGCCATTCCAGAACGCGGACGAGCCGACGGTAGCTGGAGATGGAGACAGCCGCCGCACGCGCCAGAAAGCCGTTCGCCTGTGTCATGGGGTCTCCTTTGCAGACACACCGCTGAGTATGCGCAGATTCAGAACTGTGGCCAAGAATCGGGGGAAATCAAACTCGGGCTCAGCCTCGATCGCGATCCGCTCAACCGACGCCGCATCGACTCCGCGCGACATGGCCTCAAGCAACACGTAGTCTGTCCTGGCCAGGGGCATGATCTGGACCGTTCCATTGCCCCGCGTGACGACAACGCCGGTCTCCTGCTCCGGAAGCGGCAGGTCAACGACTTCGTCTGTTGGCACCTCCGGTTGCAGCGCCAGCCAGACTCGATGGACCGGGAAGGGAAAGGAGAGAAGTCGAGAGGCCGCATGCAGGTGGAATGTCACCTGAGCAGGATCCGCCGACGCGAGGGTCTGCAGTTGATCCTCAGACAGCGGCGGGGAATCGGCGGCCTGATAGACCTCATGGCAGGCCCATTCCAGCCGTGCCAATGCAACCAGCAGAGGAGACACCTGTGATGCATACAGCCACGCCGGCAAATAGCGCCCGTAGAGAAACAGATCGCCGCTGGTCGAGGGATAGTTTTTGATGTACCCGCGCGCGAGCACACCGAAATAGCAATCGCCGATAAGCCGATGCAACACCGGATAGCTGATCCTCAGCACCTGCGCAAAGTTATTTCGAATTAACCGGCGGTAGAGTGCGATGCTTCGAAGAGCCGATCCATCCGCCGCCATCGCGACCGTCACCGCAGAGTGCTTCCCGTCGATGATGGCTTCAGCGAAGGCCTGTTGCAGGTCACACAGCCTTGGCATGGCAGCCTCCAAGCATGGCGTTCGCCCGTGTGGCTTGTTCGACTAATACGGATAGCGGTGGGAGGTTGGTATCCCATTCAATGAGGGTCGGGCGCGGGCCGAAATGGTGGATCGCCCACTGATACAGGCTCCAGACTTCCGGACAGACAGGGTGGCCATGGGTATCGATCAGCATGCGTCCGAAGCGATCGAAGCCGGCCAAGTGTATCTCCCGGACGGCCTGGACCGGAATCGCTCGCAGAAACTCGAACGGGTCCAGGCCGAAGTTCACGGCGTTGACATAGACGTTGTTGATATCGAGCAGAATGCCGCAGCCGGTTCTCTTGACCGCTTCGGCCATGAAGGCTCCCTCTGGTATCGTGGAATCCCGCCAGGTCAGATAGCGCGTGATGTTCTCGATCAACAGAGGCCGCTTCAATAGGGTCTGGACTTCGTCGATTCTGGCGCAGATATGGTCCATGCTCTCGGATGTGTACGGGAGCGGCAGGAGATCGTTGAAGTAGCGACCGCCGACAGAACTCCAGGACAGATGTTCCGACACGAAGGCCGGCTCGAAACGATCGATCAAGATGTTCAGTTTGCGGAGATGGGCATGGTCGATCGGATCGGTGGAGCCTAACGAGAGGCCGACCCCGTGAAAGCTCAGCGGGTATCGGCTCCTGATCCGCTCAAGCACGCGAAGCGGGGCGCCGCCGTCCCCGAAATAATTCTCCGGATGGGTTTCCATCCAGGCCACTGGCGGCGGCGCGTCCAGAATCTCGCGAAAATGATGTGAGCGTAGCCCGATCCCGGCCTGTGCCGGAACCGGGGTGGAATTGTGCATAGACATCAGTAGTCGTCCTACATCTTCTGCTTGCTCATTTCTTTTATTTTCGCCAGATCTTCTTTGGTCGCGGCCAGTACAACGCCGTTCGAGATCTTCGCGCACAGCCCTTTTGGCAAAAAGACATACGAATCGGCCGCTCCGTCGGTCTTGGACATGCCCGCACAAGAATGGGGACTGGCCTTGGTTGCACAATCATTCATCCCGGCCTTGGCCACGCCTCCACAGGCTTCCCATCCGGAAGGCATCTCCGGTACCTTAGCCGCAGCAGCCGCTTGGGCTCCTGCCAGGCTCAATGCGACCAACAGCGCGGAATGGATGATGGCGTTCTTTTTCGTCATGATGTTCATGTGATTCTCCTTGTTATAGATGTGTGTCTGTTCTTGGAACGACTCGCTTGCCGACTGACTCCTGCGTTATGACTCACTCATCGAGAAACCTCCTTTCTAGAGGTGCATTATATTAGATCCACTGTAAGGTAACTTACACGGATACGAATCTGGCTCCAGGCGTCGCCCCGGCCGCACGCAATTGTGCGCAAACGCGACCGTTTACCCGAGAAGCCGGCAGGCCACTCCACCGACCATCGCCATCACCACCATGACGATCATCATTTTTTCGTGACCGCACATTCCGTGTTTCTGCGGGCATCCCTGCATGCTGCACATATTCGGCATGGTCTGATCTTCCTTTTGTAGTGGTGATACCAATCGAGATCTGACGCTCAACGAGCGCGCCAGCATCGCCGAATCATCCAACACGCAAACATAGACATGTGTGCATGTGAACGCTGCCGACGATATCATCTTTCTGCTGTTGGAACTGTGAGTTGCCTTACAGTTGTCTGTCTGAATTAGCCGACGTCAACGCGTCGACCACCGGCTGAGACCATCGAGCGGTCCCAGCCGGATGTGCCTTTTATTAGCCGAAGGTGGGGATGGGAAATGGGATCAGAGGCCCGGAGACTGTCAATGCTGTAGGCGAGCGCGACCATGTCAGGATTGCGGCTATTCCAGGCGTCCTCGGCCATGCGCGCTTTCCGGATTGCGGTCTCCTCGCTAAAGGGTGGAACAGGAGGACACCTATTCTGGTTTGGTGACATAACGTGCTCCTATAGCGTGCAAGTCTTTTCGTCATGACTGCCGACGACAGCGTCACCAGGAACTGTGGCGAGCAGTTGGTAATGGCCCAGGCCCAGCTCCTTGCCGTAGGCTTTCCCCACGAGCACGTCCTGGACGTGCTGATGGTCCCAGGCGCGAAAGTAAGACCGGCCCTCCTTCAACCCGTCGAACTCATGTCCCTCCAGTGCCTTGATCACGGCCGGTGTCTCCGTCGCTCCCGCACGCCGGACCGCCTCTAGAATCTGCGTCATCGCAGCATACCCATGGTAGCAGCGCGAGGTGGGGGTGTGATGGTACTTGTCGATCACGCCCTGAATGAACCTCCGCGAGCTCTC
>CAZVEZ010000031.1:0-19279 GCA_964626135.1 uncultured Nitrospira sp.
CCACCGCCGCCGAAACGACCACCGCCGCCGCCGCCCGTGCGGGGTTCTTGTGGCTTGGCTTCATTGACAGTCAGTGGACGTCCGTCCATCTGTGAGCCATTCAACGCGGTAATCGCGGCCTTGGCTTCTTCTGCTGTGGCCATCTCGACGAAGCCGAAGCCTCGCGATTGCCCGGTGAACTTGTCCGTAATCACGCGCGCAGACTCGACGGTGCCGTGCGCGGCGAAGAGGGTGGTGAGCTGTGATTCAGTTGCCGCATAGGGCAACCCGCCGACATAAAGTTTTGAACCCATGGGGGTTCCTCCTTCTGAAATTGATATTGTCTGAGACTCGAGAACGGACTTACGAGGGGAAGGAACGGGCCGAAGACGCGAACAATGGAGCGGCTTAGGTCGAGCTTCCGATCAGATTCTCGGTACTAACAATATCGGTGATGGACCGTTCTATTTGCCGTTTCACGCGAGGCCCGCCGCGTGAAACATGCACATCGTAACAGAGGTATATGCGAAAAGCTAGAGACCTTTGGTTCAGACATTTGCAGCGCCCGCACGCAATCCTACACATCCGCATTGCCGGTTGGACCGGGGCCGGGCCAGATGAGATAGGGTGGCTTTTTTATCGTCTCAGCAGAATGCGGGTAGAGACGTTGGGCATAGCTGTACGCGTCTTCTTGCGCAATCAAGCACGTAGCTGCGGCGAGATGGTTGGAGATGGCGTGGAAGTTCCCTCGATCATCTGCTGCGATGGTCGCTATATAGAGGGCACAGGAAAAGCTCCCTTCTTTTGAGCAAGCAGTGCTGATCAAGAGGTGCGACCCATCAGGGAAGGTCATGATCGGGTCCAAGTTCGTACGGCTCATGCCTACTCCTTTTCCGTCACGCGTGTGATGTTATACGGCCTGGTTTGCGTAGGGGGTGACATAGAGCCTGAGGAGGTGTCCATCCCATTCAGTTCCTTCAAGAGCGACCACGGCGTTCAAGGCCTGCTCGCCGGATCCCATTTCAACGAATCCGTATCCTGCGGACTTTCCCGTATGTTTGAATCGGACCACGTATGCTCTGGCAACCAGACCGTAGGAGATGAAGATGCCGCGTAGCTCGCAGTCCGAAACCTGGTCCGGGAGGCCTCCGACATACAGAACCCGTTTCCCCATCAAGATTCCCTTCCGTAATGTGTCAGTTGGTTCGAGCGAGTGAATCTTCGACCTGCGAGCCAGCCTGTAGCAAAGTCGTAGGGCCCGGTGAATAGAGTCCGTGGATGAGCCATGTTGAGAAATTCAAGTGATGCCGGCGAAGACCGACTTGATCATCGGTCAGAAATGTCGTTGATCGTGGATTCATGTGTTGTCGTGCTGTCCGGTTCATCGAGCGCTGAATCCCAACGGATTGGTAGTGGTGGTCTCAGTCCACCGCTCACCGCTGCATTTCGATTCAATCAAGGTCTGCATCGTCATGTGTAGCTGCCGATCATGTTATCGGACCGAGTCGAGTGCGGTACGAACCGGTACTGTTCAACGGTTTCACTGAAGAGACTTGCGTGCAGAGCAGGGCGGAAACTAGAGCATCGATCGCGCAGGATCTAAGGGGAGGGAATGAAGGCGCGAGGGATAGAGTAGTGACCGGACTTTATTGTGGCTACCATAGCACAGTTTCGCTAGGATAGCGAAGGCACCCGTCTGTCATGACACTAGCCCAATACCTTGAACGTAGGAATCAGCGTTCACCTTGCCAGTAGCGTAGCCTTATTTTTCAAGAGAGTTGACGCCGGAAGGGGCTTACTGTACGATGTTCCTCACATCGTTGTCGCAGGAGTCCGGCGGCGCGGCTGTATCCATCATAACGGACTTCGCGATCGCATCGCGACTAGGTCCTGTCGGAGTTGATGCCTTCCTGGTTTCTCTTCCCTCGGTTCTCTGATCCCGTCTGAATGCGATCACACTGAAAGGATAGTGCATTGCATACTTCTGTTCACACGAGTTTTCATACCCTGGGCCTCTCTGAACCGCTCTTGCGGGATATGACGGCAGCGGGTTTGCTGGTTCCCACTCCCATTCAAGCTCAGGCCATTCCACCCGCCCTTGAGGGCCGGGACGTCATCGGTTGTGCACAAACCGGTACCGGAAAAACGGCCGCGTTTGTTGTCCCGATGATCGAACGGCTCGCGGTCTTGCCGAAAGGTCAGCCGCAAGCCTTGATCCTCGCACCGACGCGAGAATTAGCGTTGCAGATTTTTGGTGCAATCGAGAAGCTCGGTCGCAGTCACCGCATCTCCGCCACGGTCATCGTCGGGGGGAGCGATATGCAGGCGCAAATCAGAGGATTACGCCAACGGCCTGATATTTTGGTCGCCACACCGGGTCGGCTGCTGGATCACATGTGGAACGGGACGATCAATTTGGCGTTGATTAAAATCCTGGTGCTTGATGAAGCCGACCGTATGCTCGATATGGGCTTTGCTCCACAGATTAATCAGATTCTTGACGCGTTGCCGGTGGAGCGACAAACGTTACTCTTTTCCGCCACGATTCAGACGGATGTCACCCACCTGGTTCAAACGAGCCTGAACGGCGCCGTCCGTGTGATGGTGACACCTGCCTCGACGACGGCTGACGGTGTGATCCAGACGTTGCATCATACGACCTCTCAGGAAAAGACGAAGCTGTTAGTGTCGTTGTTGGCAGCGGAACGAGGGACTGTCCTTGTATTCGCTCGGACAAAGAGCCGGGTCGATCGACTTGGCCAGGCGCTTGAACAGGCGGGTCATCGCGTCGCGGTCATCCACGGAGATCGAAGTCTGCCCCAGCGCCTCCGTGCTCTCGATGGATTTAAACGAGGGCAGGTCAGAATTCTCGTCGCGACGGATATCGCAGCCCGAGGGATTGACGTGGCAAATATCGGCCACGTGGTGAATTATGATTTGCCGAATTGTCCGGAGGACTATATTCATCGTATTGGACGGACAGCCCGGATGAAGATGACCGGGCAAGCCACCAGTTTCGTGACTTTCGAAGAACGTGAGCAGCTGTGCGCGATCGAAACGTTATTGGGGCATGCTGTGCCGTTGGCAGCGGGAAGCCCTCGCCCCAATGACCGTCCGCATTTGCGGGGGGGAACTGAACGTTCCAGAGGTGATCGTCAGCGGTGGGGGCGCCCAGGCGAGGACCGAAGCCAACATTCGCCGAGTCCTCCGCCGCACAGGAGGGGAGCCAGGCTTCTTAGGACGGAGTCTAACGGCTAGGGTAATGTCAGCGACGAGTATCTACTGATCGGAGATCTTGACAGGCCACTAGCCATTGAGGACGATTTGCTGGTCCTGACTGATGCGGATGGCGTCGTGCGAATGATGAAACGGAAGGGCGAGTATCGCCGTGTGGTCACTCAACAACTACAGACAGTCTTTAGCGTCGGCCGCTTTGTGAACGTGGCTTAGGACAGAAGTGAAGTGCCGTGCGGGGCTCGCCCCTAATAGAGGGGCTCTTGCGGGCCCCATTGTAGCCCGGCCAAATCCGGATCCTCCCCCTCTGTGTTCAGGGGGCGAGCGGGCTTCTCAGTCTTGCGCTGTTCTCGGCGAGCGTCCTTCTCACGACGCTGAATTTGTTTTGCTTTCTCGCGGTCTCGTTTTGCGATGGTCGTTTTACCTGCTCGTCCGATGGCGCCCTCCTTTGCGTAGCGACTCGTACTGAGCCGTCAACGCCCGTCGTTTGTGGTCATGCCTTCACTATGCTTGCGGCGATTTCGTCGCTCCACGATGTCTCTTGCCATTTGCGTCGGGAGCATGCTTGGTGGTCTTCGCTTCTCGTTCGGCCGTACGTGAACGAGTGCCCTGGCCGAACCCACGGCTTGCCAGGTTCGACACCTGTCGACGAATGTCTTCCATTGAGGTCGTCAGGCTGGTATCTAGAGGGCCTGGAAGGCCGAGTACCTCCCATCGGATTTTTGCTTTCCGTGTTGCCCGTGCCCGATTCCTTCTTGTTTTATCGGCGCGCCAGCCCGGGGATAACTTCATACATGCTCCTTTGTAGAATCTGGTACTCCTGTACTTCCAACAAAACCGGATGCAAGATGAAAATAGGGCGGGATGAAAAGCCCAAATCATTCCATCCACGATTATGCCAGATGTTCACGTGCAAGAAATAAATGGAACGTTTGAGCAGCATCAACGCGCGATCGATCGTGCTGAGACAACCGAGTACGTCTGGATGGCGCAAGAGAAATGCTAGCTCACACGAACGAATATCGTAACACGGCATATAGTGAGAGTCAAGTAGGGTATTCAGCTAAGTATGTAATTTGGTGCTGGATAACCTCGGGCCCATTGATCTGCGTTGATGTTAACGGTCCTGAGTGATTGCTCGTGTGCGTGTGTCGGGTAGCATTGCGCGGATGAATGTTCCACTGCATGAATCAATTCCTCCGGTGCATTTGAGGAATTATATTTATGAATAATGCGCCATGATGTACGGTAGAAACGTGGTAGGAGCTCTCGATGGAACAGGCATCACATCGACCATCTGTCTTAAATAGGTTTCGTCGACATCCTCGGGTCCGCATTTCTGCTCCGTTTGCTTGCGCGCTGTCTCATCGCCATTCGCATCGTTGGTTAAGAAGACCCGGTATCGATCTAGGTGTGGTCTACGATCTTTCAATAGGCGGTGCCCGAGTCAGCACGGAGGCCGAGATCAGACCAGGTGATGAAATCATGTTGAGTCTGCGTCTTCCCAGGCAAATCAAGTCTGCCGATATTGCCGTCGCTACTGTGCGGTGGACGAAGGATCAATTCTTCGGCCTAGCATTCAAAGAATTATCCTCTGCTGCGCAGAGCCGGCTGAAAAAGTACGTAGCCATCGTTTCAACCACTGCCCTGTAGCTCCGTTTTACAGGATGATCACTGCCCGTCGTGTGGATCGCTCGAAGGAGCGTGTCGTGTTCGTCCTTGGGATTCTGAGTGCCAAGCAATCGCATGGATAGGTCGAAGTTCGCACGGCTTTTCAGAAATAAATAAGGTATAGGGGCGAGCGAATGTGCTACTCGAGGATGTAGGGGTTCGGAGTTGAAGTATCCTGGCGCTATCTGCGCTGGTTCAGTCGGATTACTTGATGGCCACTGCCTTTACTTCTTTGAATGTGGTTTGGCCGAGCAGAACCTTCTGAACTCCATCTTGCATGAGAGTGATCATACCCTCTTCAACGGCGGTCTTGAGCATCTCTTCAGTTCTCGCCTTTGTCTGAATCATGCGTTTAATCTTGTCTGATCCCAGAAGCAACTCGTGCAGAGCCACACGTCCCTTAAAGCCGGTTCGATTGCAAGCTTCACATCCTTTTCCGCGGGTCAGGCGGAAGGTGTTGTCTTGTGGGGTACCGAGCTTGTCCCAAGACTCAGGTCCATAACCCTGACGTATTTCCTCATATTCTACTGCGGTCCCGACGTACTGCTCTTTACAGTCTTTGCAAATTCGCCGAGTGAGGCGTTGGGCGAGGACCCCCAGCATCGCATCCGCAAAACTAAACGAGTCGCAGCCCATGTCGAGAAGTCGAGTGACGGTTTCCACCGCGCTGTTCGTGTGGAGTGTGCTCATGACGAGGTGTCCGGTCAATGAGGCTTCAATGCCGATTTCAGCCGTTTCTTTATCCCGCATTTCACCGACCATAATCACATCCGGATCGGCACGGAGAAACGCACGCATGGCAGCGGCAAACGTGAAGTTGATCTTTGGCAGGACTTGCACCTGCCGGAGTCCGTACTGCGTGATTTCGACCGGATCCTCAGCCGTCCAGATTTTAATGTCGGGCGTGTTGATAAAACCGAGAACGGAATGCAGGGTTGTAGTTTTTCCTGATCCGGTCGGTCCGACACAGAGAATGATGCCGTAGGGTTTTGCGGCGATTGTTTTGATTGCGGCGAGATTCCGGTCTGAGAATCCCATCTTCTCAAGGGGCAAAGGCTCGCTGGCTGCAAGCAGCCGCATGACCACGTCTTCGTTATATCCGGCGGTCGGAATCGTCGCGACGCGCAACTCAATTTCCTTGCTTTCCGACAGTTTAAATTTAATTTTGCCATCCTGGGGTTTGCGCCGTTCTGCAATATCGAGGCTGGCCATAATTTTCAAGCGCGACACGATGGCGCGCCGATAGCTTTGCGGAATCTTCATGTATTCGAAACAGTCGCCGTCGACCCGGAACCGGACAAGCGTTTCACGCTTTTCGCCGTAGGGTTCGACGTGAATGTCTGAGGCGCCTTGCCGGTAGGCATCAGCGATAATCTGATTGGCCAGTCGTACGATGGCATTGTCGTTTTCGTCGAGCCCGCCGCTGGACTCCTCTGCCGCTGCCTCTTGGGCTTCACTGACGAGTTCGCCTAGAATATCGGAGACATTTTCGTCTAACTTTCGTGAGCCGGAATCGCCCTGTCCTTGCCCTGTGGCTGAACTGAGGAACTGGGCGATATCACGACGAAGACTGATTGCAAAGCGAATGTTCAGGCCTGGGAAAGTCCGTTTAATATCGGCTACGCGATCGAGATCGCTTGGATCATCCGTTAAAATTTCAATGGCGGTGCGATCTCGTTTAAGAGGCATCCAGTGGTTTTTCTTGAGGTAGTCGACATTCAGGTTCTTGAGGAGTTCGACATCGACGAGCGTTCGATCGCTGTACTCAATGTAGGGACACTTGTAAAACAAGGCGAGCGACTTGCCGATCTCGAGTTTCGGCACTTTGTATTTTTCAATCAGAATGCTCTCGAAGTCCGAAACGCCTTTCCTTGACTCGGCAATGGCATGATCCAATTCGTTCTGCGTAATGCGGTTGTTTGTGACCAGAAGATCGAATTTAGTCGGAGCCTTTTTGGATATCTTGCGCAGATTGAACAGGGCGATTCCGAGTGCCTTGGAGATTTCGGCAACGGATTCTTCATCTTTTCGAGTGAAGCGTCCCCCGCTCTTCTTATTAAGCAGTTGAAGGACACCCATCAAGTACTTGTTGTCTGCCACAATTGGGTAGGTCAGGACCTGTTTGGTCTTAAATCCGGTTCGTTTGTCGTAGGAAGTGTCATGGACGAGTGAGGGATGGATGCCCTGCAATTCAGCAATGTTGTAGGCATCGGCAATGCTGACCGGACGGAGATATTTTGCGCAGAACCCAGCTAGACTTTGCTCGGTGATGGGAATGCGGATTTCCTCTATGCTGTCGATGTGAGGAACTTTGGAGAAGATTTCTTTCTTTTCCGAATCGAATGCGAAGATGGTCAGATCTTCGGCATCGAAGATGCTGAGAATTTCCTTGCGCAGATCAAGGAGGATATGGTCGAGATCGCTGGCCGCGTGGATTTGTTCCGTGATGCGTTTCACGTTCTCAGCGAAAGCCACTTTATGCTGAAGCTCTTGAAGGCTTTGCGGGATTGGATTGGCCTGCATGATATGGCTCCTGGACGTCGGCGGGAAAGTCGTCGCCGGATTCGTATCCTTAGCGAAGCATGAGCACGATCCACATCCACAATTGCCTGGAGACGGCGATTGAAAATCAGTCTAACTGATCACGGATGGAAGGCAAGAAAAAGGCGGTTTCAGACTGGCCAGTTATTGGAACGGATCGATCAGAGTTCTTGGTGCGGTATGTCGGGCGTTCAGTTTCCCCGTGTTTGAGTGATATGCGCGGTAACGCGAGCTGGTTGCAGTTTGAGCTTTACCCCGTCTTTCCGCGCTTTCACCTCCACGACTCCTTCGGCGAGGCCTTTGTCTCCGACGACGACTTGGAATGGGGCTCCCATCAGATCCGCATCGTTGAACTTCACCCCCGCTCGTTCGTCCCGGTCATCCCAGAGTACCTCGAGTCCTGCTGCCTGCAGTTCGTCATAGAGCTGTTCGGTGACGTGGGCGGTCTGAGCTGATTGAGTGAGCGGAAGAAGATGCACATGGAACGGCGCGATCGGGAAAGGCCAGATAATGCCTTTCGCGTCGTGGTGCTGTTCGATTGCTGATGCCGCAGTGCGCCCGACACCGATGCCATAGCATCCCATGACGGCGAGGCACTCTTTGCCATGTAGATCCAGAAAGGAAGCCTTCATGGTGTCGCTGTACTTGGTGCCAAGCATAAAGACATGCCCGACTTCGATGCCCTTCGTCGCTTTCAATGTCCCGTCTCTTCTCGGTGACGGATCTCCTGCGCAGGCACTGCGGAGATCGGCAAACTGCTCCACGTGAAAATCGCGATCCCAATTCGCGTCGACATAGTGCGTATCGCGCTGATTGCCGCCGACGACCACGTTGCGTAAGCCTTTGATCGCGTGGTCGGCAAGAATCCGAATATCTTTCAGTCCAACAGGGCCGGCAAACCCTACCGGTGCGCCAGTGACGTGCTCGACGACGGTTGGAGTTGCGAGTTCAAGATCAGTCGCTCGAAGGAGTCGTTGAATCTTGACCTCATTCGCCTCATGGTCTCCCCGGATCAACACGGCGACCGTGTTTTTCCCCGTTGAATAGAGGAGCGTTTTCACGAGGTGGGTAGGTGAGATCTTCAAGAAAGCTGTCACCTCTTCAACAGTTCGGCACTGAGGCGTTTGAACGGTGCGAAGAGGACGAGGGGTATCGGTGTCTATCTCAGCAGGAGGAAGCACTTCTGCCTGCTCGATGTTGGCGGCGTAGGTGCCTGTATCGCTGTAGACGATGGTGTTCTCACCGGTTTCAGCGAGCACCATGAATTCGTGAGACGAGCTGCCGCCGATCAGGCCGGTATCGGCTTCCACGGCGCGAAAGCTGAGGCCGCAGCGCGTGAAAATACGATGGTAGGCGTCGTACATCTTTTGATAACTGAGCCTGGCGCCTGCTTCGTCCTGATCGAAGCTGTAGGCGTCCTTCATGATGAACTCGCGTCCCCGCATGAGGCCGAAGCGAGGGCGTATTTCGTCTCGAAATTTTGTTTGAATCTGATAGAAGTTCAACGGCATTTGTCGATAGGAGCGGACTTCACGTCTGAATAAGTCGGTGATCACTTCCTCATGGGTCGGCCCCAGACAGAAGTCGCGATCATGACGATCCTTAAAGCGTAGCAGCTCTTTGCCATAGAAATTCCACCGGCCTGTTTCTTGCCACAGTTCTGCCGGGGAGGCGATGGGCATGAGGAGTTCTTGGGCGCCGGCCCGGTTCATCTCCTCTCGAATGATCTGTTCGACTTTTCGGATGACCCGAAGGCCAAGCGGGAGATAGGTGTAGATACCAGCCGCCACCTTGCGGATCAGACCGGCTCGAAGCATCAACTTGTGGCTGACAGTTTCCGCTTCGCCAGGATCTTCCCGTAATGTGGGGATTAAGATTTGAGAGGTCCGCATGGGCTATGGATGCAGCAATCTAAAGGAGAAGAGTCGCTTGGGGTGCTCGAGCAGAGTATCCAGCCAGGTTCTCCAGAACTTCAACCACCTGCCATGATCTGCGCTGTAGCTCATCATCCGGGGGTATGTCGAGAATGTTGACACGCCGAGAATGATCCATTGAAAACGGTTCTCTTGAGCGCATTTGGAGTTAGTAGGTGAAAAAGCAAAGGTATTCAGCATCCTGTTAACGTAGGAAGATCCGTTCAAGGTCATTCCAAAATGCAAAGATCATGACGCCCACTAGTAGCACGAGGCCGGCCTGTTGCGCGATCTCTCTCTGGCGTTCCCCGAGAGGTTTCCGGAGGATGCCTTCAATCAGGAAAAATAGCAGATGGCCACCGTCGAGAATAGGAATGGGGAGCAGGTTGAGGACCCCAAGATTGATACTGAGAATGGCAATGAGAAAGACGACACTCGATGCCCCCTGCGACGCCGCTTCTCCTGAAATGTTGGCGATGGTGAGCGGGCCGCCGATATTTTTACTGGAGATATCCCCGACGATCATCTTATAGAGGCCGATTACGGTCAATTCGGTCCAGCCCCATGTAGCTTCCAAGCCGTCATAGAGCGACAGGAGGGGAGTGCTGGAGCGCATGACTGAACGGCCCGGTCCTGAAATGCCGATCTTGCCGACTTCGACTGACTGACCGTTGACCATCGTCTTTTCGACAGAGGGTGTCACGGTCAGTGAAATTCGGCGCCCCTCCCGCAAGACTTCTATAGAGAGCTCGCGGTCAGGGCTTTCTTTTACGATACCGGTCATTTGGGACCATGTGTGGATCGTCTGGTCTCCCATCCTCACCACATGGTCTCCCGCTTGAAGCCCGGCTTTCGCTGCCGGAGAGCTCTGCATGACTGAGGTGACGAGAGGTGGTGTTTCTTCGACGCCCAGATAGTATCCAGGCTCTTGCGAAGAGGTCTGTGTTCCGGGGGAGGTGGTGGGTGTGACGGTCAACGTTTTGATCTGCTCGCCTCGTTTAATCTCGAGCGTCAGCGCCTGCCCGTTGCTCTTCGCCACGGCGTCGAATAGTTCTGTCCTGGTTGAAATGTCCTGTCCATTGACTCGACTGACACGATCTCCGATCCGGATCCCTGCGGTGTCCGCCGGGGAACCGGGGACCATGGCCTCGATATCGGGACTCAGATCCTGGAATGTGGGAACAAAAAGCGGGGCGCCGGTCGCGAGCCATCCGGCAAAAATGAAATACGCCAGAATAAAGTTAAACCCAGGCCCAGCGGCGACGATCAGGACTTTTCCCCACAATCCCTTGTGTGCGAAAGAACGCGTACGATCCTCCTGTGTGGTCGCCTCAGCTTCGTCTTCACCGAACAATTTCACATAGCCGCCGAGCGGAATGGCCGAGAGGAGATATTCTGTTTCGCCCATTTTACGACCGAAGAGCTTCGGCCCGAATCCAAGAGAAAACTTGAGCACCTTGACACCGACCCAGCGGGCGGCCAAGAAATGCCCGAGCTCATGGAACGCGACCAGCACGCCTAGAACGATCAGGAACCACCACGCTTTCTGCAATAATAGCCAGATGGTATCGGGTGACCAGGTTAATGCCATGAACACGGTGTATGCTCCTTCGTGTAGACCTAGCGTGCCAGCGCTACAACCAACGACTCTGCTTTTTCTCGAGCCCAGCGATCCGCTTCCAGCGCGTCTTCCAACGTCTCGATCTCTTTCGCAGCGTGGACGTCCATGGTACTGCGAATGATTTCCGCAATGTCGGTGAACCGGATTCCGCCATTTAAGAATGCCTCGACCGCGACTTCATTCGCGGCATTCATCGTGGCCGGCATCGTACCGCCGATCCGCAGTGATTCATAGCCAAGTCTCAAACAGGGGAACCGGTTGTGATCCGGCTTGCAAAACGTCAACTTCGCGATCTCCGTCAGATCCAACGAAGGAAGATCCAGTGGTAGGCGGCCCGGATATCGCATGGCATAGGAAATCGGTGTTCGCATATCCGGTAATCCCAACTGCGCGATCATCGAACGATCATAATATTCTACCAGAGAATGGATGATGCTTTCCCGATGGATCATGACTTCGATCTGAGATTCTGGAATGTCGAAGAGCCAGCGGGCCTCAACGACTTCGAGACCTTTGTTCATAAGGGTAGCAGAATCGATCGTGATTTTTGCGCCCATCTTCCAGTTGGGATGTTGGAGCGCCCGTTCGGGTGTGACATCGTGCAGTTCCTCTTGTCCCAGGGTCCAAAGGGCTCCTCCTGACGCGGTCAAAATCAGTCGGCGCACATCTTCTTTGCGATGGCCTTCCAACGACTGAAAGATTGCACTGTGCTCGCTGTCGACCGGGAAGATACGAACGCCATGCCGGTGCGCCTCCTCCTGCATCAGCTTTCCCGCCATGACCATCGGCTCTTTGTTGGCTAGGGCAATCTGCTTTCCGCTTCGGATTGCCGCTAGGGTAGGTATGAGACCGGCTCCACCGACGATGGCGGAAATGACGAGTTCTGCTTCGGGGGCAGAAGCGACCTGAATTAAGCCCTCTTCCCCCTCCAAAATTTCGATGGGCAGGTTCGCACAGCGTTGCCGGATCCTGGCAGCGGCAAAAGTATCCGATAGGGCTACCACGCGGGGTTTGAATCGGCGGATTTGCTCTTCGAGTTTTTCATCGTTGCTGCCTGCGGTGAGTCCTGCCACGCGGAATTCTTCAGGGAACCGGTCCACGATATCCAGGGTGTTGGTGCCGATCGATCCGGTTGATCCGAGAATGACGATAGTTTTCATCGGGGGGCTCCTTCACTCAATGACGCGTAACCGGCTTGCCAACGTTACATAGTAGTAAAAGGCAGGGGCGGCGAACAAGAGACTATCCAGACGATCAAGCATGCCGCCATGGCCCGGTAGTATCCCGCCGGAATCCTTCATGCCGACGCTGCGCTTCATAGCCGATTCGGCGAGGTCGCCCCAGAGACCCGCGAAGGTCAATAAGATGGCCAAGACTAGACAGTCAAGGCCGGATAATTCGGGGAGAAACCACCACCGGGCAATGTACCCAACAATTATGGCACCAATCAAGCCGCCGACCAAGCCCTCGACCGTTTTTTTTGGACTGATCCTGGGAGCCAACCGATGCCGTCCGTACAGTATGCCGACATAGTAGGCACCGGTATCGGAAGCCCAGGTGACGAGTAAGAGAAAGAAAATCAGCCATTCGCCCTGTGGCAGGAGCCTCGTCATCGAAAGCGTGCCGAGCGTAAGACCAAGGTAGAGCATGCCGAAGAAGGCCATGGCCCCATCTTTCAGACTCTCTTCGAGGGGTCTGTGGCTGAAGAGCGGGACTGAAATCATACAGATCAGTGTGACCAGGAGCGTTGGAACGATGAGGTCCGTCCGGTGCGTTCCAAGAATCAGGGCAGTGAATCCGGTCAGGCCGATCCCGATCAGCCAGGCGTGGTTCCGGCCGCCGAAACAGATTCGGTAGAACTCGAAGAGGGCGAGCGCTCCCGCCAGGACCACGAGACTGGAAAATGCGAGAGGTGGGAGATAGCGGATGACGGCGTACATGACTGGAGCGAGAACCAGAATGGTATAGATCCGACGGGGATCAAACCGTGGCGTCGTAACCGGCGTTGGTTCAACCTGCTGTTGGCCGGTGGTTTTGTATTCCTGCATGTGGAGATTGAGATCGATCACTATGAAGAAATGGTACTGAGGACGCGACCGAATCGCCGCTCGCGTCGTTGGTATTCCAGCAAGGCCAGTAAGAGTTCGCGGCGGCGGAAGTCAGGCCACAGGGTCGGAGTGAAATAGAGCTCGGTGTAGGCGAGCTGCCAGAGAAGAAAGTTACTGATTCGCGTTTCGCCGCTGGTGCGGATCAACAGGTCTGGGTCAGGCAGCTCATGCGTATAGAGATAGTGTTGGATACGCGACTCATCCACATCGTCCGGTTGCAGTTTTCCGTCTTGCGCGTCATGCAGGAGTTCACGCACGGCGTCGACGATTTCAGCGCGGCCGCCATAGCTGAGGGCGACCGTGAGATGGAGTCTGTCAAGATGAGAGGTTTCTTGTTCGGCTGCCCGAACCCATTGGAGGGCGGAAGCTGGAAGGGAGTCGAGTCGGCCGATTGTACGTAACCGGACACCTTGCTCAATGAGTTTCGCTCGTTCCGTCGAGAGGTAATATTCAAGCAAGCCCATGAGCGAGGAAATTTCCTGGATGGGGCGGTTCCAATTCTCCTGTGAAAACGCATAAATTGTGAGGGCATGGATGCCGAGTTCCAGGCAGCCGGTGATCATTTCTCTGACAGATTTGATTCCCTCCCGATGACCGGCAATGCGCGGAAGGTTTCGCAGTTCTGCCCAGCGGCCATTGCCATCCATAATGATGGCGACGTGCTTGGGTAGGAGGTCGGGTTCGAGTTTTGCGGCAAGCTCTTCGATGGATAGCTGGTCCACGGCCTACGAGTCTTTCGTGTCCATACGTGTACTGTTGGCAATGATCCCTTCTCACGAAGGTCGTGTGGTAGGTGAGCAAAGTCTACTGATGAGGGAAAGGAATGTCAAATATATTTTCGTAAAAGTCCTGTAAAAGCGACAAGTTGGATGAACTCTCATTGCGCCTATGGAAAGCGATCAGCTATAATTCCTCGTCTATTTCTATGCCAACCGTCGTGAGGATGAATACACCATGGGTGAACTTGCTCAGTTGATGTCCTTTGGTCTGACTGAAAAAGAAGTGCTTGGGGCGCTTGGACGGGTCAAAGTCCGCGATGTGGATTATGCCGATCTATACTTTGAATCCAGTGTGTCCGAATCTGTTTCGATGGAGGAGTCCCTCGTCAAACGCGCCACGAAGAGTGTGTCGCAGGGTGTAGGAGTCCGAGCGACTGCGGGGGAAAAAACCGGCTTTGCCTATTCCGATGAACTGACGAAGGCGGCTCTTGAACTCGCGGCCGATACGGCCCGGTATATTGCCGATTCACCGGGCAGGACCGAAACGCTTTCCGTGCCTGTCCGCCAACGCCCGACGCGAGATCTTTATCCGATCGAACGGGCACGAGCTGAAGTGGCCACGGCGGATCGCGTGTCCTTGCTCAATGCCATCGATGCCGAGGCGCGCCGCTACGACCCTCGCATTAAGAATGTCATGGCTTCATTCAACACGGAATATAAGATCGTGATGGTGGCGACGTCGGATGGCGCGCTGATCGGCGATGTGCAGCCGCTTTCGCGGCTGCAAGTGACCTGCATCGCTGAAGAGAACGGCCAACGCCAAGCCGGATCGTTCGGTGGTGGAGGCCGTGTGGGATTTGAGTACTACCACGAAGGTGATCGGTATCTGCGGTTTGCGCGTGAAGCGGCACGTGAAGCGATTCTCAACCTCTCCGCCGTCGACGCCCCGGCCGGTGTCATGCCGGTCGTGCTGGGCGGAGGGTGGCCGGGGATTTTGTTGCACGAAGCCATCGGCCATGGTCTGGAAGCGGACTTCAATCGCAAGAAAACCTCCGCCTTCTCCAACCTCCTCGGTAAGCGCGTGGCGTCCGATGTTTGTACGATCGTCGACGATGGAACGTTGCCGGGCCGGCGGGGATCGCTCAACATGGATGATGAAGGAACCCCGACTGGCCGTACGGTACTCATCGAACGCGGGATATTGCGCGGCTATATCACCGATAAACTCAATGCGCGTCTGATGGGTATTCCTGTCACCGGCAATGGGCGGAGAGAAAGTTACCAGAGTGTGGTGCTGCCGCGAATGACGAATACATTTATGCTGGCGGGAACGTCGGATCCTGAGGACATCATCCGTTCGGTCGATCATGGGCTGTATGCCGTGTCGTTCGGTGGCGGACAGGTGGATATCACCAACGGGAAATTTGTATTTTCCGCCAGCGAGGCCTACTTGATCGAGGGCGGGAAAGTGACGAGGCCGGTCAAGGGCGCGACCTTGATCGGCAGTGGTCCGGAGATTCTTACCAAAGTCTCGATGGTCGGGCACGATCTCAAACTTGACGAAGGGATCGGTACCTGCGGCAAAGAAGGGCAGTCCGTTCCAGTGGGCGTCGGTTTGCCGACCATTCGAATCGACGAAATCACCGTAGGCGGGACCCAACAATGAGTCAGCAAATACAACCGCGCGACGGGTATAGCCAACTTGCGCTGGATCTCTTGGCCAAGGCGAAGCGCAGCGGGGCGACGGAAGCGGACATCATCATCGCAGACGGCGAAACTTTTTCGGTGCAAGTCCGGTTGAGCGCCGTCGATCGCCTCACGAAAGCGCGGGAGAAGCATCTCGGCTTACGTGTATTCGTCGGGAAACGTTCCGCCAGCACCTCCACCTCCGATTTCTCAGCCGATTCCTTGAATCGACTCGTCGCCGAGACCTGTAGTTTGGCAAAGGCCGTCGTGGAAGATCAGGTGTCGGGTTTGCCGCCGGCGGATCAGATGGCGGGAGAGAGGTCGGATTTGGATCTCTACGATCCCACCAGGCTGAACACAGAACAGCAGATCGAATTGGCGAAACGGGTCGAGGCTGCCGCCATGTCTCTGGACGAGCGCGTGACGAATTCGGAAGGGGGCGACTTCGATTCCTCTTCGGGCCGCGTGGTGCTGGCCAACAGTCACGGATTTTTGGGAGAGTACCAGAGTTCCAGTTTCTCGATGTCGGCATCGCCTGTTGCCACCGATCCGGAGACCGGAGCGATGCAACGCGACTCTTGGTATGCCGTCCAACGGAAATTTGCAAAGCTGGATACTCCGGAAGCGGTGGGATTGGAAGCGGCGCGGCGCACGGTCAGAAAACTCGGAGCGAGAAAAGTGGCGACCCGGCGAGTTCCCGTCGTCTTCGATGCCGAGGCAGCGGGAAGTCTCATGGGAAATCTCTGCAGCGCGGTATCCGGGTATTCGCTCTACAAAGGGGCGTCGTTTTTGGCAGGCCAATTGGACAAACCGCTGGCCCCGGAATATGTCACGGTGTATGACGATGGGCGAGTGGTGGGAGGCCTGGGCTCTCGGCCGTTTGACGGCGAAGGGCTCTCGACCAGGAAGACGACAGTGCTGGAGCGAGGCGTCCTGAAGAGCTACCTGCTCGACACCTATTCAGGAAGAAAGCTCGGTCTGGCGTCGACCGGTAACGCCTCGCGCAGCGTCGGTGAAAATCCGTCGGTCGGTCCCACAAATTTCTATCTCGCGCCGGGGACGAAGACGGCCCAAGACATTATCAAAACTGTGAAGCAGGGTCTGTTTGTCACGGACCTCATCGGGTTCGGCATCAACATGGTGACCGGCGACTATTCGCGGGGCGCTGCCGGATTTTGGATCGAAGACGGCGAATTGGCATATCCTGTGGAAGAAATCACGATTGCAGGCAACTTGAAAGACATGTTCGCGGGGATTGAGATGATCGGCAGCGATCTCGTGTTTCGCGGGCGTATTGCCAGTCCGACCGTCAAGATTACGGAGATGATGGTCGCAGGCAGCTGATCGCTATGGCGATCCGCTGCAATGTTGAATGTTGAGCGCTGAATGGCGTCCCACCCCAAGTGATAACTTCTCATTCGTAATTGCGCCAGGCTGGAGGTGACGTATGGCCGACTCAATCAGAGACACGCTGGTCCAATATCCGAGCGACAAGGTAACGATGCGGGCCTATGTGGCAGCTCCGCAGACCAAAGAGCGACGCCCCGCGATCATAGTGATTCAGGAATGGTGGGGGCTGACCGAACATATTAAGGATATTGCCAAACGGTATGCAGCGGAAGGTTACGTGGCCATTGCGCCGGATTTGTATTCGCGGCTTGGGCACGCCCTCACGACCGATGCGGGCGAAGCAGGCAAGCTCATGAACACCTTGCAACAGGAGGATGGCCTCAAAGATTTGAATGCGACGGTCACCTATCTCAAGTCCGTGCCGGAAGTGGATGCGACGAGGATCGGGGTGACCGGTTTCTGCATGGGCGGCTCCTATGCGCTCATGCTGCCCTGTGTGAATACAGACATCAAAGCCGCCGTGCCGTTCTACGGTCAGGTGCCGAATCCGGATACGCCGCTCCAACAGCTGTCGGCCCCTGTGCTGTATCTCTATGGGGAGGACGATGGCTGGATTACCAAGTCCGATGTCCAGCGGCTCGCGGCGAGCTTCAAGAAATACAATAAGCCCGGCGAGATCAAAACCTATCCCGGCGCGCCTCATGCCTTCTTTCGGGATACGGATAAGACCGTGTATCGGCCGGAGGCGGCAAAAGACGCCTGGGCACGGGCCACGGCATTTTTCAACCAGCATCTTGTTAGGTCGTAAGAGGAGTCACGAATTCCATGCCGCTCGATGCCGAACTTGGAAAGACCATGCTCCAGTTGATTACGTCGCGATACGACGACCGGCACTGGCGTAAGAAAATTGAAAAGACCTTGGGCTTGCCGCAATCCGGTGTCGGCGATCCTGTGCAACAGCAGATTTTCATGTATCTCAAGATCGGGCTCAAGGCCTACAAGTCCCGTCGGGCCGATCCGGATTCCTGGATAGTCGGAGGCTATGCCACGAAAGAAATTGTCGAGAGAGCGAAGTTTCAGCCTCAACTGGTCGGCCCCGATGTCACGAAGGACGATGTCGGGTTTCTCGGCAGCGATCCCGGGAAAGAGATCGATGAGGCCTGGTGGGACGAGATGCTGGTGAGCTGGTTCGATGTGCCGGAAGAAGAGAAACCTGCCGAAAAAGACGGGAGCCAAGCCACCGATCCCGACTCCTCGCCGGCTCTCAAATCGACGACGTAGCGGTCGCTCATCGAACACAGTCTAACGTTGAGCCGAGGAGGAACATCCATGCGTGCCAACCGGTTCTGTGTATTGCCGATCGCGCTGGGGGTCGTATCGCTGCTTGTGTCAGGTACTGCCTGTGCCGATATGCCTTCGCCACTGGTTCAACCGGATGGACCATCTGCAAAGTTATGGCCCGAAACAGTGATCGTAACGGCGGGCGGCGCCATCGAATTGGTGATTGAAATCTGTACGCCGCCGAGATCGAAACCGAACCAGGCTGGTCGCGTTCAGAATCCTGAAGAGCAGCACGCAAAGCCTGTTGTGGAGTGCAAACCGGCAGTTCTCGGGACCGATGATGAGATTCGTTGGTCGGTCAACGGAGTTCCTGGTGGATCTGAGGCGGCCGGCACCGTGACGCCCGTTCCGGAAGACGACCAGAGTCGGAACATCCTACGTGCGCTCTATCGTGCCCCGGTCAAGGTGTCCGGCAAGCCAGTGGTGGTCTCAGTCGAATATGAGTCGGGGGGTGGCTCTGCTAAGAAGATGGCATTGTCGAGAAATGTCGATGTGATCGACTCGCCGATGTGTAAGGAGATTCCGAACATCGATCAGCTGATCGGCTACGTGAGGTTTGACTATCGCTTTCATGGAACCAACTCCAAGAAGGATATCCTGACACTGGATCAGATGGCCCTTGTGTCTACGAGTCTGGCACGTTCATCGGAATCCGATTCTCAGCACATCATCTGGCGCGGGCGCCCACAACATCTCGTGTATCTGAACGATGTGCATGGGATGGCCGGGGCCCAGACCATATTGAAGGACAAGGGGTCACCGAACGACCGTTCCGAACTTGTTGTGACGTTCATGTTGTCTGACTGTAGCTATTCAGCGATGCTTAATGTAGGCGTGGATGCCGCAGAGACCCTCAACGTCATGGGAGTCGCGGTCCCTGTGAAGAAGGGCGATGTTCCGGTGGGGTCTGTTCACCTCGGCAACAGATCGATCGCAGGAGGTTTGGGTGGTGCAGTACAGGCAGCGGCGACGAGCCGTGCAGCTGCCAATGAGATGGAGAACCTGTATCGCCCCGGTGGCCTGGGCAGCTCGTTTATGGAGCAGGGTTTTGCAACGGAGGAGACGTCCGGCACGGCGACAATCAGCTGGTCATTTGCACCGGTGAAATAATCGGTC
>CAZVEZ010000032.1:0-19081 GCA_964626135.1 uncultured Nitrospira sp.
CCCTCGCTCGGGCTAATGGCACGTCTCGGCGTGCCAGTGGGTGGGCGGGTGAGATATCTGAACTGTTTGAGCATTCTGCGGGGCGGTGCCAACATAGTTTTTCTGTAGATGGGTAGGATCGATGAAAGTATTGGCGGTTGAGACGGCAACGTCGTGGCAGAGTGTCGCGATCCTCGATGAATCGCACATCCTTGCCCGGCATGACCAGGACGCAGCTGGGTCGCATGCCAAGCTGTTGTTACCGACGATCGACCGATTGTTTCGGGAGACGGGCCTGGGGCTTACACAGCTGGACGGCCTCGTGTTGTCGATCGGCCCCGGGTCTTTCACGGGGCTTCGCGTCGGACTGGCGACCCTCCTCGGGTTCCGGACAATCAGCCGGCTGCCCTTGGCGGTGGTGCCGACATTGGAAGGTCTGGCCTGGAATCTCCGGGGAGTTTCGACGCGACTCTGTCCCATTCTCAACAGCCGGCGCGGAGAACTCTACTGGGCGCAGTTTCGCTGGATCGGCGAAGATCGCCTGGAGCGGGTGATGCCGGAACAGGTGGGCACACCGGCGATGCTGGGAAGCAGCCTCACAGGATCGGCTCTTGTATTCGGCGAAGGTTGGACTGTTGAGGCGTCGGCGATTCGCGCGGCTATGCCCTCATCCGCTACCATTGCCGACGCGCCGGACTATGCCATGAAGCCCTCAGCCGTCTCGATCGGGTTGGCGGGAATCGAGCGGCTTCGACGGGGCGAGCGCGCAGGAACCGGCATCAGCCCGATGTATGTGCAACGCCCTGCCGCAGAACTGAAGTATGAAGAGTCAGGTGGTCTGTCGCCGGTCGCTCTGCGTCAGGAGCGGGTGTTGAGAAAAGCGACCGCGCGTGTGACGGCACAAAAGGGCCGTCGTTCGTGAAGCGTGAAGCGTATCTCGCAAGCCAGAAAGTATGATTGTCTGCGAACGACGAGATACGAGATACGAACGACGTACGAAGGGGACGGCCTTTTTCAGCATCCTGCCAGAGAGGTCCTGGTGATGGGCGAGTGGATGATCGAGCCGGCGGCCATCGAGTCTTTGCCGGACATTCTGCAGATCGAAGAAGCTTGCTTCTCGGCCCCCTGGACGCGCAAGATGATAGAGGCCGAACTGAGCGGCAATCCCTTTGCGCATTTTTTGGTGGCAAAGCAGGCGCCGGCGTGTGAAGCGGGGTCTATCTCGATCGTCGGGTATCTCTGCTTCTGGATCGTCTTTGAGGAAGTGCGGCTGATGAATCTGGCGGTCATTGAGTCGATGCGGCGCAAAGGCGTCGCCAGAGCCCTGCTCCAACAGGCCCTGGAGATGGGGATAGCAAAAGCGGCGCGGTGCGCCGTGCTCGAACTACGGGCTTCGAATCATGCCGCGCATGCGCTCTATCGAGGTCTTGGGTTTCGCGACGTGACGACCAGGCCGACGTATTACACCAACCCCTTAGAGGATGCTGTGCTGATGGAGCTGGATCCGATTGTATCGGAGTCCGGCGTATTGACTGACACAATCGGGTGCGAGGGAGGACGTTTCAAGCCGCGGCAAATCTCATAACCGGGAGGTGTGACATGCTGACAGACAGTATGATCGCCGAGCGTCTGCGCCAATCCAGTCACGAATTCCGTGTCCTGGAAGAAGCACACCACAATCTGGATCTGGAATTGATTCAACTGCAGAAGCGCCACGTGCTGACTCCCGCCGAAGAACTATCTATGAAGAGTTTGCAAAAGGAGAAGTTGGCGAAGAAAGACAAAATGGCCGAACTGATCCGTATCTGCCGAGATCACGAATTTCAAGTCGCTCCGTAGCGGGGCGCCACATCGTGGGGATGGCGTCAACCAGCAAGTGGGACCGGAGTTATGACACAAATTCTCAATCCCCTTGCCGCACATATCCGGACCGTCAAGCAGCGGTTGATCATCATCGGGGCTACGATTCTGACGGCCATGCTGGTGGCGTTTACCTTTTCCGGCGAGATGGTCGCGTGGTTGAATCGTCCGTTTCCTAACCCGCTGGTATTCTACGGACCGACCGAAGCGTTGTTCGCTTCGATCAAGGTCTCGTTTTTGGCGGCGATTATTGCGAGCCTGCCGGTTATCTTCTATCAGTGCTGGAAGTTTATTGCGCCGGCGCTGCTCCCCAAGGAACAACGCTGGGGCATTCCGCTGTTTGCGCTGGCGGGAGGGCTCTTTGCCCTCGGTTTGATCTTCTGCAATCTCGTCATTCTCCCTCTGGTCATCGATTTCTTTGTCAGCTTCGGCATGGATCACGATGTCACTCCGCTCTTGAGTGTCGGGACCTATATCGATTTCAACGTGAAATTTCTCCTGATATTCGGGTGCGCATTTGAATTGCCGCTCGTGATCACCATACTGGCGCGGGTCGGTGTGGTATCGGCGCAGATGCTTGCGAAGTACCGGAAATACGCAATCATGGCCGCGTTGATTGTGTCGGCCGTCGTGACGCCTGATGCGACCCTCGTGACCATGCTCTTGATGGCGGTGCCCTTGATGGTATTGTATGAAATTGGAATTATCGGTGCGCGTATCTTTGGACGGAAAGGCCCAACCGAAGTTGGTCTGCCCCTTGATCCGGATTTGCCGATAGGGCCGGCCGGGCAGCGGGTCCGGTGAAGCTGGTAAAGGGGTTAAGGGATAAAGGGGCAAAGGGGCAAAGTGGATAGCGGGGTAATGGGATAAATGAAGCTGTGGATTTGGGTGATATCGACAGTTCTTGCGCTGAGTATTTGGAGCGCGGGCGGGATATCGGAGGCTGCCACTCAGGCGCCCTCGCCGCTCCCGCCTTCGCCACAGCAAGCTCCGGGCCATGGAGAGAGTCAGTCTCAATACGGCTCCTTCAATCCTCAGGCCACGAGTATTCAAGCGCTCACATCTGTCGGAAATGACCTGGTCTATGCCGGGTCATTCGGCCTTGGTCTATTCAGCAGCGAAGATCGTGGCGTCACATGGGAAAAATCGGGCCAGGGTGTGACTGATCCATTTATTCTGACCCTCACCACGGGGAAAGACGGCGCGATCTATGCTGGAACGTTCCGTGGCGGAGTCTTTCGTTCGCGCGATCGGGGAAAAAGCTGGCAGGCCATCAATAGCGGACTCAAGCGTCTGGAAATCAAATCGCTTCTTGCTGTGGATACCGGGGTGTATGCCGGTACGAGCGACGGGGTGTATCGACTTGCCGCCGACCACTGGTCGGTCGTCACGACCGGGCTCGACGACATCTTGGTCCATACGTTGGCGCTCTCGTCCGATGGGACGTTGTTTGCCGGAACCTCCGGAAAGGGCATTGTGCGATTCAAGGCTCAATCGACCGGTTGGGTGCGGCAGCAACATGCGCTCAAAGATCATGAAGGTATGACGGAGAATTTTATTCGAGTATTGACGATCGACCCCGAGGGTAGCATCTATGCCGGAACGTTCGATGGAGGGGTTTTTTGCAGCACCGACGGCGGCGTCACCTGGCGGCCCATCAGCCGAGCGCTTCCGAACGATTCGATTCGTGGAATTCTGTTCAACAATCGGGGGCTTTTTGTGGCGACGGGGCACGGTATTTTTAAAACGACCGACAAGGGACGCCAGTGGATGCCGCTCAATAAGGGACTGACGAATATGGCCATTCAAGTCCTGATCGAGTCCGGCGCCGGAGCGCTCTATGTCGGGACGAGCGACGGGGCATTCCGAAGCGACGACGATGGGCGAACGTGGAATTCAATCAATCAGGGGCTTGCAGGGGGGGACGCTCCGGCACCCTTCCGTTTTCGCTAAACATGGTGTAAAAAACTGCATGGCATCCTGTATGAATGTCGGAGCCCTAACAGGCTGCGGAAAAATTCAATTTCCCGATACAACACCGTTGGAACATGACAGACGGAGCGAAGATCTCAATAGATCAGGATGCTCAAAATGGCCGTCCAGCAAGGCCGCAGTGAGCGAAGAGGCGAATCGTACGTTGGACCTCTGAGCGTCGCGAGAACGCCGCGGTGGCCTTTTTCAATAGCCTGCTAAAACCAAGAAAGGGTAGAGGACGATGGCAGAGCCTACGGAGAACACGCGAGCGACCATTTCCGTCAGCAGCAAGGGAACTCACCTGGGCGAGATTGTACTGCGGTTGTTTCATGATGTGGCGCCGGGGCATGTGAAGAACTTCACACAGTTGGCCAATGAAGGCTTCTATAACGGCACGACATTCCATCGGGTGATTCCCGGGTTCATGATCCAGGGCGGGGATCCCAACAGCAAGAATCCTGACCGTGCGTCACACGGCATGGGGGGGCCGGGGCACAAGGTCAAGGCCGAATTCAACAGCAAGCCGCACAAGCGTGGAGTGCTCTCCATGGCGCGCTCGAACGATCCCGACAGCGCCGGCTCGCAGTTTTTCATCTGTGTCGCAGACGCGAATTTTCTCGACTGGCAGTACACGGCATTCGGTGAAGTGGTCAGTGGGATGGACGTGGCGGACAAGGTCGTGAACATGAAGCGAGACGGCCGTGACAATCCTCTCGAACGGGTTGAAATGACCGTCTCAATCAGTGAGGGGTGAAGGGTAGGGGGTAAGGAGCACAGCGAGAGGGTTAAGGATGAGGAGTAGGGACACAATAAACCGGCAGCGCTGGCGAATCGTTTCCACGATCGCCTCACTCCTCACCCTTTACCCCTTACTGGGCTTGGTCGGTTGCGCCATTCCCATGGTGCCCTACCGGGGGATCTATGAAGATCCCGTGAACTATGTGCGGCTGGAGGTGGATGATTCTGTCCTGCCGGAGTGGCCTCCCAGCGCGCATGCTCATCCAATGACCATGCGGACCGAAGACATGGCTCTCATCCTCGGCAGCATCTCGGTGAAAGAGCATCGGGTTTGGCTGCAGAAATGGCTGCAGGGCGAGGCGCCGCTGTTGCCGGCATTTCGTCCTGAAGAACTCACCCTCTTGTCCCGGCAGATTACTGAAGCCCTTGCCCAGGCCCGTCCTGACGAACGCGTGACGTTTTACCTCAGTCAACCGCGAACTTCCGTCAAGCGCGTCATTACCACGGGCGGGGTGTATATCCACGGGACAGAGTTGCATTTCATTTTGGGGAATTGGCAGGTCATCTATGGAATTCCGACGTATGGGATGATCTATGACCGGCGTTATCCTATGCGGCCGACGGCCGCCAAAGGGTTTTACTTGTATTTCTATCCTGCCGAGTCAACAATCAGCCTGCAGAATAGCCTTTGGGATACGTTGTTGGCCAATAGAAATGATGAACTCGTGATCGATCTGACCAAAGTCATCCCTGCTCCGCTCGCGTCTGTTGCCGGACGCTGAAAAAGTCCACCGTGGAAGAAAACCGTTGTTTGATTTCTTTGGTCGGTCTCGTTAGTTTGCTTGAGCCAGACTCGCCAGATGGATCAATTAACCGAATAACCAAACCAGTTTGAGCATCCTGCTAATCCCCCTCGTCATGTCTCTCGCCGGTATGCAAACGGGTTCCTCATCCTGACGAATCGTAAACGTGAGAAGTTGAAAATTCCCTGTCAAGACACAGACTTCATAGATTTCATTCAGATGATTCGGTAAGATGATCGTGCAAGTGTCGATAAGAGGCGGGTGACCCACCGTGCATAATCGATCCAGGGAGTAGGAGTGGTTCGAACTCGTGTTGTCGTCGCCATAATTACCGTTCTGTTGCTTGGCGGCGGCGCGTTTCTCATCTTTTCGCCCTACCTGACCGGCGACGATTATCTGAAAGATTTTTTTCTCCAGCAGTTGGAGCGGAACCTCGGACGCAAGATCGACGTCCATCGCGTCAATCTGGCCTTCTTGCCCCGCATCCGATTGGAACTGACGGACGTTGCGATTCACGATCGGAACTCCGACGACGTCGTATTAACGGCCAAGAAGCTCGATATAGTCCTGCGTTTTCTCCCGTTGTTGCGCAAACAGGTGGTGGGTAAGCGGTTGCTCATCGAATCCCCGACGTTGACGCTTCGGCGCAACCACAGCGGACATTGGAATCTGTTTGACCAAGTCGCCCAGGGGGGAGCCGATGGGGACGCGGTGCAGATGCTCAGCCGGATGTTCCACATCCGTGAAGCGACGCTGGTAAACGGGAAACTGATCATCGTCGACGAAACGCGTCCTGACGGGCCTCGATCGATGACATTGGAGTCGGTGGAAATGTCGCTGCTCATCAAAGCCGAGAGGGGACAAGTGGATGTACAGATCTCTGCCGGTCATGCAAGTGACAAGGGGCTGTCTGCTCTCTCTCTGGCTGGAACAATCAGTGTTGCGCAGCGGCAGACCCTGTCGATCGACGATCCCACAGCTTCAGAATCCATGCTTCAATTCGATGGCGTACTCGAAGCGGCCAACCTGAATCTTCGAGAGGTGGCAGATGTTTTCGGGCCCCGCACGGTGCCCTCACAGTTACAGGGCGTCGTCAATGTGCGCGGTCATGTTCGAGCTGTGCCGGGCGTTGCGGGGTACGATGTGGTGTTGTCCGATCTGTCCGCGAATCTCGAACAACTGAATCTTGCCGGTCAAGCGAGCCTTGCCGGCCTCCTGACGCCTCAGCCGACATTTTCACTGACCCTTGCAGCGCCCCCCGTTCACTTGAGCCAATTGTTTACGATCGTGCCGGCCGAGTGGGTGCACCCGCAACTGCCGGTGGTGCTCAAGGATCGAGAGATTGACGGAATGGTGGAGATCGTCTCGGCCACCGTGACGGGATCGGTAGCGGCAGATTCTCTGCTGTCGATGACGGGAGAGTTTCGTGTGACGCAAGGGCAAGCGTTGGTCGGAGACAGTCATGTCCCTGCCAAGGAGTTGGCTGCGGTGGTATTCGTCGAAGCCGGCCGTCTCAGAGTGTCGAATCTGAGCGGGCTCTATGACACGATTCGCATCAATGAGAGCAAGGCGCTTGTGTTATTTTTGGAGGCGGGGCCATGGCTTGAAATGGACATTACCGGAGAGATGGCCGCCGCTGACTTGTTGCAGTTTCTCGCGAAAACCGTCAAGTCGAAACAGCTCTCGCAGGCGTTGGCCGCTTCGCGGGAGGTTGAAGGCGATGCTGCGCTCACATTTCGTGTGGTCGGCCCGCTCAATCAGCCCGGTGGTGTGACCTTCGCCGGCGGGGAAATTATCGTTCAGCGTGTCAGTATGACCAATCCGTCGTTGCCCGAGCGGTTGACGGCATTGCAAGGACGATTCGTACTGTCAGAAGGCGGGACTCAATTCGATCAGGTGACGGGACAATTCGGCGACCTGTCATTGCAGGCCAGCGGGGGGATCACGGGAGGCAGCGGCAGTACCTTTCAGGATTTCTTGATCCGTGTCAGAGGCGATGCGGGCGATATGGTTAAGCTGCTGCCTTCGAAAGCCATTTCGGCAGATATACTCGAGGGCTTGGTCAACGGCGCCGTCGTGTTGACCGGGCCGACACTGTCGCCGCGTATACGGGGCGAGATCGTCCTGACCGAATCGAAGGTGACGGTCCCCAATCTGGTCGAAAAACCGGTCGGGATTCAGGCGACGGTGGAATTCGAGGGCGCAATTCCACAGGGCTCCGGGGTCCTGCTCAACCGGCTTGAGCTCATCGTGCCGCCGATCCGGCTGCCGCTCAAAGGCAAGATTCAATTGGGTGAACGGTTCTCCATTGATGCGGCGCTTTCGACCGGCGCGCTGTCGTTGTCACGCGTGCCGGAATGGATTGCGAAGGGCGGGTTTGAAGCGGGGAATATCGAGTTGTCGCTCGATATAAAGGGGAAGGGTTTTGATTGGAAAGCCTGGAGGACTACCGGGTGGCTCGCATTGACCAATGGTCTGATGAACGCCAAAGGGGCCGAAGGACCTATCCAGGATTTGTATTTGCGTGTCTACTTCATGAAGAACAGCGCAGAGATTAAACGATTGTCCTTTCGCCTGCGCGACAGCGATGTTTCAATGGAAGGGACCGTCCGCAACTGGGCGGGGACCCCCACGATTACCGCCAAGTTCGAGTCCAATCAGATGGATCTTGCCCTCCTCATTCCGAAAGGGGAGCGGTCACCGATTCGAGAGTTTCTGGAAACCCTGGCCGCCACGAGCAAGGTTCAGGCCACTGCGTTGATGGCGCGCGGCCATTATAAACATCTCAAATTCGGGAGGCTCTCCGCCCGCATCACGATTCAAGACGGCATGCTCGATCTGGACCGTGTGTCCGGCCAATCGGCCAATGGAGAAGTCGCCGGCCGTATTGTCGTGCAATTGCCTCGCGAGCAGCCGGCAGACGCGGAGATCGCGGTTCGTGTGACAGGTTTCCCGGTGGAAGATGCGCTGAAGTTCTTAGGCCCCAAAGGGGAATTCATGACGGGGGAAGCCCGGATGACCGGGACGATTCGCGGCAATGGAAAAAATCCGCATGGGTTGTATCCTACGTTGAACGGGAAGGTGAACCTCCTGCTCGAAAACGGACGGATATTGAAATCACAGGAACGGGCAATCTGGAAAATCATCAGCATCTTGAATTTGCCGGCGGTGCTGCAGGGGAAGGTGGATTTGGAAAAAGAGGGATTGCCCTATAATAAAATCACGGCCACGTTTCTCGTGCAGAATGGGCTCTTCCAGACCGAAAACCTGATCATCGATAGTCCGATCGTCAAGATCACCGCTGCAGGAAATTTCGATTTGCCGACGGATCAAATCAACATGGTCTGGGCGGTCAGCCCCTTCGGATCCTATTCCCAATTCATGAAAACGATTCCACTATTCGGGAGACTGTTCGCCGGCGATCGTAAAGGCATTGCCACCGCGCTGTTCTCGGTCAAAGGGGCCATCGAAGATCCGGAAGTGACCTACCTGCCGATGAAATCGTTCGCCACCGGCGTGACGGGTCTGGCGCAGCTGGCGTTCGACATCTTGAAGAACACGGTCATGCTGCCGATTGATCTGATGACACCTGATGAGGAGAACGGCGCGAGCAAGGAATCGACGCCTGCGCTTGAACCCGTCCCATCTGTGCCTTGACCGACCTGACCCTCCGTGCTAGATTCCGAACACCGTTCATTATGGCGTCACCCAGTCCACACGCACAACGAGCCACCGTCTTTATCGCTGCCAGCGAAACCGACGCCAATTTATACTACGCCACGAAGTTTATCGCGCCTGACCCTTTTATCTATATGGAAATCAAAGGGGAACGGATTCTCGTGATGAGCGATCTCGAAATGGAGCGGGCGAAGAGGCAGTCGTCTGTCGACCGGGTCCTCTCGTATTCGGAGGTTGAAAAGAGAGCCAAGACGCAAGGCATCGCCGAGCCTGGCACGGTCGAGGTCATCCATATCCTGCTTCGGGAAGCCGGCATCACACAGATTCTGGTCCCCGTGAATTTTCCGTTCGGCCATGCGGTCAAATTCCAATCCTTGGGGTATCAGCTGTATCCGAAGCGGGATCCGTTCTACGAGCAACGTGTGGTGAAGACCGACGAAGAAGTCCGCTGTATCGAAGCCGCCCAGCGCGCGACCGAACAAGCGGTCGCCGCCGCCCATAACATGCTGCGTCAAGCCTCGATCAACAAGGATCAACTGTGGCTCGACGGGATACCGTTGACGTCGGAGCGAGTGAAGAAGTTGATCAATGTGAATTTGATGGAGTCAGACTGCGTCGCCCAGCATACGATTGTTGCCGGCGGGGAGCAGGCCTGCGATCCGCACAACGAAGGCACCGGACCGTTACCGGCTCACCGCAGCATTATTTTCGACGTGTTTCCTCGCTCAGCCAGCAACAGGTATTTTGCCGACATGTCGAGAACCGTGGTGCGTGGAACTCCAAGTCCCGAGTTGAAGCGGCTGTACCAGACCGTTCTGGATGCGCAGGAAGAGGCCATTACGAAAGTCAAAGATGGGGCGGATGGAAAGAGGATTCACCAAGGTATCTGCGCCAGGTTTGAGAAAGCCGGGTATCAGACAGGGTTGGTGAATGGGCGCATGCAGGGTTATTTCCATGGCACCGGCCACGGTGTCGGACTCGATATCCATGAAATGCCTCGTATCAGCCGAACCGGGTCGTTGTTACAAGAAGGCCATGTCGTGACGGTTGAGCCGGGCCTCTACTATCCGGGTCTCGGGGCCGTCCGCATCGAAGACATGGTGCTTGTCACGAAAGACGGGTGCCGCAATCTGACGAATTCTCCAAAGACGTTCGAGTTGGGCTGAGCAAGACGTGTAGGTGTAGGGGATAAGAAATCCCTTCCCCTGCGTTTCACGTTTCACGTTGTACGGTTCACGTCTTCCATGCGCCTCACCTTCACGATCCAACGATTCAACCCCGAAGTCGATTCCATCGCCCATCCTCAAGAGTTCAGGCTCGACGTCGGACGTGGAATGACCGTCCTCGACGCGCTCATTCGCATCAAGAACGAATGTGACGGGAGCGTGGCCCTCCGCTATTCCTGCCGCTCTGCCATCTGCGGGTCCTGTGCGATGACGATCAACGGCAGCGAGAAACTGGCCTGCCGCGCGTCTATCCGGGAAGAACTTGAGCGGCATGGGAGCATCGCGGTTGCGCCGCTCCGCAACCTGCCGGTGATCAAGGATCTGGTCGTGGATATGGCGTCGTTTTGGAAGAAGATCCGGGATGTGAATCCCTGGCTGATGTCGACGGCTCGGCCGGCGCGTGAGGGCCTGCCTGCGCAGATGCGGGAACATGCCAATCCGCAGTTTCACAATGTGGATGCCTGCATCATGTGCGGCGCCTGTGTCGCGGCTTGTACCGTGCATGAAGTGTCGAAAGGGTTTCTCGGCCCTGCGGCGTTGGCGAAAGCCGATCGTTTTCTCTCCGATCCACGGGAGGTTCCTTCGTCGGCCCGCGCCAGACTGTCGGCGCTCCAGGAAGAGGATGGAATTTGGGATTGCACGCGCTGCAACTTCTGCGTGGAAGTCTGTCCAAAAGACGTGCAACCGATGGAAGCGATCGTCCGGTTACGGCGGGCCTCGCTCGAATACGGACTGACGAAGACCGGCGGCGCGCGCCACATTCTCGGGTTTACCGATCTGGTCGAACGGCATGGACGTTTGAACGAAGCGGTCATGCCGCTCAAAGTGGTCGGATTTTCGCTACGCGGCTTGCTCCACATCCTGCCGTTGGGCCTTGCGATGTTCTTCAAAGGAAAAATCCCCAATCCCTTCGGGCATGCGCTCCCCGGACTCAGCCAACTTCAGGCCCTCATCCGGCGAGTCCGACGCGGCCTGCCGAGAGTCTGACGTTCATGGCCTGGATGTTTCGATTTCTTGAAGATATTGCCCTGGCCGATATCGGGTTCGAGGCCGATGGGGAGTCGATTGAGGAGGTATTTCGCGGCGCAACGCAGGCCCTCCTTGAAACGATGGCAAACCCCGCGACCGTGTCGGAAGGGTGGGAGCGCGCGATCGAACGGAGCGATGTGGACCCGTCGGCGTTGCTGTTCGATTGGTTGTCGGAGGTGGTCTATTGGAAGGACGCCGCAGGGGTCGTCTTCCGTGAGGCGCCGCTGACTTTGACCCGCCACGGGGACGTCTGGCAGTTGCGAGCGCGTCTGATCGGCGCGCCGGTGGATCGGCAGACACAGGAACTCCATGCCGATGTGAAAGGGGTGACCAAACATCTCTACGAACTCACACAGACCGGCGGCCGTTGGAAGGCGCGAGTCGTCCTCGATGTCTAATCTCTGCGCGACACGCGAGACGGGCGGGACATGCGAGAAGCGTAAGCTAAGACAACTGTCTTGCGCACGTCGCGCGTGTCTCGCTAGTCCCGCAAATCTCGCTCATTTGAAATGAACCTCAACACCGACATGACGGTGAATCGGATTACGGATGAAATCTGGGAAATTCCAGTTTCTGAAAAGTCCGGCATGCTGGTGCCGGCCCGCATCTATGCGACGCAAGTTATTTTGCAATCGATGGACCGGGGGGTGTTCGATCAGGTGACGAACGTGGCCTGCCTGCCCGGTATTCGCCGGTATGCGCTCTGTATGCCCGATGGACACTGGGGCTATGGCTTTCCGATCGGAGGTGTCGCGGCGTTCGGCGCGCAGGATGGCGTGATTTCACCGGGAGGTGTGGGATACGACATCAACTGCGGCATGCGGCTGATTCGAACAGATTTGACGTTGGCGGATGTGCAGCCTCGCTTGGAACGGCTCATGACCGAACTCTTTCGAAACGTGCCGGCGGGTGTCGGAGCCGGCGGGTTCGTTCGGCTCTCGCGGGAAGACTTTGCTCGCGTGATGACCCATGGGGCCAGGTGGTGTGTGGAAAGGGGCTATGGGTGGCATCGGGATCTTGCCCGTATGGAGGAAGGCGGCTGCATCGAAGGAGCTGATCCATCGGCTGTGACCGATCACGCCATCCAACGTGGCATCAATCAGTTGGGGACTTTGGGATCGGGCAATCATTACCTGGAAGTCCAGGTGGTGTCGAACAATCGAATATTCGATCCGGTCACCGCTGCGGCGCTCGGCATCACCGGCCATGAGCAGATCGTCGTCATGGTGCACTGTGGTTCGCGTGGGTTCGGCCATCAGGTGGCGAGCGACTACCTCAAGGTATTCGAAAAAGCCATGCGCCGCTATGGCATCACCGTGAAGGATCAGCAGTTGGCCTGCGCGCCGTTTCGATCTCCCGAGGGGCAGGATTATTTTTCCGCGATGAATTGCGCGGCGAACACGGCGTTTGCCAATCGCCAAGTGATTACGCATCAGATTCGCGAAGCGTTCGCGACGGTTTTCGGTCAGTCCGCCGAGGCGCTGGGGATGGAGCTGGTCTATGACGTGGCGCACAACATCGCCAAGGTAGAACGGTACGCGGAAGGAGAGTTGGTCGTGCATCGCAAAGGGGCGACCAGAGCGTTTGGGCCGGGGAGTCCGGAACTGCCGGAGGCGTTCCGGCAGACCGGCCAGCCGGTCATCTGTGGCGGGTCGATGGAGACCGGCTCGTATCTGCTCGTGGGGACAGATCGAGCGGTGCGCGACACGTTCGGGTCAACGATGCACGGGGCCGGGCGAACGATGTCCCGCGCGCAGGCGAAGAAATCGGTTCGCGGCGAGCAGCTGCAGCAACAGATGAAACAGCGCGGCATTCTGGTCAAGGCCGTGTCGATGTCGGGCCTTGCGGAAGAGGCAGGCCTGGCCTACAAGAATATCTCCGACGTGGTCGAATCGGTGGATCGCGCTGGAATTACCAAAAAGGTGTTGGAATTGCGTCCGATCGGGAATATAAAGGGGTAGCCATGCTACCTGTCTGCGAGGCGCGATGATGGAGCAGCGGAAGAACCTCCGGTTTGACGTCCAATTTCGCAGTTCGTTCTCTTCTGCCGGCATGGTCGGTGGAGAGGGGACCCTTGTCGATCTTTCCATCAGAGGGTGTCGCATCGACAGTTCCACCGATGTCCAGCCGGGAGCCTCACTGGAAGTCCGGATCGCGGCGATAGAGCACGAACCTCCGATTAAGATTCAGCAAGCGGTAGTCCGGTGGATTCGAGGGCGGCAATTCGGCATTGAATTCGTGACCATGGTTCCGGAAGAATGGGCCCGTCTTCAACACACTGTGAAGCAGATTGAAATGGAGCCCTACGAACGGGATCAGCAAGCTGCCAAGCGTCACGAATCTTCTTGAGCCGGTGAAGGGGGCTAGAGATCACTGCCGCCTCAGGTCCCGCAGACAACCCTGTCTGCCGCGCGCGGCGGTCCGGCTCCTTCCTTGCCATCTTCTTTCTCGCACAGCGACAGACCAAGGCGATGTGAAAAAGTAGAATGGCGCAGTGTCCAATGTGCTCCGCAAGGGTTTCAGAAATTCAGCACACTCCGGAGTGAATGCCATGGCCATCGGCAATACCTATGACGTCACCGTTCTTTTGGATGTGAACGGGATACAGGATGTCGACGACCGGGCGGAGAGCCGCACGTACATCGTTGCGGATCGCGATTCAGGCAACGCGGTCATCATTGACGCCGTCCTCGAGAATGTCGAACGCGACCTCAAAACCGTCGAAGAGTTGGGCCTGACGCTCGTCTTTGCCGTCGAAACGCACATCCATGCCGACCATATCACCGGCGCAGGAGTGATCAAGGATCGCACCGGCGCGCGCATAGTCTATGGCGGCGGGGCAGAGGGTGTCGTGACGGGCGCGGACCTGTTTCTGCATGAGGGGCAGGAACTGCGCTTCGGCAGCACCACGATGAAGGCGATCGCCACCCCCGGCCACACGGACAGCTGCACCAGTTATCTCCTGCCAGGCGCGGTATTCACAGGCGATACCCTGTTCATACGCGGTAACGGTGGAACGCATTTTCAGGACGGTTCCGCGGATAAGCTGTTCGACTCCGTCCGCAAAAAACTGTTCGCGTTGCAGGCCGATACGATCGTCTATCCCGGTCATGACTATAACGGCAGAGTGTCGTCCACCATCGGTGAGGAGATGCAATTCAACGAACACCTGAATCTTTCGATCGACAAGGAGAGATTCATCGAGATCATGGCTCATAGAAAGTTGCCGCGTCCTGTCAAGATGGATCTTGCTCTGCCTGCCAATATGAGAGCGGGCCGCATTCTTCCTCCCTCTGATAGACGGCATTGATACGCGCCTCCGACAGTCAACGCTCCCGCGTCGCATCGTTCGCGCATCTCTCGCACTTCACGCCTCCCAGCCTATGCACGGTGACTTTCTCCAAGGCGGAAGTTATACTCCGAGTCTCGAAGTGTGCTGTGACATGGAGGTGAGATCTATGAAGCATGCTGCAGGAGTGTTGTGGGGGATTATGGGGATGGGGTTGCTCACCCTGTCCGTTGCCGGATCGGCCGGAGCGTCGGATAAGCCGGTGACGGGGGACACGGTGATCCGGGAAACGCAGGAAGCAGTGACGGCTGCCAAAGATTATACGATCGCGCAGAAGGATGCGTTCCAGCGAAAGATCCAAACGGAATTGGAGGAGATGCAAGCGCGCATCACGCAACTCCGTGGACAGGTCGCGCATGCGTCCACGGAAGCCAGGGCGGACATCCAGAAAACCGTCAGTGAATTGGAAAAGAAAAAGGACCTGGCCGAAAAAAAAGCGCAGGACATTCACTCTGCGACAGCTTCCTCATGGGAGCAGGTGAAGTCGAAAACGTCGGCTGCGATGGATGATCTCCGAGAGTCTCTCAATCGCGCCAAGTCTCATCTCCCATAGCGTACACCCATGAAATATGCCCTCTACCCCGGCTGTGCAGCGCAAGGGGCGACACCGGAACTCTATCAATCGACAAGGGCGATCATCGGCCGATTAGGGATCGAGGTCGTCGAACTGACGTCCGCCGCCTGTTGTGGCGCCGGTGTCGTGACGGAAGCGAATCCCGATCTGGCATTGGCGTTCAATGCCAGGACCTTTGCGCAAGCGGAGGCGCTTGGATTGGACGTCATGACGATCTGCGGCACGTGCCAAGGGGTCATGAGCGCAGCCAATCGCCGGTTGAAGACCGAAACAGAGACCCTGGACCGCATCAACACCTTTCTTGCGCCGGAAGGTGTGACCTATCACGGTCGTGTCCAAGTCAAACATCTGTTATGGATCGTCGTGCGAGACATCGGGCTGGCCCGCCTGAGGGATCTGGTCTCCGTGCCGATGCAGGATTTTCGCATTGCCCCGTTTTACGGGTGCTACATTCTGCGCCCCTCATGGGATCTGGGATTCGACGATCCTGAAAATCCTCAGTCTCTCGAGCGCCTCATCACAGCCGTCGGTGGCGAACCTGTGGCCTATGCCGGAAGAACCAAGTGCTGTGGGTTTCCCATCATCCTCGAAAAGGAGTCCATTGCTGTGGCCATGTCGGGGATGCACATGAACGAAGCGAAGGAGCAGGGAGCGGACTTTATGGTGACACCCTGTCCGCTCTGTCATATGAGTCTGGATATTTATCAGGATCGGGCCGGCCGCGCGGTGAATCAGGAACTCCACTTACCGATCTTACATGTGCCGCAGTTACTTGGTCTGGCAATGGGGCTTCCAGCCAAGGATTTAGGACTCTCGCATCATGTGATCTCGGTCGATTCTATTTTGGCCTCCCTTGAGCGACGCAGAGCACAGCCGCAATCTTCTTGAAGGAGTCGCTGAATGAACGTGATAAATATCTCAGACTATCAGCAGTTTAGTAGCGACAAGATGAAGAAGAACAATCTGTTTCAGACACCGCGATTCTTCTGCGACATCTACTGTTTCGAGCCGGGGCAGGAACAGAAGGGCCACATCCACGGCGAACAGGATAAGGTCTATCTCGTGCTTGAGGGACAGGGGACATTTCAGGTCGGTTCTGAGAAACAGGTGCTGGGTCCGGGGCAGGGGACGATGGCGCCGGCCGGGGAAGAACACGGCGTGAAGAACCACACGGACCAGCGTCTCAAAGTCCTCGTGTTCGTGGCGCCGAATGCGTCTTAAAGACGGGAGAGGGATGGAGCCTGATGATCTTCTGTGCTCGCGCAACGCGTGGTCGAAGACTCCCCTCGTTGAACGCGCGCAGTGGAAGATCAATCAGCCCCCATCCCTGAAGAGAGAATGAGCGAGCTTGGAAAGAATAAGGGAGTGGCCAGGTACCCTTCTTGCTCGCAGAACGCGCATGGGTTCGTCTGTCTGGTTGGCTGGTCTTTCTGGTCTGTCTGGTTCTTCCGGATAAGTTTCCAGTCAGATCAACCAGACAAACCAGATAGACGAGATAGACCTACCTTGTCTCGCGTCATACTCCCTGGCAGCTTTCATATGAAGCTCCGAGCATCTGCTCCTTATAGCAGCATTTGATGCTGCTATCCCCACGCGTAATGCGTCCATTTTGTTTTCTGATCGTTGATGTTATAGAAAGAACAGAGTGCCTACGTTCAGCCTCGTGGTGGATTGAGCATAGCGGAGGAGAAGCATGAACGCTCTGGTAGCTCGTGAACGGATTGAGCAGACAATCCTCGTCATTCGTGGTCATCGAGTCATGCTGAGCACTGACCTTGCCGATCTCTATGTAGTTGAGCCGCGTGTGCTTATCCAGGCTGTGAAACGCAACAGGGGCCGGTTTCCAGCTGACTTCATGTTTCAACTGACGGAGCAGGAGTTCAGCCACTTGAAATCACAAATTGTGATTTCAAGTTGGGGCGGTCTCCGTAGAGCCTATCCTTATGCCTTTACCGAACAGGGCGTTGCGATGTTATCCAGCGTGTTGCGAAGCAAGCGCGCCATTGAGGTGAACATCGCCATTATGCGCACCTTTGTTCGTCTGCGCGAAATGATCAGTTCGAACAAAGCGCTTGCCCGACGCCTCTCAGAGCTGGAAAAGAAGTACGATGGCCAGTTTCAAGTTGTCTTCGAGGCCATTCGTGAATTGATGGCGGAGCCGACGCCAAAATCCCGCCGCATCGGATTCAAGACATGAGGGCACAGGAGAGGGCAAAGGTTAATAGAAGAGCGATGATATTTCTCCGAGAACAGACTCCCGATCTAGCCATTTTTCGACTCCTTGTGCATGAAACGTTAGAACGTGAAAGCGGATCACGCGCTATTCTTGAGACTTGCCGTGATGGGTGGCTTGGGATAGAGTAGGCCCATGCGAACCACGAGCGCTGCAGCACGAAGAACCATACCGGCTACGGAGATTAGACGTCGCGGGTTTTCTGCGGTGGATAAGGCCTTGAAACGTGGGCCCGTGCATGTCCTCAAAGACAACGAACCGGCCTATGTGATCATGGCTGAAGATCAGTTCCGCGAGTTATCGGATCGGTATCGCAAGTCGTACATTTCTCGAATCCGCCGGTCGTTGATAGATGTAAAAGCAGGGCAAGTGCGCCGTGTGGCGGCACAGACGTTGATCGACGAACTGGGTCTCGATGTCTGATGTATGTGTTGCTGACGACCGGCCATTTTGATCGGCGTGTCGTCAAGTTTACCCGAGTCCACCCGGAACTCAAAAAGCCCCTCGCCAAGGCGCTGAAAAATCTCGAAGCCAATCCCTTTCTGCCGTCTCTTCGGCTGCATTCGCTCAGCGGAGAACTTGAAGGGCTTCATGCCGTGAGCGTCACCCATGCCTACCGCATCACTCTGACGTTACGTGTCACCAAGAAAGAAATTGTCCTGCTCGACATCGGGAGCCACGACGAGGTGTATCGATAGTCTAACCTCCCCGCACCGTTGAGGAGGGGAAAAGGGGACAGGCTACTTTTTCTTGTACCCGCACCACACTCCGAACACGAGGGCGTCCACGGACGCTATCATAAAAGTAGCCTGTCCCCTTTTCTTTTCCCCTCAGTCATCTGCTCCTTATTGCAGCATTTGACAGGCCCCCCTCACGCATAATGCGTCCATTTTGTTTTCTGTTTGTTGATGGTATAGAAAGAACAGAGTGCCTACGTTCAGCCTCGCGGTGGATTGAGCATAACGGAGAGGAAACATGAGCGCTCTGGTGCCTCGCAAACAAATTGAACAGACAATCCTCCTGATCCGTGGCCATAACGTGATGCTGGACGCGGATCTTGCGAAACTGTATGGAGTCACGACGTTCAATCTCAATAAAGCCGTGAAAAGGAATGCCGATCGGTTTCCCGATGACTTTATGTTTCGATTATCTGCACAAGAAGCAGCGGCGTTGACATTCCAAATTGGAATATCAAAACCCAGGGGGAGAGGAGGTCGCCGATACGCCCCCTACGTATTCACGGAACAGGGCGTTGCGATGTTATCCAGCGTGTTGCGAAGCAAGCGCGCCATTGAGGTGAACATCGCCATTATGCGCACCTTTGTTCGTCTGCGCGAAATGATCAGTTCGAACAAAGCGCTTGCCCGACGCCTCTCAGAGCTGGAAAAGAAGTACGATGGCCAGTTTCAAGTTGTCTTCGAGGCCATTCGTGAATTGATGGCGGAGCCCACGCCAAAATCCCGCCGCATCGGATTCAAGACATGAGTGAGCAGGAGAGGGCAGGCTAAGGAGGGGAAAAGGGGACAGGCTACTTTTTCTTGTACCCGCACCACCCTCCGAACACGAGGGCGTCCACGGAAGCTATCATAAAAGTAGCCTGTCCCCTTTTCTTTTCTTTAAAAGTAGCCTGTCCCCTTT
>CAZVEZ010000033.1:0-18643 GCA_964626135.1 uncultured Nitrospira sp.
AACAAGCTGGGTCTCGCGCGTCATGCATTGTGGTTTGTGGCTTGTGCGGCGCGTAGAAATGCCTTGAACAATCTCTGGTGGAGAGGGTGCCGGTCGAAGAGAAATTCCGGGTGCCACTGGATGCCCAGAAAGAAGCGGTGGGTTGGAGATTCGATCGCCTCCACGATACCATCGGAGGCCAGGGCACTGGCGATTAATGACGGGGCGACGACGTTGACCGATTGGTGGTGCGAGCTATTCACCCGCATCGACACCGATCGTACGATGCGACGGAGCAGACTATGGGGTGTGATGGTAACGGTATGGCTGAGATTTGTTGCTGGAGCCTGTTGCCGATGTTGGAGTGGGGTGGAGATTTGGGATGAAATATCCTGAAACAGACTGCCGCCGCAGGCGACGTTCATGGCCTGCATGCCTCCGCAGATGCCGAGCAGCGGAATATCCGCCCGTTTTGCCAGGCCGACGATGTCCTGCTCAAAATTTGCGCGACGCTCGCTCATGATTTCGAACGAATAGCGCTGACGTTGGCCATACAATGACGGAGGAAGATCCGGCCCGCTCCCGGTGAGGAGGAGCCCATCGATCTGTTTCAAGAGACGCCGTCTCGTAGCTCGGTCAGCGAGGAGTGGGAGTACCAATGGGACGCCGCCGAGCTCTTCAATCGCACGAATGTAGCGCGCGCGCAGAAAGTAGGTGGGCTCGCGCCCACCCCATTCCTTGCGATCGCCGGCGTTGAAATCTGGCGTGACGCCGATGATCGGTTTCATCGTCTAAAGAATGGGCTCTGGAGCAGGGGCTGGCGCCGGTTCATCGTTCGAATCAACAACCCCCAGGAATCGGATAGGTCGATTGCCTTGTAGGTGATCGGGAGTAATGAGGTAGGTGCCGTAGAGACTGGTGTCCCAGATGCTTTTGGCTGCTTTTTCATTCCCGCCGGAAAACGCATAGGCAAGCCCTCCAACAATCCCTCCTCCGATGGCGAAGGCTACCTTCACTGGAAGATATAATAGGGTTGAGAAACCGGCAGCGACTTGCATGCCTGCACTCGACGGGGTTCCACCTTCGGTGCTCGTGTCTGATGAGGGGGCCGTACTTTCTTGACTCCAGGCTGATGGCGCCATGGTGATGGTGCACAGGGCCAGGAGTAAACAGACCGCCACCAGTTTGAAAATGGAGGTCTCATGAGGGCGATTCGATGAAGATAAGTGGGTATTCACAGATAATCCTCCTTCTTCGATAGAGCGAGCTGCGCGGCAGCGGTTGATTCCAGGGAGCTTACCCACGCGTGATTGGTAGTGGGGTTATAGCAAATCCAACTCTTAATGCAAACCCCCTGCCGTGCCCGCGTGGAGTGTCTCATGGAGTGGTGGCATCTCTCAGTACGAGGTCCAGTTCAGATGACACGTATGATGTAATGAAATTCGTCCGCCTGATGACGGTGTCTCTGACTTCGGCGGTCCAGGTTTCGTCTGCGAGACATTGGTTCTCTTGAGTGATGCCGGCTTGCAATGACAGGTCCAGCTTGCACCAGCAGACGGCTTGGATAAACAACTCATGCGCTCGTTCCTGATGAGAGAGACGATCTTCATCTGTGAGATCGATGAGGGCCTGGGCCAGCCATCGGGAGAAATTCACGTCGGCGCTGAGTGCATCAATCTGATTCTGGGCGATCAGGACGTCGACCTGGATCCCGCCCTTCCAGCTCCGCTTTTTGACGTTAAATACACAGGAGGAGGTGAAGGGTTTCCCCTTCACTGGCTGTGGTCCGACAAATAGGGTCACGCGGAACTGAGAAGGCTCTGGTGCATGCTCAACGGTCATGGGCGCATTGTAGCATGATCACTGGTCTCAACGGGTGTCTCATTGACGGCTTGTTGGGGCAACGATAAGATGCCGTCCACTATGACCACGGCTGTACAGCAGCGTGTCAGTGAGATTCAGCAGGCACTTCGTGATGCTGAAATCGATGGCTGGCTCTTCTATGATTTCCGCGGGAGCGATCCCCTTGCGTATCGCATTCTCCAGCTCGATCCTACCCTTCATGTGACAAGACGATGGTATTACTGGATTCCGGCGCAGGGAGTTCCGGTCAAGCTGCTGCATCGCATCGAGCCGCATGTGCTGGATACCGTGCCGGGACAGGCCGACTCCTATGTGTCGTGGGAGCAGCAACGGCAGATCCTTGGACGTCTGCTCGCCGGTGGCCTCCGTGTCGCCATGCAGTATTCCCCGTTCAACGCAGTTCCTTATGTGTCGCGGGTGGATGCCGGTACGATCGAACTGATCAGAAGTTACGACGTCGAGGTGGTCAGTTCAGCGGATTTGGTTCAAACGTTTGAAGCGCGCTGGACGGACCGTCAACTCGAATCGCATCAGTTTGCCGCGGCGGCGCTTCGGCGCATCGTTGATCAGACTTTTAATCATGTGCATGAGGCGATCACGCAAGGGCGGGGTCTCACGGAATATGGAGTGCAGCAGTTTATTCTGGCTCGCATCCGCGAGGCGGGGATGGTCACGTCGAGTCCGCCGATCGCCGCCGTGAATGCCCACAGCGCCGATCCGCATTATGGTCCGCAGGAGAAGGGCGCTGCCGAGGTCACTCGCGATGCGCTGCTCCTGATTGATCTCTGGGCCAAACGAGCTGAACCCGGTTCAGTCTATGCCGATATCACCTGGACCGGCTATGTCGGTCAGACGGTACCGGTGAAACATCGCGAGATTTTCGATTTGGTCCGGCAAGGACGGGATGCGGCCTTGACCTTCGTCCGGACAGAAATAGCTGCCGGCCGTCGCCCGTTCGGCTGGGAAGCCGACGACGCTTGTCGGCAGGTCATCCAACGCGGCGGCTATGGTGATCAATTTGTCCATCGCACAGGCCATTCGATCGGCGAAGAAGTTCATGGCAACGGAGCCAACATCGATGGCTTAGAGACGCAGGATACCCGCCGTCTGTTGCCGAGGACCTGCTTTTCGATTGAACCAGGGATCTATTTGCCCGGGGAGTTCGGGATCAGGAGTGAACTGGACGTGTATCTTGCTGAGCGCGAAGCATTGGTGTTCGGGTTGCCCTTACAGGACACAATCGTCCGGCTCCTCTAGCCTCTCACTTCCTTCCTTGACAGTGCCTCTCAGTGGCCTATAGAGTTTCAATTATTGAGAAACTAGATCGATATCGATTGGCTGGGATAGGGGAAAAGGAACCACGTTATGTTTGGTACTATGGGCATCTCGGAACTCATCATTATCCTCGTCATTGTGCTTATCATTTTTGGAGCGGGAAAGCTTCCGCAAATCGGTGAAGGGGTCGGCAAAGCACTCAGAGGGTTCAAAAAAGAAGTCAACGATATTCCCACGCCGGATGCGGCACCACCCGAAGCGAATCAACCGGCACCCATGCAGACGACATCAACCGCCCAAGTTGCACCGGCGCCGGCTATGACAGTGGGACAGACCTCCGCCGCTCCGAAACCCACGGCGCCCTATACGCCGGGGCCGGAACTGACTCCCGGGACTACCGCTGCCTTGATGTACAATATTGCGGCTCCGCCATCACCGGATCAACCGGCGACTTCCATACCGGGCCAGTCAGTTTTGGCCCAATCGATGGGACAGAGCCAACGGCCTCCCACGATGGAAGAACGCGCCTCTGCTCCCGCGCCGGTGGTGCGGGCGCAGTATCCGCCCCTTCCTGTCGGCTCCCAGGCAAAGCCGATAGCGAAACGCCCATCGGCTATCGTCAACAAGGATGCTGTGATTCGTGTGCAGGCGCAACAGGCGGCGATGAAGGCAAGGGCCGCGCAGCCGGCTGGTATTTCTCCCGGAGATATGCAGAGTGTGGGAGAAGGGCTCGGCGATGCATTGCGGACGTTCAAACAAGCTGTTGCCGATGTCCGCAATTCAGTCGATCCCGAGATGAGGACAATCCAAGCCGAGTTGGATTCTGCCCAGAAGGAATTTCAACAATCCATCGAAGCGGCTAAAGAACTGCCTGCCTTACACGAAGAGCCTCCAAAGCAAGTGTAAACTGACGTGCGGTCTGCATCACTCTGCTCGATCCTTGTACCTGCGCTGTCGCACCTTCCGCGATCATTTCGGCGACCCTGAGTCTAGGGTAGTCCTCAATGCGATGATGGCCAATGATCATGCCAGTGGAGCGTGGCACTGAGCCAAGATGGGGAATTTAAGTGGCTAGGCGGGCACGATTTAATGCATCAACGAGCTCGACCAGTTCTTTGCGGGCTTTTTCGTCAATGTGGGTAAATTGGACGCCCATTCCGGGGAAGAGCAGATGACGCTCAGGCTTATCGCGGGTCCAGGCAACCTTCGCTTTGGCCTTGTGTTTTTCCCAAGGACGATCTGGCAGCGCAAACTCGACGGATAGCTCAGTCCCAGGAGCCAGCGGGGAGCTGCTTTCAATGAACAGCCCGCCTGCGCCGATACCGCCGGTTAAGCTGTCGAACTGTTTGCCTTCAGAAGTCGTACAGCGAACTTTCACGGCGAGCGGGGCTCTTGGATGAGAACGCGCATGGGCGAATCGTACGTCATCGTCGCTGGCAAGAATCTGTTCAATGATTGCTCCCCACGATAGGGCGCCGAGCAATTCTCCCGTGGCGCTATGGAGCGAAACCATTTCCTGCTCGGTGTTTATCTCGAGGACTTTGCCCTGCTGTCCCTCCGTCGTGTTCACATGAAACTTCATGATCAAGTCCTTGCAGTGAACGTGGGACAATTCAATGAATGGATCATTACTAGGCCGGCTGACCGATAGTCTGGATCGATTTCACCAGTTCGAGCACGCGGTTGCGGATATCGGGGTTAATCTCTGTAAAGCGCACTCCCATGCCGGGGCTGAATGTGTATTGGTCTGCTTTAGGACACACCCATGCGACGAGGCCCTTTGCCGGCAACCATTCTGACGGCTCCTCTGGCAGCGAAAATTCAAGAGCAAGCTTGGTACCGACCGGTAGAGGGCTTAAGCTTTCGATGAACAGCCCGCCTCCGCCAATGCCACCTGCGCGACTTTCAAACTGTCGACCTTCCGGAGTTGTATATTTGATATGGAAAGTGAGTGTCACGCGCGGCTCGTTCCTGGTTTCTCGGCTCGCTGGAGGCTTACGATAGGCCAGAATCTGGTCGATGACAAAATCCCAGGACAGGCTGCCCATCGGTTCGCCGTTGACCCCCAAGAGGGTGATTACTTCACGCGTGGCATCGAGGTCGAGAGCCTTTCCTTTGTGTCGAAGGTTTGAAGATACGGGATATTTCACACGTCCTCCACGTTCAATCAGTATTGCAAGTATAGCGCAGCATTTCGTCTTGTCGAGGAAAAGCGCAGAGTCATGAGTGTTTCCGGAGGTTGGGGGGGTGTTTATGACAAGGTGACGAGGGACTGGTACTAAACAAAACAGGAGGTGAAGGAATACCGTGCCAGAATGACCCTGGCCAGGAGGACTCTGAGTGCACGTTCTGTCGAGCAGAAAAAGTTCTATGGTTAGAACAACTTAGGCTGTCTTCACATCCTTATCTTGTTCGAAGATTTGAATGGGAGGGTGCTTCCCGAGTATGGCATCCTCGGTAATGAGAACTTCTTTTATCTGCTTCTGGGAAGGAGCATCGTACATGATGTCCAGCATGACATCTTCGAGAATCGCGCGCAGGCCTCGAGCGCCGGTTTTCTGGAAAAATGCTTTCCGTGCGATCGCCCCGAGCGCGCCTTCAGTGAACTTGAGCTTCACCTTCTCAAAGGAGAGCAATTTCTCGTACTGCTTCGTGAACGCGTTTCTCGGTTCGGTCAAAATTCGTATAAGCGCGCGTTCATCGAGTTCGTCTAAGGTGGCAACGACCGGTAGCCGGCCAATGAACTCAGGAATCAACCCGTATTTGAGGAAGTCTTCCGGCTGAACTCTCGCAAACAGTTCGCCAAGCCGCACCTCGCTCCGCCCGCGAACTTCGGCTCCGAATCCCATCGACTTTCGATTCAGCCGTTGCTCGATAATGTGTTCAAGCCCGACGAATGCTCCGCCGCAGATGAACAGGATGTTGCTCGTATTGACTTGAATAAACTCTTGGTGCGGATGCTTGCGCCCGCCTTGAGGCGGCACGTTGGCGACGGTTCCTTCGATGAGTTTGAGCAGCGCCTGTTGGACTCCTTCGCCCGAGACGTCGCGTGTAATCGAAGGGCTGTCGCTCTTGCGGCTTATCTTGTCGATTTCATCGATGTAGACGATGCCACGTTCGGCTCGTTCGACATCGTAGTCCGACGCTTGCAGGAGCTTGAGGATGATATTTTCCACGTCTTCTCCAACGTACCCTGCTTCTGTAAGCGTGGTGGCATCGGCGAGCGTGAAGGGGACATCCAGGTATTTTGCCAGGGTCTGCGCCAACAATGTTTTCCCCGTGCCTGTGGGCCCCAGCATGAGGATATTGCCCTTCTGGAGTTGCACGTCGTCAACGTCTTTATCCTTCGTCGAAATTCGCTTGTAGTGGTTATGCACGGCCACGGAGAGGATTTTTTTCGCTCGCTCTTGTCCGACGACGTATTGATCCAGGTGATGTTTGATCTCCGCCGGTTTTTTGAGTTTTGAGGAAATGTCTTCTTTTGTTTCTTCCCAATCCTCGGCGATGATGTCGTTACAGAGGTTGACGCATTCATCGCAGATGTAGACGGTGGGTCCGGCAATCAGTTTGCGGACTTCGTCACGGCTTTTCCCGCAGAACGAGCAACGGAGATGTCGATCCATCTTATCCGGCTTTGCCATGCATCCTCCCCTGTTACTTGTCCTTGGCTGTGTCTTTCCCTGCGTCGCCACTGACGGCCTTGAGGAGCTTTGGCGGCCGCGTGATAACTTCGTCGATGAGACCGTACCGCTTGGCTTCTTCGGCCGACATGAAGTAGTCCCGTTCAGTGTCCTGGGATATCCTCTCGAGAGGCTGGCCGGTATGTTTGGCCATGATCTCATTGAGTCGTTCGCGGATTTTCAAGATTTCCCTGGCGTGAATGTCAATTTCAGTGGCTTGCCCCTGAAACCCGCCCATGGGCTGATGAATCATCACCCTCGCATTCGGTAGGGCGAAGCGCTTGCCTTTGGTCCCAGCAGTCAACAGGAAAGCTCCCATGCTGGCGGCTTGGCCGAGGCAGATGGTGTTGATCGGGGGTTTGACATACTGCATGGTGTCATAAATGCCCAATCCTGCCGTGACGCTTCCTCCGGGGGAATTGACGTAGAGATTGATGTCCTTTTCAGGGTCTTCTGCTTCAAGGAACAAGAGCTGGGCAATAATCAGATTGGCAAAGATGTCGTCGATTGGCGCACCGAGGAAAATGATCCGGTCTTTGAGGAGCCGAGAGTAAATGTCATAGGCGCGTTCACCTCGGTTCGTCGTTTCAATAACGATAGGCACCAGCATACACGTCGTCCCTTTCCGCTTAGCAGAATGCTAAGAAGTCTGCCCGCTTCGTTCTCGCTTCGCTCAGAGGCTCAGCGTACCGAAACACACGCCTCGCCTCTTCGCTCGATGAGGCCTTGCCGGACAGCTTTTTTGAGCATCCCGCGCGTTATACCCTTACTCCCCCAACACACGTCCAATGAGGTTCAAGCCGCCGCCGCGCTGTTCGGCACTATCCCTGAATCACCGCATTGCGGTAAACAAAATCGAGCGCTTTATCTGCCAACGTCCTGTGGCGTAACTCATCGATGGATTCTTGCCCGCCGGCTTTGATCATCTTGACGAGATCGTTCGCCGGCATTTTGAGTTCCGACGACAGCCGCATAATCTCGGCGTTGAGATCGTCCTGTGTAACCGTCAGTCCTTCTTTTTCCGCGATCGTTTCTAACACGAGGCCGAGCTTCACGCGCCGCGCCGCTTCGTTTCGATGTTCCTGGCGAAGGTGTGTGAGATCCTCCGTGTCGGGGGCATGCCGGGCGTCACCCTTTTGTTGCTGCGCATGCTGGCGGATAATGGCTTCCAACTCGCGCTCCACCAGGGTCTCGGGGAGATCGAAGTGGTGAGTCTCCACGAGCCGTTTGATGATCGTATCTTTGTAGGTGTCCTCGATCTCTCGCTTCAAGGCCTGTTCCATCCCGTTCCGCAGTTTTTCCTTGATTTCCTGGAGCGAGGTAAATGGGCCGCAATCTTTGGCAAATTCATCGTCCAGAACGGGCAACTTCTTTTCCTTGACCGATTTGATGGTCAGCGTAAAGACGACCGTCTTGCCGGCAACGCGAGGATCGGGATGGCCGGCTGGGTAGGGTTGGGGTACCTCGAGTACATCGCCCTCTTTCTTCCCCGCAACATGTGAATCAATTTCCAAGCCCAGGATGGATGTGTGTGATCCGACCTTGTGGAGCTGGCCTTCCTTCTTTGTCCCATCCAGCGCTGCGCCATCGAGAGCGCCTTGTATATCCAGCACAATATAGTCCCCGTCTACGATAGAATGTCCAGCCGGTACGGCTTCCAACCGTGCCTGTTGTTCGCGCAAGACTTCCAGCCCTCGGTCGATCTGCTCGTCGGTGACCGTGCGCTTGTCGGGCTTGAGGGAGATCGGGTTCGGTGCTTTATAGTCCCGCAACTCAATCTTCGGCCTGATCTCGATAGTCGCGGTGAATGTAAAGGGCTCATCTTTCTTAATCTTGGCCCGGTCTAGGGGGGGGATTTCGACGTGGACCGGTACAATTCCCGTCTGGCGGATGGCTTTGTCGTAGAAGTCCGGCACCAGATTTCTGATCACATCCTCTTCCACGGTTTTGGCATAGCGTTTCTCCAACAACGCCACTGGTGCCTTGCCAGGGCGAAATCCTGGGATATTCACCTGGCGATTCAGTTCGACGTAAGCTTTGGCAAGCCGTTGCGTAACTTCGTCGGCCGGCACCTCAATCTTGAGGGCGCGTTTCATCGGTCCCAGTTCAGTCACTTCCATTTTCATAGCTGTTGCGAACCCATTTTGTTATGCGAAGCCTTCCGAGGGCTATCAACCATCGCCGTTTGCCCTGTCATGATCTGGTGCGAGAGGGGGGACTTGAACCCCCACGGTCACCCACGAGATCCTAAGTCTCGCGCGTCTGCCAGTTCCGCCACTCTCGCATGGTGGGGTCTGCAGGAGTCGATTCCAGTGCGATAGACACACACCTGAAAATATACGTTCCTGCGGCTATTTTGTACCGTTGGATGTATCCTACTGTCAACCCATACTCCTGCGGGGTGGAGGTGTGTTCACTTGCGTGTCTCAATGAGGTCCGCAGCCATCCTTTCCCTCGCATAATATAGACGCACAAGAGAGCAATGCGGTCTGTTCAGGCCAGGGAGGAGCCCATGATCAAAGTGTTGTGGAGAATGCTTCGATTTGGCTCATTGTTGAAACCTTCGTAACACCTCGGCATGATATCACCGTATCACCGAAAACGACGACGCCTTAGCCCTCAATGAGGAGTATAATCAGGCGATATCTATATAGATCCTCATCGTCAGCATAGTGGTCAGGAGGTGCGCGATGCGTGTTGCCCTACTGCTCTCAGCTCTGGCCTGTAGTATTCTGGCACCGTCTTGTCCTTCTTCATGGGCCTACCGGGACTACTTCACGCCGGAGCAGAAGGCGCTGTTGGATAAGATTCAAACTGTGCGTATCGAGGCCATGGCACTTGCAGATAAGGGAGCTGTTGACGTTACGCCGATTGCTGAGCTTGTCGCTCACCGGATGGGTGAATTGGGGTTCACGATCATACGAGAGCCTGGTCAACCCCATGACGCTGTGGTCAAAGTAAAATGCGAACAGCGGAAATTATGGGAAGGTACAACTTCTGCCGGAGGGGATGCGGATTTGCCCGACGCCCCGTCGCGACTATGGAAAGGCCCCGCTTGCCAGATGACCTATCTACTCGGCGACATGAAGATCAAATGGCAGAAAGAGGTCCGAACCGAATTTGAAGATGCGGAAGAAGCCGCTCGATTGGCCAACGCAGGAGATCCGGGAGCCTATGCCATGAGCAAACTGAAAGACGCGATCGCGACATACGAATTTCCCTTGTTGCTGGCTGCTGAATGGGGTCAGCCTGAGCGGCTTCTGAAGTTGTTGGATCAATCCGACACGCCGCAGACCAGAAAGTTTAAAATTATTTCCCTCTTGGGCGAGATGCAGGCCGACGAGGCTCTGCCGAAGCTGAAAGAGGTGCTCAGGGATCGTGATCTGGCAAAGCAAGCGATTGGGGCGATGGGTAATCTCGGCAGGGAGGGCATTCCACTACTCGTCGACATTATGAACACGTCTTCGCAGCTTGAATTGCAGGCGGCGGCAGCCAAGGGATTAGGGCAATTGGGCGGGCTGCACGGCGATGCGTCCGTGGTGAAGCCGTTGCTCGCCAAACTGACGGATCCCAAGACAGACTGGTCCGTGCTCACAGAAGTGGCCTGGGCGCTTGGCAAGATCCCGGATAAACGATCGATCCAACCGCTCTACGATCTCGACAAGAAACTACAAGCCATTCGTGATCCGGAAAACATGCTGTTGAGGAATCTGAAAGAGGCTGTGTTTTGGGCGATCAAACAGTGTGATACGTGGGATCAGTTCAGTTGAAGAGGGGCGGGGTAGTCTGGTTGTCCTTCTACTCGTGGAACACGCACGATAAGGAAGGTGCTTGTTCCACGCGCGTACACGGAAAATCTCAAGCTCGACACATTTCCCCCCTGCCGATTGACCAGTGTCTGCAGAGACGTATCGTCCTCCGGGTTGGGCGAAAGCCGGATCGGAGATCACATGATGGATAGCGCCTCCCCTTCGCTCCCTTCCTACTAAGCTTACCACGTGTTGAGGCAGATCACGGTCCAGATGGCGTCGAGTTTTGATCTTCAGGTGATGCGTGCCGCTATCATGGAAGGACGGGCCGATCAACTGGATGCGGCCTTTGCCGTGGTCGCTGATCGTTTGCTCTCAACAAGATCCTTGGTATTTTGTTTTGTGTCCGCCACGGTATGCCCGGCATTGGCACGTTTCGTTTGAACCGCTTCCGGGTTGGTGTTTTCCTAGCCGGCTTGTTGTTCGACGACGACCGTCATTTCATTCAACGTGGAAGCTGGTTGGGTCTGAGCCATGGCATGAGTGGAAACCAATATGCATATCGTGGCGGCTATGACGGGCGGGGGAGTGTCAACCACTGCCCCCGCCCCAACGCATGAGGTAAATCGCGTGTTGCTACTTTGTGACGCGAACTTCGACGCGGCGGTTCTTTGCGCGACCTGAAGCGGTTGTGTTTGGTTCAACCGGCTTGGTGTCCGCATAACCATGCGTCGTGACGGCCCCAAGACCGCCTTCGGTCAGCGCATTAGCCGCATTGGCCGCACGAGACTCAGAAAGCTCCTTGTTAGTCGGGAACTTTTTCTTGAGCTCGCCGCGGATCGCAACGTTATCGGTATGACCATCTACCGCCACCTTGTATTCCGGGAAATCTTTCAAGACCGTTCCGACTCGCTTCAGCGCATCGGCGCCCGCCGGACTCAATACATCTTGGCCGGAACCGAACAGATAGCCGGAGGCAAGGTTAATCAACAACCGCTCGTTGTTCAGATCGACTGTAATGTCCCCCTTCTCGATCTCAGGACGAAGCGCCCGGATTAATCCCCGCTGGGCCTCTTTCAATTTTTGCTCTTCCGATAACAGCGTTCCTCGGAGGTCCGCCAGTTCCTTGTCGCGATCTGCAAGTTGACGCTCCAACTCAGCCACCCGCTGCTTACAGGCGGCCAAGTCAGCCGCTGCGCCTTTCATCGCGTCGAGCTGGCTTGACTGCTGTTTGGAGGAATCGCCTGCATTGGAGCGAAGAGAGGTAATCTCTCGATCGCGGTCGGCAAGCTGCCGTTCCAGATCGCTCACGCGGCTGCTGAGCGCGCTGTTCTGCCGCTGGGCCGCGGCCAGTTCGTCGGCCAGCCGTTGATGCTCCTTTTCGAGACCCGCGAGACGGGCGGCCACATTATCGTCCGGTGCATCGCAACGAAAGTCCCAAGGCTGATAGGGAAAAGAATCAGGACAACGGTGGTAGTCCTTATACCAATTTGCGCAGCCTGTCAGCGCAACCACGCTTGCTATCAGGATAATGGTTTTGAATGTTCGCATGATGCTCTTCTCCCTCTAGATTGTGCGGGTCTTCGATCGTCGGAGTCTTCTCCCCCCGCCTTGGGAGAATTCTCTTAAGTCTCGGTGGCGCTTAGTGGCGGCTTTTCAGGGCATCGCGGATTTCCATCAATAGTTTTTCTTCGTTGGTCGGCCCCGGCGGCGGTGGTGGAGCCGCTGGAGGCGCTTCTCTCTTGAAGCGGTTGACCTGCTTGACCAATATAAAGATCGCGAATGCGATGATGATGAAGTCGAAGGTGGCTTGAAGAAAGACTCCGTAATTCAGGGTCGGCGCCCCCGCCGCCTTGGCTGCGGTGAGAGATGGATGCGGCGTGCCCGACAGATTGAGAAAGAGGCTTGAGAAATCAACTTTGCCCAGCAACAAACCGAGCGGAGGCATCAGAAGATCGCTCACAAGCGATGAAACGATTTTCCCGAATGCCCCGCCGATAATGACACCGATTGCCATGTCGAGCACGTTGCCCTTCATGGCGAAGTCTTTAAACTCTTTCAGCATAGTTCCTCCTCGTGAGGCTTAAGGTGTGCTGCATGGGCGCCGGTAGGGCTACCGTTTCCTGGTCGTATCAAAGTGGTATCCAAGAGTCAAAAGATACAGGTTGTCCGTATCTCCGGTTCCTGCCGGCGGATTGTTGTTGTATCGCGTGGTGACTTGGATACCACTCGAGAATCCTTCCCAAATCTTGAATTTCGCGCCGGTATCCATTGAGAGGAAGTAGTTCGATGAATTCTCAAGCGAGGGGAATATCTCGTTGTAATGATACAGTGTCATGCGACCGTCGAAGACCGGCCAGTCCCACTTCATGGACACGCGTGCGCGAATGCTCGACTCATCCGCCGCCGTGCGGAAGTCTTCATTGAAGTAAGCGAGGCCGGATTCGGCATAGAACGTCATATCTTTGAAGATGCCCGAGAAGTCTCCCCGTTCGATGAATTGATAGCCGGGACCGCTTGCGAGCGCGGTTCGCATCTTCAGGTCTTGAAAGTAATCGTTTTCGAAGTAGGCGGAAGCGAACCAGTAGAACCGTTTGGTAATAAAGAAGTCGAGCTTGATCGTTCCGCGCGCGTTTCGAGCAACCAAGGTATTAGCAGTGTCGCCGTAGACGTAACGGCCGTTAATCGAAAGCCGGAGCTGTTCGCTCCGCGCCACGAAATCTCCCAGTAAGCTGGCATTGCGCAATTGGCTGTTTCCGGTCGTTTGAGAGTAGGCGCCGGACAGATTGCCGGAGTAGATGACCGGGGGTTGAATGACCGGATTCATGGAAGTCACGGAGTCCAGCGGGACCTCCATCGTGCCTTTCAAGGGGTCCGCCTGCACAGTCAACATCCCATTCGGTCCAGCCGTGGCGGTTCCCATAATCACGGACCCCTCCTTCAGATGGAAAGGGATTGGATGCTTCACAGACAGTGTGGACACGTCGTTCCAGTTCACTTTCAGCAAATTGTCCGGGCTCGCAGGTGTCTTGATTTGCAGCACGCCGCCGGCCATTTCGATGATTTCTCCATAGATGATGCTGCCATCTTTCAACGTCACGACATCGGATGTGGTTGATGCGGCAGGTGTAGCTGGAAGGACATCTTGAGCGATGACATCCGTAGGCAATCCTCCTCCCATCAAACATCCAACCAGTGCCATTGTAAACCCCCAGAACGTCTTCTTCATCGAGCCCTCCTTACTAGATGCGTGCATGTTCATGACTCCATCCTCCAGACTCACAAGGGCGAGTGAAGAGCGAGCTATCGTGGTGTTCGGCCCCTAATGAGTGCTGGAGCTGTATAGCCTAGATCATCATGGGTGGCAAGCATCACATGTGGCGCAGGTGGTTGCCCGAAACAAGCAAAACCGATGCCGCTGACAGCGATAGGCTCATTTCATTAAATATATTTGTGACTGGATGGTCGACAGGTTTTGTGAGGACATTGTTCGTTCCATGTGTGACAGATTGGTATGACTGGGGGAATCCTGCCGCAGAACAGGCGGCGAAAGAATCGGGACGAGTTCAAATTGGAAGGAAGGTGCATGTGAAAAACATGATGATATGGTTGTGAGGAGATTGGTCGAACATGTTCTCAAAGCCGTTTTCTTATCGTCTCAAGAGGTTTTCCATCAAGTCCCGGCCCTTTTGTTTGAGGTCGTCCGGCTTGGTTGAGCCTTTGAGCAGATCATCGATGACTCCCTTCATTTTCTCTTTTACCTGTCCCTGGACCTTACCCGTCAAAGCGTTCGAATCTATCCCATACGACGGGGCTTGAACGGTTCCGCCAATCAGCAAGGGCACGGATAGACGTCCTTCTGAGCGCATAAGCCTCGTAACTGGAGACTGACCGATAATTTTCTCACTGAGGGCTTGCGATAGATTCACCGTCACTGTGAGGCGCAAGGTTTGGTCAAAACCGATGGTTCCCTTCCCCGTGGCTTGGAAGTCCTGACTATCGATCAGAAGCCGCTGAACATCGATGATACCGTCTTTGACCGCCAGATCCGTTTCGAATGTGGAGAAGATCGTCGCGTTGGCATCATCAAGCGAGATGCCGGCGACTTTCAGGATCGAAAGGGCTTCCTCAAGAATGTTCACGCGTTCGATCTTTCCGTCTCTGACGACGATGTGGCCGATTCCTTTCAAGGTCTTGGTGAGGTCCGGCGTGGAGAACCCACGGCCTTGGAATGCAAGGTCGGCTCCTGCCGTTCCACTGATGGACACGTGTGTGGTTGCCAGCGCATCTAGGGCAGGACCGAGTTGCAGACCTTGAATTGTCCCTTTGCCGGTAAAGAGAGGACTGTCAGATCCGGAAGTGAGGCTTCCCTGTGCGGTGACCTGTCCATCGAAGAGTTGAAACGAAAGATGGCTCACATTCGCTTCCTGGCCGTTGACCGCCGCGGTAATTTCAACACGTTTCACTTCAACCGGTTTTTTTAGCGGCAGGACCATCGGAACATTCGCCGTGTTGATGACGGGCGAGTTGATGTTGATCTTTGCATTGTGCCCGGCGATGCTGCCGGTGATGGTGAAGGCGCTCTTTCCCAATGCCAACTGGAAATTCATGGCATCGATATCCCTTGTCTGGTTGAGCGGACCGAAGGCGCCGTCCAATGTCACAGGCAGATTGAACGGTTGGACCAGCGTACTCACATGCAGGCTCGGGGTTTGGCCAAGACGAACGGATTGGAGGAGTAATTCCAAGTCTTGTAGTACATACTCAGCCGGCTTGGCGGCTGAGAGATCACGGTAGATCACGGTTCCTCCGACGAAAGAGACGCGATCCACGGCCAGCAGCGCCAGGATCTTGAGCGGACCTTCGGCCGATGGAATCGGCGCGCGCGAAGGAACTGTAGGCAGTTCGACGCCTGTACGACCGATGGTCGAGACATTCAGGACGCCATTCTTGTTCTTGATGATGGTGATAGTGGGAGCACGGAGCGTGATGTTTTCTACCTCTACCTTACCGCCGAGCAAGGGCATGAGTTTAACCCCCACGTCCAACGAGCTAAGAGAGGTAAAGGAGCTTGAGCCGAATGCCGGGTCGTCCAGCACGGTCAACCCGTCCACTCGTGCGCCGATCCGCGGCCACATTGTCAGACGGATACCCTGCAGCTGAACTTTGCGATTGAGAGCGTCTTCGATGAGTGGTTTGTAGTGGTCTTGATACTTGTTGAGGTCAATGAAGAATGGAAGTGACAGGATGATGCAGGCCATCACAACTACGACGGTGAGTGCCCCTATCACGATCTTCATCAGCGCACCTCTCTATGAGTTTCGTCCAGTATAGGAAGGGGGGCGACCTTGGTCAACGCATGTCAGCGCTTCTTTGCGTGGAGGCTGTTCCTTCGCCTTGCCGGTCATCAGACCGCGTGTTAAGATGCCGCCTCCGAAATCGGGCACGGAGAGGTGCGAGAGTGGTCGAATCGACATGCTTGGAAAGCATGCGTCCCAGCAATGGGACCGTGGGTGCGAATCCCACCCTCTCCGCCATCTAGCTTGTGTAGTTTGTGTGGTCTCTCGCGTTGAAGTTGTTTCCGACTAGAGACCTGAAAGAAAGACTGAACAAGCCGGATAAACCCAGACTAAAAGAAAGGGGCCGGGCCCTGTGCGACAGAACCCTGTGAACTCCGCCAGGTCCGGAAGGAAGCAACGGTAAGCGGTCAGTTCTGTGTGCCGCAGGATCACCTGGCCCCGCTCGTATGTGCCCGAGATGTAAGATGGTCGGACAGGTCATTCATTCTCACGGTTCTTTTTACGTTTTACACCGGACGTTTCACGTCTGACAGTCGCTATGGATTACCAAGTTTCTGCCAGAAAATACCGGCCGGGTACGTTCGATGACGTGATCGGACAACCACACGTCGTTCAGACGTTGGTCAACTCTATCGCGACGCAACGAATCGCCCAAGCCTATCTCTTTTCCGGAACCCGCGGCGTGGGGAAAACCACGGTCGCCAGAATTCTCGCGAAGGCGCTCAATTGTGAGCAGAGGGCGACCGGCACACCTTGCGGCGCCTGTTCCAACTGCCTCGAAATTGCGCAGGGGACTTCCGTCGATGTCATGGAGATCGACGGGGCATCCAATACAAGTGTGGACGATGTGCGCGAGATTCGCGAGAACGTCAAATTCGCGGCTTTTCGCGGAAAATACCGTGTCTATATCATCGACGAAGTCCATATGTTGTCGAACTCGGCTTTCAATGCGCTGTTGAAGACATTGGAGGAGCCGCCCCCGCATGTGGTGTTTATCTTTGCCACCACCGAGATTCACAAAATTCCGGCGACGATTCTCTCCCGCTGTCAGCATTATAATTTTCGTCGGATCGCGAGAACCGAGATCGTCGAACGGCTGCGCCATGTCGTCGAGCAGGACACGATCGTGATCGAGGAACGAAGCCTGATGGCGCTCGCCCGGGCCAGCGAAGGCAGCATGCGCGATGGGCTGAGCCTGCTCGATCAGGCGGTGGCGTTCGGCGGCAAGACAATCGTGCATGCGGATCTGGAAGCTTTGCTGGGAGCGGTTCCACACGAACTCGTTCGCGCCATGATTCAAGCGATCACGGCTCAAGAGAGCGCCGCGGCGCTTCGCGTGCTGGCCCGATTGTTGGACCAAGGACATGATCTGCGGGCCTATTGTGCGGACGTTGTCGAGTATCTGCGCAATATGTTGGTGGTGACCGTGGTAACGTCGCCTCAAGAGTGGCAAGGGTTGATCGAGGCCTCAACGGAAGATCTGACACAGTTGGCGGCTGATGCGCGTGCATTCTCGCCTGAGTTGCTTCAGGAATTGTTTGGGATCTTCACGCAAGCAGAGGACTCGCTCAGACTCAGCGCCCATCCTCGGTTCGTGCTGGAAACTGCAGCCGTGCGAGCAACGCGGTTGCTGCGTCGAGCGGATGGGAGGGTACCTCAGGCAGTGCCGTCAGCCCAGGTGGCACGCCTACCTCGGTCCGCCTCAACGCGCGCAGGCCAGTCGGTCTTGCCGTCTCGTTCCGCCGATCCAGCACCCTCTCTGCCATCTCGGCCTCCTCAATCGACGGCTCCTGCATCGATCGCTCCAATGTCGGCGATCTCGTCTGTCACTGGGAACAGGGGATCCTTGCGGGACCATCCGACGGATTCTCCGGGCGTCCAATCCTCCGGCATAACTGGAGAGATGAAGACTTCGATCGTTGTGCCGTCGCCATCAACGGAGGACGGACGTCTTGCGCTGGCGCTCAATTGGGAACAGGTTCAGGAGGAAGTCGCCGGGGCCTATTCGAATATCGGTCCCTTCCTGGAGATGGGCCGGCTCGTGGGTGTGGACGGTCATGTTGTGACGATTGGATTTACCAAACAGGCAACGGTGGCCCGTGCCATGATCGAGAAGCCCGACAATATTGCGGCGCTGACCTTGATGTGCGAACGGTTGAGCGGGCAGACCGTTCGGCTGCGGATTGTCGAATTGACGGAATCGGACCCCCCTGGACCAACGATGGCGCAGCTCAGGGCGGCGAAGGGAAAAGAACAACGGTTGGTTCTCTTCGAGCAGGCGCGGGCACATCCGGTCGTCAAGCAGGCGTTGGAAATATTTGGTGTAGAGCTGGCAGAGGTTCGACCGGTGCCGAGCCAGAAGGAGGTCGCAGAATGAAGAACCCGATGGGCAATATGGGAAATATTCTCAAGCAAGCGCAGGCCATGCAGGCGAAAATGGCGAAGGTGCAGGAAGAGGCATCGACAAAGACGGTGACCGGGACGGCCGGCGGCGGGAGTGTGACAGTCACGGCCAACGGGGCTATGCAGCTTGTCGGCATCGTGATCGACCCTGAAGTCGTAAAAAGCGGTGATGTGGAAATGGTGCAGGATCTGGTCTTGGCCGCATCGAACGATGCCCTCAAGAGAGCCCGCGAGATGATGGCGGATGAGATGAAATCCGTGACCGGTGGAATGAACGTCCCTGGAATGTTCTAACAGGATGCTGAAAAAAGTCCTCCAGCATCGTTCTCGCATCGCTCAGAGGCTCAACGTACCGAAGCGTACGCCTCGCCTCTTCGCTCGCTGCGGCCTCGCT
>CAZVEZ010000034.1:0-18430 GCA_964626135.1 uncultured Nitrospira sp.
GGGCGTCGAGCAACTGGAGCTTCAACTGTCGGCACACCTCGCGCACTTCCCACTTAACCTCAGCCACCAATCCGATCTTCATCTTGTCCCCCCTCGTGTGACATAGCCATGTTGGCGAAACCATTGCACCGCTTCTTCGATTGCTGTCTCCACCGGCGTGCGCGGCAGCCCCAACTCCTTCTCCGCTTTCCCGCTGTCGTATCGCATGGGATGGCCGGCCATCCGGACCCCATCAAGCGATGCGCGAGGTTCATGGCCGGTCAGTCGGCCCGACAGCTCTCCGAACGCTCCTGCCATGTAGGCGACAGCGTACGGAATCTTCATCCGCGGGGCCGCCTGTTCACTGACCGCGGCCAAGATCTCTAAAACTTCGCCGAGCGACATATTGCGATGCCCTAAGATGTAGCGTTCGCCGACACGTCCCTTGTCGGCGGCCAACCAGTGCCCGTGGGCTACATCATCTACATGCACAAAGTTGAAGATGGCGTTCAGAAACGCGGGGAGCCGGCCATTCAGAAAATCAACAATCAGACGGCCTGTGGGGGTGGGGCGCCGATCCAATGCACCGATGGGGGTCGAAGGATTGACGATCGTGATCGGCGCCCCATCCTGGATGAGTCGCCAGACAGCCTGCTCAGCCAAAACCTTGGTGCGTTGGTATGTGCTGCGACAGGCGTCGAGCGACAGGAAGTCGGCTTCCGTACCGAGCCGACCTGCGGAACAGGCCACCGTAACCGCACTGGACGTGTAGACGATCCGTCCGACCCCCGCCTTCCAGGCTAACTCCAGGAGCTGCTCCGTGCCGCCAACATTGACGTCCTGCATGGTGTGTGGATCGGGTACCCAGAAACGATAATCTGCCGCCACATGAAACAACAGATCGATGCCTCGCACGGCGCGTTCCAGCGAGGCGCGATCGGTGAGGCTCCCCAGAATCGGCTTGAGACGCATGTCCGACAAGACCGCGAGATTGCTGGTCGGCCGGACCAGCGCACACACGTCATGGCCTTGGTCGACCACGACACGCGTTACGTGGGTCCCTACAAATCCTGTGGCTCCCGTTATCAATACCCGCACAATGATCCTTCCAGTCTATGAAGGTTATGTCGATAGCGATCGTTTCTGAATCAAGAGCGTCGCGACCGTGTTCTGTCGTTCAATGCGACAATCGAGGGATGACTTTGAGCAGCAGCGCATTCTTGGCACCCTTGTTTTCCCAGCGGTGGAGTGTGCCGGATGGAATCGTGATGGCATCGCCTCGCCGGAGGACTTGGACTGTCTCCTTCACGTGCAATTGCACCACTCCGGCAGTTACGATCGCAAAGAGTTCCGTCTCACGCGTGTGCAAACGTGCGCCACTGCTTCCTCCAGGCCGCAAGGTGATAAGCAGCGCCTCCAACTTGATGCCGACACCTGGATGACTCAATGACTCGATCTGTGCGCGAGACCATCCGCTTTGGAGCATCGGACGTTTGGCTGCCTTGATGGGAGTGGGTGCCTCGGATTCCGCCGTCACAAAGAATTGCCCTAACGTGACCCCCAGTCCTGATGCGATACGCTCTAGGGAAGCTAGGGAGGGGGACGTCTGATTCAGCTCGACCTGTGAAATGAAACTGGCGGAAAATCCACACTTGCTGGCCAGTGTCCGCACCGACATTCGCTGGCTGTCTCGAAGCTGGCGAATCGCCTTTCCCACATGTTGTTCGAGGTGAATCGGTCGTACACGAGCGTTCCGCGCAGTCTTCTTCGGTGACACTGGCTTCTGGAGAAACGAGCTGCGTGGCTTCTTCATCTGTGTCCTTTTGATAAAGTATCGATGCCCTTTGTATTCACAAAGGTACGAGAGGATACCTACAAGTCGATGGTCGGCTGGCAGGCCCAATTCCTGTCTTAGATCTCACGCGGGCCTACCTGGCCGAAAGCGAGTCACGTCGATGCCGATGGGAAAGGCATCAACGCGATGAGGATCAATGCCATCCCGCTCGATCAACGCCCTTCGTGTCTGTTCTCCTCCGGTCACAATCACACAGTCGCCGATAGAGCACGCGCGTGAACAGATTCTTGTTCGGCGGGGCTGAGGTATGGCGGCATCTAATAATCTTGGGTCTTGGACGAAGCAGTTGTGCCGCCATCGTTGGCCTGACGCATCGAGAGTGTGATGACCGGAAACTTTTGGTGCTCGGCCATCTCGTGAATCGGGCTTTCCGGCTCAACGATTAAGCGGATGTCGTGCCCGCGATCTCGCAAGCCTTCCGCGTACAGCATTCGAGCTAAATCCTTTTCGCTTGTCCGTTCTGCACGCGGCATCCCAATCAACATTACCGGATAAGACCGATGTGCGCTAACCCAGAGCCCTCCGTCTCTGTACAGAGATACTGGACATAATGTCAAGTTTTATATGACATGAGATTCACCTGGGGCGACGACCTTCTCGCCAGACATCCGAAAACCGGCCGATAAACGGGACGCAGGGGTCACGCTCAATCACGGTGGATCATGACACCGAGTTCCAATCTCGGGCGCTCGAAGATTGGGTCTGTCGGCTGGGTGCGCAAATCGACTTTATTCGCCTGGGCTAACCTATGGAGAATGCCTGTATTGAATTCTGTAACGGCCGCCTGCGAGATGGATGTGTGACCGTACACCAATTCACCTCGATGGCCGAGGCCCAAGAGATCATCGAAGCCTGGCGGCTCGACGATAATCAGCATCGGCCGCACAGCTCTCTCGGCCACCTGACGCCGAACGAGTTTGTTGAATAATGTCAGGCCCTACAGACCGTCGAAGAAGTCGGGTGCCCTGATTAAGATCTGTCTCGGAATGGGGCTAACGTCATCTCAACGAAGGGGTTCACCCCAAGAACTTGTGCTAAATGTGTGCTGAAAGTTGTTCGAATCCATGAGAACCTCTGAAATCAGTAAAGCTGCAGGAATGTTCCTAAGGCTCGGTGTTCAAATAAGAAACGGGAAAACCATTTAAAACACTGCGTCTTTATAAAAGAAGCGTGCTCACGTTCCTAAACCGTTTGTCGTACGCTCAATTCGTACCGGGGCACCATGTTGGGCTCTTCGGATCTCTCATCTTGCAGTCCTCCCGCTGCTGTGCGCGGGATCGTGGCCAGGGACTCCTTGTCATTATTTTCCGAACTGCCGTTCGACGTAGATCGTGAGATAGCTTCTTCTTGACTCCGACTTGGTCGCAGGTTTTCTTTCAGTTTCTCGTCGGTCCGGCGCGAAGACGTTTCCTACGGCAATGACAGATCCAGGGACAGAATGGGGCAGGGGAATCACAGGGGGGCTCCCATTGTCACAACACGTGGTGTAATTCTCGAACGAGTGAAATGCGCTTGCCCGATTCTCCTTTAGTCGTTCCCGCCTCTACCCCGATGTGGATATCTCCTCCATCATAGATGCCAACGGACACTGCTCGCTTTCCCATGTTTTCTTGCCACGTTGTGGAGCCTGAGCTAGACTTTTCCCACATTCCATGGCACGAGCAAAGACATCAGAACAGTCCCGCGTGCGGTCCAAGGCTGCCACGATCGAAGAACTGAGCCGTGGTATTGAGAACCTTCAGGAATTTCTTGCGCAGGTGGAAGACCTCGGCCGAGAAGGCTTCCCCTATCTTGATGCAGCCAGGGCCAGAACAGAATTGCAATTCCGTGAGTGTATTCGTCGCACGTTCGGCGAGAAATCCTCTGAATTCCAAGAGCATCGGCACCACAAGCTCCTCATGGGTAGCACTGAGGAGACGCAGCAGAGCATGGCACTCATCAAGACCCTTATTGCCACGCTTGAACAGAAAAAGCGTGAGCTACAGGGAGGCCCGCCTGTTGCCGAAGTCTTACCAGCAGTGCCGGCTTCTCCACCGCCTATGCGCCCGCAGATGACTGTGGTGCCGCCATCAATCCCGACAGTCCAGATGACGATGATGCAAACAGCACCGATTACGCCTCCGCCGATCAGTATGTCAGTCGCCATGACGACCAATCTCGATCTGTCCTCTGCTACAGCTGCACCGGCTCCGCCTCCGTCCCCTCAGGCACCCGTAACCGCTTTGGCAAAGCCGGAGCCTCCGAGCCCACCTGCGTCCATGCCTGAACCATCACCGATTTCATCTATAGCGCCAGCGTCGGCGATATCCGATACCTCATCTCAACCGGTGGCTCAGCTTGCCCCCGCGTCCCTCCATCGGTCTCCGCAAATTCCGCCTCCCGAACCGGCAGGTTCGTCCCATGTTCCCAGGCCGCCGCAGTCACTACAATCTGAACCGGAGCCCATCATGCACCCAATCCCCTCCACCAGGCCCGAGCACCAATTGCAAGAACCACTTCCCATCCCTCCGCAGGTGCAGAAGCTTCCCGTCACACCGTTCGGATACTCATCACACCAGGAGCCGGCGCCTCAGCCTCTTCAGACCGGACCGGATGCTGTCGAGCGTGTGAAGATGCTTTGTCGCCGGTTCCACGCCGTTGCCCGGCAGTTGCGACTCCGGGGGGAATATCGAGCCACATTAAGTGTGGAGGACGAGTTCGATGCGCAAGATCTCCTGCATGCGCTCCTACGCATCCAATTCGACGACATCGGCACAGATGAATGGACGCCGAGTTATGCGGACGGAGCCCCGCGTACGACACTCTTGCTGAACGACAGTCGTCTTGCTGTGATCGTCAAGAAAACGCGCCCCGGCCTCAATGCCAAAGATCTCAGCGATCAAATTCGGATTGACGCAGAACGCTATCGATCCCGTGATCGCTGCACTACGTTTTTGTGCTTTCTATACGACCCCGAGGGTCGTATCGGGAATCCTCGCGGCCTCGAAGCGAGTCTCATGAGCGTGAACGAGTCATTTACCGTCGACGTACTTGTCGCTCCGAAATGAGGTAATGAATGAAGAAGCCTAAGCCCGCCGTCGCCACGTTTCCTGCATCGTCTGCAGGCGCTTCCGCATTGACACAGGAGACACGCATCCGCTACGTTGGCCACGACGCGATTTCTACGGTGCCTTGTACCATTCATGCCCCGGTCGATGGCGGGAGAATCATGTCGGATCGGGCCTATGTACTCATCAATGTGCAGCCTGGCCGCACGAGCGAGGTAGTCCGGGCTCTATCTGAAATCAAGCAGATCAAGACGATCGATCCCTGCTGGGGCAAGCCGGATATTATTGTGGTGGTGGAAGTGGCGGATCAGGATGCGCTGACCCGGTTGGTCCTGAACCGAATTCATGAGATCGACGGCGTTTCGCAGACTGACACGCATCTCGTCTATCGATTGAAAGCCAGTAAAGTCCCGTGACCCGCACGTTTCGTCTATTCAGCATCGCGCTCGTCGCCATGTGGGTATCCGCCTGCGCTGGGCCTGCCATCACTCATGAACCTGACGTGATCGACGTCACACTTCCAGCCCCGGCTGATCGTGTGAGCACAGCCGTGATCCAGGTCCTGACCGATGGGGGCTACGAGGTCGACCGAAAGAATGACGAGAACCTGACGACCGGCTATCGTAGGGAAATCAGCGGCCCGTGGGATTGGTTGCTCCGTTGGCGTTTCGGCACAGGACGAAGCCGTGTAGAAGCCATGGTGATTCCAGTATCCGAGCAGAGTAGCAGGCTGCGACTACATGTACGGTATGAAGGCAAAGACGGGATATTCACCCGATGGGACGAGTCACCGACCGCGTGGCCTCAAAGCGCGGAAAACCAACTGCGACTGATTAAGAACGCGCTCCAAATCCTCTAGTACTACTCTTTCTCATCACTGTCCGCTTCTTCGCCGAGATCCAGGCCAAACCGCTCGGCCATCCGATAGAGTGTGCGCCGGTCAATACCGAGAATCTTTGCCGCTTTGGCTTTATTCCCCTTCGTTTCCTTCAGTACACGGATGAGATGACGCCTCTCAACCTCCTCAAGCGACAAATACCCCTCATCGCTGTGGCCGGTCGTTCCGGGACTATCTTTCGACGGCATCTCAATCTGGTGTAGCGATGCCGGTAGATCATCCGGGGTGAGGAGGGGACCATGACTCAACGAGACAGCCCGCTCAATGGCATTTTCCAATTCTCGCACATTGCCGGGCCACCGGTACTGCATCAACAGCTTCATCGTTTCAGGCAAGACGCCACGCACCGCATGCGTCGCGCCTGCCGAGCATTTCTGCAAGAAGTGATGGACTAACATCGGAATGTCCTCTCGCCGCTCCACAAGGGACGGCAAGGTGATACGCACGACATTGAGCCGATAATACAGATCGTCCCGATACCTTCCTTCCTTGACGAGTTGTCCGAGATCTCGATTTGTCGCGGCAATGATACGAACATCGACTTTCGTCGACGTCGTGCTGCCGACACGACGGACTTCGTGATCCTGCATGACCCGCAACAGCTTGACTTGCACGGCCTGACCTAACTCGCCGATCTCATCGAGAAACAACGTGCCTCCGTTTGCGGATTCAAAGAGGCCGACTTTGTGCCCCACCGCGCCGGTAAAAGCTCCCTTCTCATACCCGAACATTTCCGATTCCAGCAGCGTATCCGGCAATGCCCCGCAATTTACCGGTATGAATGGCTTGTCCCGGCGAGGCCCATTCGCATGGATTGCCCGCGCAATCAGCTCTTTGCCGGTCCCGCTTTCCCCTTGCAGGAGCACCGTGCTCTTGCTCTCGGTCACACGAGCCACCAGCTTATACACTGTCAGCATGGCAGGACTGCTTCCCACCAGCGGAGACCATTCATCTTTGCTCTTCAACTCTTCACGGAACCGGGTATTTTCCCGGACGAGTCTGGAGTGATCGAGACTTCGTTTGACGACCAGCTTGATATCCTCTTTCTTAAACGGCTTGGCGAGATAATCGTAGGCCCCTTGCTTGATCGCTTCGATCGCGCCTTCAAGAGATCCGAACGAGGTTAGCACCACGACCGCCGTATCAGGGTTCATGCGTTTGAATTCACGCAAGACCGTGAGCCCATCGACCGCGCCCATGCGAATATCTGTTAGAACCAGGTCGACGCGTCCCTGGCGCCCGCGAACGATGACCTCTTCTCCGCTGGCAAAAGCTTCAACGGCATAGCCCTCTTTCTTTAAGGCCTCAGCCAGGAGTTCGCGCGCGACTGCATCGTCATCGGCGACAAGAATATTCGCTGGTTGCATCAGATCCTCTCCACTCCGGCTGTCGGCTCGGTTTTCAATCCAGGTAAGGTCACAGTGACGGTCGTGCCCTGGCCGGCGTCACTGTCAAGTACAAGACTGCCCCCATGGGCCAGGACGGTTTCTCGGCTCAAGAATAGTCCCAATCCGGTGCCCGTGCCAACCGCCTTGGTCGTAAAAAATGGTTCAAAGGCTTTCTGCACGTCGGCTTCCGGCATACCGCATCCCGTATCCTGCACAGCGATCGTGATCACCAGAGGCGACATCGTGTTGGCCACTCGGCGGCCTTGGTCAAGTTCGTCGGATGTGGCCGACCGGACCCCTACTGATACACGCACTGCGCCATGGGGCTGGGTGGCGGCTAAGGCATTGGCTAATACGTTCACCAATACTTGATGCATTTTTTCCGTATCGGCCCAGACGAGTGGGAGGTTCTTGGGAATCTCTACCGTCATGGTAATTTCTTTCGCGTGAAAAGCCGGTTCCATGAGCACAGTTGCCGGGCTGACCACCTGCTCCACGGGTAACCAGGTTGGTTCAGGTTGGCGCTGTCTGGTTGAGGACAGTAAATCCTGAATGATCCGGACCACCCGGGTGATCTGTTCATCGATCACCGCCACCCGCTTCTTCATCTCAGGCGTGACGCCCGGTTCTTCAGCCAGCGCTTGTACGTGCCAGGCAATCGAGTGCAACGGCGTTCCGACCTCATGCGCGACGGACGCCACCAATTGCCCCACTGCGGCTAACCGTTCCGACCGGTTCAACCGGTCTTTGGCATCGACCAGCTGTGTATTGGCTTTTAAGAGATTTTCCGTTTCTTGCGCGAGCGCGACACGCGCGGCCTCCTCTCGTGCTTTGCGCTCTTCCCACGTCATGCCGATATAGGCGACGGCCAGGAGCACTCCTGCGACGACGCTGCGATTAATCACTGCTGCCTGAAACCGCCCGGGTTGGATCGGTTGCATCAATCCGATATAGGTCGCCACGATACAGGCGACCACCGTGCTGAGCATCAGACCGCGACTACGAACTGTTGCCACCAAGAGAATCGGCAACACAAGCCCGTACGCGACCACGATATTGGCCGGGGCGACCATTTCGAGCACGACGATCGTCAGGAACACCGCCCCCGCAATTGTCAGCACAATGCGATTTTGCTTCAACATGGGAATGAGCGATGCAGAGACTGCCGATGAACCATGGTCCACTCTCTCGCAGACTGCGAGAAAACCATTTTGCCACAGCTGGGATTCAAAGGCATGCACGTCTAGGAGAACAAGACACTACCGGATGCTCAAAAAGTCTATCCAGCGAGGCCGTAGGCGAGTCGAAACCGGAGGCGCACCCTCTGGGGCGCACGGTGCGACGAATAAGGAGCACCGTGCGCGCCGCCTAGTGGTGAGGCGGCCGGGTTCCCGTTGAGGATTTCGATGAGCCGAGAACGAAGCTGGCAGACTTTTTCTGCATCCGGAATGAAGGGTCTTATTCTAGCGAACGGGTGGAACACAAGACGGCTCCAAGTTGCCGCAGACGGTCGTCACACACGATCTCTTCAACAGAAACAGCGTACTTGCGGGTCCAGTTTGGATGACTGTCGACTGTCCCGGGAAGATTAGTTTGCGACAGTTCTCCCAAACCGTCCTCGAGATTCGCCAACACGATACACGACCGCGTACGAGCCAGATAGAGATGGATGGCTCGGCAGAGCTCGGTCGTCATGGCGGGTATGGTAGCGAGGTCTTCGGTGACACCGTGTGGCAGAAGGTTTTCCCGCTGAAGAGCACGGAGGATGACTGCCTTGTCACGCTGGCGCTCTTCCCAGGCTTGCCGGTGCGTCGCATCATCGATAAAGGCGCCTAACTGTGCCCTCACGCGCAAATCTTCGCCGGCCCAAAACCCTGTGAGTGTCGGTAAATCGTGCGTCGTGGCCACAGCCAACGATTGAGCAGGGTAGTCGCCAGGCGGCTTCATTGCGCCGTCTGAGCAGCGTTCGAAGTAGAATACACGATAGGATAACACTCGTGCCTTCGCCAACTGCTCTCTGACCCAATCGGGAACCGTGCCGAGGTCTTCTCCGATGACGAGAGTCTTGGATCGAACACTTTCTAATGCCACGATGGCTAACAAGTCTTCAAAGGGGTAGTGCACATACGTTCCCTCGGATGCGGGCCTTCCGCGCGGAATCCAGAAGAGGCGGAAGAATGCCATCACATGATCCAATCGAATGGCTCCGCCGGATCGGAAATTATTGCGCAACAATTGGATCATCAGCTCATAGCCGCTGGCATATAGCGCGTGAGGGTTCATCGGGGGGAAGCCCCAATTCTGTCCCTTGGGTGCAAACGCGTCCGGCGGAGCTCCGCAATCAGCTTTGAATGCCAGCACCGATTGATAGATCCAAGCGTCAGCGCCATTCCGATCGGCGCCAAGAGCCAGGTCATGATACAGCCCGACCGGCATTCCCAGCTGCTGAGCCATCAGCCGGAGCTCGTTCAATTGTTCTCTCGCCACCCACTGAATATATTGAAAAAATCGAATGCGCGTTCGGTGTCGTTTTGCATATTCACGAACCGGCTGTCCCGGGCTCAGAAATTGATTGGGCCAGTCGTGCCAGGTCGATGATTTGGGTTGAATCAACAGGCGTTCTTCTTTCAATGTTTGAAAGGCGGCATGGAGCTCGAGCGGTGTGCCCTCAGCCTGGATAAACCGCTCGAAGAGCCAAGCGCGCGCCGTCCTCGGTTGGAGATTCGGTTCTTTCCCGCTGTAGGATTCTGTGTGGAATTTACGGTAGGCCAATTCGAGCATAGTGCGTTTGGCGGATTGAATGGCATCGTAATCCACTTGCTGGTTCTCTCGTAGAGCCTGAAGCTTGGCTTGAAACTCTGGAGCGAAAAATTGCTGCTGCGCCTCCTGCGACTCGTGGAACTCCGGCAGCCGTTCGAGATCGATATAGAGCTCATTGAGATACAGTCGGCTGTCTGGCGCATAGGGGCTGATGTGGTATGGCGTGGTATTCTTCAGCGCGTGGAGTGGATTGAGCCCAATGACACCGGCGCCAAATCCCTTCGCAGCCCATTCTACAATTCGCCCGAGATCGGTGAAGTCGCCGCATCCCCAGTTGCGATTTGAAGACAATGAATAGAGCTGCAAGGCCAAGCCACATATCCGTTGGTTCGCCTCAACCCACGGTGGAACATAGCACTGGCGTGGCGCCACGATGACACGTGTCGTGCCAACGAGCCCTCTGACCAGGCCTTCTGCCCGTACCGTCATCGTGTAGTACCCAAGTGAAAGGCTACAGGGGACGGCTATCTCGACACGCACATGTCGTCGGCCTTGAAGAAACCGGACTTCCATAGCGGAAAGTCCAGGTCCTGCCCGTCCTTCCTGCACCACGGCATTCACTTCATCACGTATTTGCCACTCCACGGCGACAGACCCTTCTTTTCCATCCTCAAGCGCCAAATAGCAGGATACAGAAGATCCTGCTTCACCGTCGCGCAGGATCCGAACCGGATCACAAGGGCGTTTCCAAGGCGCCTCATCCCATTCTTGTAAGGACTGTGTCAGTGATGCGACGGAATCGACCGTATAGCCCATAGCAGTCAGGATGGCACGCCGGGTGTCATCAGAGGTATGGTGAAGAGTGCCGGCGATATCGTGATAATCGTTCGCGATCCCGGCGCGTTGAGCCAGTGTAGCAAGAAGGATTTGTTCCGTCTGATCCTGCATGAACGGCAGTCTGCGCGAAGCAGGTCGGCATGTCAAGCTATCCCATTGTTCTTAAAGATGAATTTTGCAAAATTCCCGCACTGCTATGCCCACTGATCTTCGTCACATTCGATTCGGCACGAGTTCCTAGGCCTATCAAGGTTTGCAGGGGCTAGCTTGCCATCAGGTCTATGCGAAGAGCCGATTCAACCAAGACACGTTGGTAGAATATGCCGACTATGGAATGGACAGCATCACACTCTTTCGCACCGTCGGCATCAACCACTCCTTCTGCTGCCTGGCTAGCGCCGCACAACTCGCGCATTATGCGAAGCAAGTCCCTGAAGATTTCTGCTTCCGTTCCAAGGTCCGGGAAGAGATCTCATCCCTTTTGAGTTTCAGCGTTGGGGGCATTAGGGCATGGAGCCTGCCGCTTTCCTTGAAGCGTTGGACCGATTTCTAGACACATTGCCATCGGGATCACAGTACGCGAAGGAAGTCTGTCATTCCGCTCGAAATTTTGGCAACGAGGCGGAGAGGCCTTTGTGATGTCTATAGGTGATTAATTGTGCCAGCCGCACAGAGCCACAATCCGGATCGAGCGTTCCTGAAGATTGCGGGCCCTTGTTGCCGCTGGCAATCGATTTCTTCACGCCATGTCTCCAATTCCCGAGATTGGCGACATAGTTCTGACGGAAATTGATTGGTCTCCGGAGCTATATCTGCTGAATGCAAGGTCTCTTCGGTAGTCGTCGCATCCCGTCCGGTTGACCAGGGATAATATGCCAATAATCTGCAGGGCAATCCTTATTTTCACATAATAAGAAGCTGCCCAAGTTCGTCTCTGCAGAGCCACCAAGAGTATCAAGGGCATCGGGCTCTCTTTTCAGGACCGCCCTTTGCTTGACCGCGGCATACTTTTCTGTATCGATACGGGCGACAAGTCGCTCGTCTATATCGATTGAAATTGGAAGAGGACTCCACGAAGATGGGTTGACAGATCGCGGTTCGGTTCATTGACTCTCTCATTTCATTTTGCTAGCCTCAATTTTTATTGTGTTGTTGCCGATAGAGTAAATGAGAAGAGCGTCCGGCAGCATCCTGGGGATACAGTCCCGGAAGGAGTTTCGATGGCTAGCTCAATCGCCTCCCTCGAATTGCTTACCGAATTGCAGAACAAGGCCACGCATCTCCGGATCGAGAGCGTTCGTGCCACGACGGAAGCCGGCAGCGGGCATCCGTCAAGCTGCTGCTCGGCCGCAGACATCGTCGCAGCTCTGTTCTTCTCCGTCATGCGATATGATCCCAAAAGTCCGAAAGCGCTCAATAACGACCGGTTTGTGTTGTCAAAAGGCCATGCCGCTCCACTGCTTTATGCCGCATGGGCGGAAGCAGGTCTCTTCCCGAAACAGGAGCTCTTGAAGTTACGCACGCTGACCTCAGATCTGGAAGGGCATCCGACCCCTCGTTTGTCATTTGTCGATATGGCAACGGGTTCGTTGGGACAAGGCCTTCCGGTTGGGATCGGCATCGCTCTGAATGCAAAGTTTGTCGACAAACTGGATCACCGGACCTACGTCTTGATGGGTGACGGCGAATCGGTCGAGGGATCTGTTTGGGAAGCGGCTGATGTGGCGCGCCATCATGGTTTGGATAACCTCTGTGCCATTGTCGATGTCAATCGACTTGGTCAAAGCGATCCCACCATGCTGCAACATGACATGGAGGGCTATCGTTCCCGCTGGGCAGGTTTTGGCTGGCAGGCATTGGTGGTTGACGGGCACGATCTTTCAGCGCTGCTCGCGGCATTCGATACCGCTGCCGGCACCAAAGGCAAACCGACGGTTCTTCTTGCCAAAACGTTTAAAGGCAAAGGCATTTCCTTCATGGAGAACCATCCTGGCTGGCATGGAAAGCCGATTGCTAAAGGCGAGGAGACCCAGAAGGCGATTGATGAATTGACCAAACAGTTGAAGCCGAGCAGCGCGACCATTTCATTAAAGAAACCATCGATGCCGGCTTTGGGGACGTCGTCTGTCGGGTCCTTCCCGGCATCACCCTACAAGGTAGGCGACGCTGTCGCTACGCGCGAAGCGTTCGGCGTCGCACTTGAAGCACTGGGTGCGGTCAATCCGCTGGTTGTGGGGCTGGATGCCGACGTGAAAAATTCTACCTATACCGATAAGTTCGGCAAGAAGTTTCCCAATCGATTCTTTGAAAGTTTTATCGCGGAGCAAAACATGCTGGGGGCTGCAGCAGGTTTAGCAGCCTGCGGGAAAGTTCCATTCGTTGCCACATTTGCGGCGTTCTATACGCGCGCCTACGATTTCATCCGCATGGCTGCCATCAGCGGCTCAAACATCAAACTTATCGGCACACACGTCGGCGTGAGTATCGGGGAAGATGGCCCTTCGCAAATGGGCTTGGAAGATATTGCGATGATGGCTGCGCAGCCGGGCGTCACCGTATTGTATCCGTCCGATGCAACCTGTACGTATCGCCTCGTCGAGATGGCGGCTACGCACAAAGGAATGGTGTACATTCGGGCGGGTCGCCCAAAGTCTCCGGTTCTATACGGGTCTGACGAAACGTTCCAGATCGGTGGATTGAAAGTCCTTCGTCACAGCGCATCGGATGTCCTCACGATCGTCGCAGCCGGCGTCACGCTTTTCGAAGCCCTCAAGGCGTATGATGTATTGAAAGCAGTTGGCGCCTCTGTACGGGTCGTTGATCTCTATAGCATCGTCCCCATTGATCGCATCACGTTGCTGGATTGCGCTAGAGCCACGCAAGGACGAATCCTCACCGTCGAAGATCATTATGCGCATGGCGGTCTTGGTGATGCGGTGCTGAGCGCGGTCGGACCCGATGGCATCAAGGTGCACAAGCTTGCTGTCCGCGCGATCCCGCGCAGCGGGAAGCCGGACGAATTGGTTGATCACTTTGGCATCGGAGCACGATCGATTGTCGAAGCAGTCAAGAGCATCACGAAATAAGTCCCTGTATCGCTTTTCCTCATGAGTCGGAGATGTTCCCTTCCTGAACATGCTGTCAGGGTTGGTGTATCAAAGCGTGCGGCATGAAACAGCCGAGGTCTATTGTAGTAGTGGTTGTTCATGGTGAAGCGTCACGATTCCACGGGAGAAGACCAATCATAAGAGCACATATATGAGCAGCCTTAACATTGATGACATCATCGGCAATATAGAAACACTGATCAACGATCACATGTTCGTGAGTGAAAGAATCACAAGTCAAATCAATATTCTCGCGCTCAACGCTACCATAGAAGCGGCGAGAGCCGGCGATGCCGGTCGCGGGTTTTCCGTGGTGGCATCCGAGGTGAAAACCCTTGCAGCGCAGGCTGCAAACGCATCAAAAGAGCTGGGCGAGATACGGTCGAGTACCAGTGAATTGCACCGGCGGTTCGCGGAAAAAGAAAGTGACCGTCTCTCGGAAATGTCGCAGACTCTGGTGCAGCTCATTGTACGCAATTTGTACGAACGTACTGCCGACGTTCGTTGGTGGGCGACGGACGACGCGCTATTTCGTTGTGTGGAGTCGTCAGATCGAGCCTCTATCGATCATGCGGTCGCACGACTTGGTCTGATCAATCGATTTTATTCCGTGTATCTGAACCTCGTATTGGTAGGGATCGATGGGAAAGTCATAGCCTGTTCACAGCCGGCGAAATTTCCGAAGGTCACCGGTGCGGATTTTTCCACATTGCCGTGGTTCCGGAAGGCCATGGCAACGACGAACGGCGATCAGTACGTGGTTGACGATATTGACCGCGATCCATCCCATGACGATAAATTGACGGCGGTGTACGCTGCGTCTGTTCGTAAAGCCGGGGATATAGATGGAAAGATTATCGGTGTATTGGGTGTAATTTTTGATTGGGAGGCTCAAGCGACGACGATTGTTCGGACAGAGCCATCATTATCAGAAGATGAATGGAAGCGCAGCCGTGTGCTCTTGCTGGACAATAGGATGCGCATTATCGCCGCGTCCGACAATAGTGGAATTCTCTCGCCGTTTCTGCTTGAACATCATGGACAACACAAGGGCCACTATTATACCGCCAGCCATGAGTTAGTGGCGTTTGCAAAGACACTTGGCTACCAAGAATATGATGGTCTCGGATGGTATGCAGCTATCGTGCAGAAGCGTAGATAATATAAATAGGTGATAGGCATTATAAAGTCTATCTCGTGAAGTTTGAGCGTATCGCCCTCATTGGTAGTGGGTCAATTTGAAATACGCTGACCTTGCGGCTGTTTAATTGCTGTTCAAGCTGACCCACTAACCCCTCGTTTCATTTATCGCATACTTCTTTCCGCTGTACAGGTGTCGATGGACACGGTTCAATACGACCTTGCTATCCGGCGCTGGCCCTCATTCCATAACTTCCCACTCTTGTCCAAAATAACTTTCTGAGAGTTGGATCTTGAACAGGATCCGACCAGAACGCCTTGTCCTGATGGAGCGGCTAGCGGTCTCAAAGGGCTCTGGAGCCATGAATTCATATCACTGCTGTCCAAGATAGCCAAAACCCGATGAGCGTTCCCTTGGTCTGACACGGGTTTGCGACGGGTTATGACGGGTTTCCAAGTTCTCCAGATGCTGGCCAAGATCAGGTGAAGGCCAAAAGGGCTTGGGGGGTGTCCTGTTGATGAGGTAACGGGGTGAACGGTTTGTTGAGCCAGGCCATCAGATCGCGGTGGGTAAAGAGCATCATGCGCGGAAGCGCCACCAGGATGGCACTGGGCCAGCTACGGATGACGAATATCGTGAGATCCCCCTTCGCCTCAGTACGGCTCCGCACGGACGCGTCCCGCCGCTACAAGCGCGTGGAGGGAGCCAAGGGTATCATCTGGAAGATGCTCGGGGTTGCCGAGAAGGAAGTTGAATGCGCCGGAGCTGCTGCAACTGGTGGTCTCCGGCATGATGTTCAAGAACGGGATCAGGCTGTGAAGTCAGGACAAGAGAGAAATGACATGATCCAGCAGCTGGAGAGGAAGGGCACCGCCCGAACTCATTTTACACACCTCTAGATGGCGGCTCTGTCCTTGGTCCTCAAAGCGATGTTGGATACAGGATACTCTGTCGGTGGCGGTTTGTTGGTAGGCGTGGCATTCAATCAAATATGGCTCTTCCCACCGTAAATATAGTGGGAAGAGCCATGGCCACACCGCAAGTAGAACAACGCACCCTGCTGGCTCACTTAATAGAGAGATGGGGGAGCGCACATTCTGTGTACGCCATCACTTGTCATATGGTGTAAACAAAATCAGAGCACCCAGCCCTGCGAATGCAGCAACTAAGCCGCCCATGGCAAGAGCGATTTCCATAATAACCTCCTGGTTGATGGTGATTCGACTATTCTTTTTCCTGAATCGGTTGATCTTGCGTAGCGTCGAGCGCAACTGTCATATCATAAGTGTCTGCCTAGGGCAACTAGTAAAATTACGTTGTGTTGACATGGTGCCTCCCCCTGCACTTGACTTCCAACGCCATCTTGTACTATTTTCCTCACGAATAACTATTCACTTAGCTCCAGTTCGTCTAGAGGAAATGCGAAATTGTATTACCATAGTTAGTGGAGGGCGATATGCGAACTCTCGCCGAGTTTGAGCGGCGCTTTGCTACAGAAGGTGCGTGCCGTGCCTATCTTGCCCGGTTGCGGTGGCCGACCGGGTTTAGTTGTCCTCAATGCACGACTAATGGTAGCTGGACAACTACACGGTGTCTTTTGATGTGCCGCCAGTGTGGATATCAGGCTTCAGTTACGGCAGGGACAATCTTCCATCGAACCCGAATTCCTTTGCAGGACTGGTTCCGAGCCATGTGGTGGATGACCGATCAGAAACATAGACTCAGCGCTTCGGGACTGCAGCGCTTGTTGGGCCTTGGCAGTTACAGAACGGCGTGGTTATGGCTGCAGAAACTGAAACGTATGATGGTGAAGCTTGGTCTAGACCGGCTGGAGGGTCGGGTTGAAGTGGACGAAACATATGTGGAAGGTATCGAGGCAAAAGGAAGAGGCCGGAACTTAGGGGTTAAAGCTCTAGTTGCTATCGCCGCACAGATCGACCGGAAAGGGATCGGACGCATCCATCTACGTCGAATTTCGGCTGCTTCCGCAAGCCCGCTTGTTGCCTTCGTGAAGCACGCAATTGAGCCTGGTTCTGTGGTCATCACGGACGGATGGGAGGCCTATACAGGGTTGAAGCAGGAAGGGTTCAAGCACCGACCACGTATGCTAAGCACCAGCAGCAAAACAGTGTCGGTCTTGCTGCCACGCGTGCATCGGGTGGCTTCTTTATTCAAACGCTGGATGTCGGGCGCCCATAAAGGTGTGTTGTCCGTTGAGCAACTGGACTCCTGCCTCGATGAATTCACCTTTCTATTTAACCGTCGAACTTCGAGATACCGCGGGAAGTTATTCTACAGGCTTGTCGCAGAGACTATTGCGGGTGTGCCCTCCCCTTGCTCTAGGCTGGTCACAGGTACCACTAACGGGTGAGGAGAACTGGAGTCAACTGCATATTTATTTGCACGCATTTTGCAGGAGCGGGATCAGGTTTACACCTTGGACATTGTACTTGACATAGAGAAACAGTATCCGCTAATCTTCCGCCCGCAGGCAGAGGGCGGCGATGTTTCACCGGAGTATTTTTTCCGGAATAAAAAGCGTAGTGGGGCTCAATAAAGTCAGTTCTTAATTACTCTAACTGGTTCTCAATTACACAAAAGGAGGTTCCTGTATGGCCAGTACAACGTTCGGAGGTAGCGACCGGGGGTACGACATGTCGCTATGGTACGATTCGAGGGTCTTCAAGATCAGCTGGTTTGCGATGTTGGCGGCGGTGGGGGCGGAGGTGATTTTCCAGCGGGTGTTTGGGTACTCCCACGGGCTGGACTCGATGACGCCGGAATTTGAGAATGTGTGGATGGGGCTCTGGCGGTTTAACGTGATTGCCAACATCATCAACGCGTCGGCGATCTTGGGGTGGATTTGGAGCACGCGGGATCGGAACCTGGCCAATCTGGACCCCAAGACGGAACTCAAGCGGTATTTTTATTGGATGATGTGGCTGGCGATGTATGTGTTCGGCGTGTACTGGGCGGGGAGCTACACCCTGGAGCAGGATGCGTCGTGGCACCAGGTGATCATCCGGGATACGAGCTTCACGGCGAGCCATATCATTGCGTTCTACTTCACCTTCCCGTTGTACATCACGATGGGCGTGGCGAGCTATCTGTATGCGATGACCCGGTTGCCGCAGTTCAGCAAGAATGTGTCGTTCCCCTTGGTGGGGGCGATCGTGGGGCCGATGATGATTCTGCCCAACGTGGGACTCAACGAGTGGGGCCACGCGTTCTGGTTTGTGGATGAGCTGTTTGCGGCGCCATTGCACTGGGGCTTCGTGACCCTGGGCTGGTGCGGGTTGTTCGGGGGGACCGGCGGAGTGGCGGCGCAGATTGTCTGCCGCATGTCGAACCTGTGCGATGTGGTCTGGAACAACGAGAGCAAGGACGTCTTGAAGGTGCTCCCCTACTAAGGGGCCAG
>CAZVEZ010000035.1:0-17720 GCA_964626135.1 uncultured Nitrospira sp.
GTTCAGGATCTCCCCTTGCCTCATCCCGGTGTTGAGCGCAAAGCGAATGATCTCTCGAAGCCACGGAGATGAAGCAGCGAGGAGGCGTTCCTCTTCCTCAGCAGTCAGCCAACGGTCCACTTCGTTCCGCACCTGCTCCAGGGACACACGGTGCATGGGATTCTCCCGGCACCATTCCCATTCGCGCATTGCCAGATTGAAGGCGTGCCGCACCAGCTGGAGTTCCTTGTTCGTGGTCGCTGGGGCTGCCCCTTCGAGCCGCCGTTGGACTTTGTACTCAGCAACCAGCTTCGGCGTGATCTGCCCAAGCAGGCTCTTGCCGAAAACGGGGAGGAGATGCTTGAGAGCCGACGCATCCCGGATCCGGCTCTTGGGTGCTTTGAGGATCGAGCGTTCTGCCATATAGCGTGTCATCATCTCTTCGAAGGTCCGATCCTGCTCCAGGCTTTTCTCAAAGAACACGCCCTCGACGATCTGGCTCCTGACTTTCCCAAGAATCGCTTCTGCCAGCCGCTTCTCTCCCGTGCCGGTCGATCGCCGAATCCGCGATCCCTGATACATCACATCCATCCACCAGACGTTCCCTCTTTTTACGAGTCCCATTCTATCGCTCCTTTCGGAATGGGCTCGCTATTGGTCTGGTTTCCCCAGTGGGAGTATAGACGGCACGTTTCGCTCGCTCAATTAGGACATCTACGTTGTTCACGGGACGTTGTCGTTGCTTCGTACGTAAGGGATTCGGCGGGCGGTTCTCCACCCGACAGGACTCAAGCCACTGTTCAATATCCGCCTCATCAAATCGGAGGACACTTCCGATCTTGACGCAAGGGATTCTCCGTTGGCTGGCCCAGGCATAGACCGTCTTCTCTTTCACCTGGAGGCGTGTGGCGATGTCTTTGACAGTCAGAAGGGGCATGGTCAATCCGGTACCGTCGTCGTTGAGAGATCAAAGGCTTTCATTGTCATCAGCATGTCGTTATTCCCCAAATAGGGCGAGGGCTGATCGTACGGAGCAGCAGCCAGGCCCTCACGCATTCAGGACGGAGCCATCGCGCTCAGGCCTGCCCGCTGCGAGACGCTCCTCCCTCCTCCTCCTTCTGCCCCACCCCCGGTTTTGTGCGGGGTGGGGCACATATTGGAAGGAGGAACACGGATGAAAAAACTAGCGCGACTCACAGCAGCGGCCAATCAGCCATCGACGGCCATCGGGACAGCGAAGCCGTATCGGGCTCCTCGGTATCGGGTCATCCTGGTCTGTGAAAAGGCTGGGGCCGAATCGCCCGAACTCATACAGGATTCGCGCACGGCTGTGTCGTTGTTCCGGCCATGCTTTGAGGGCTTGGATCGTGAGCACTTCGTGGTTTGTGGGCTGGATGCCAAACATCGGGTGATCGGGATCAATGTGGTGTCGGTCGGCACGCTGACACTCTCGATCGTGCATCCGCGGGAAGTGTTCAAGCCCTTGATCGTGATGAATGCCGCCGCCTGGTTGTGCGCCCATAACCATCCCTCGGGAGACAGTGGACCAAGTCAGGAAGATCGCGTCTTGACCAAGCGCCTGCGCGAAGCTGCCGACTTGTTGGGCATCACGCTCTTGGATCATCTCATCCTCGGTGAGGAGCGCTACTATAGCTTTGCCGATGAGGGCTGGCCCTGATTTCGAGGCAGCCCTCACGGTCGACCGATCCTTGTCACCATCGATAGCCGCCTTCTGCGTGCTCCATGTTTCGGAGGTGCTCCACGAGGGTGTCGATCGCCACCCGAACCAGTTCTTCACGTTCGGGTCGTGGGCCCTGCACCTCGATGAAGGCCTGCGTGGTGGAGCCGCCCGACCAGTTCACTGTGAGTGTCAACATGAAGGTGTTCCTTTCTGCATATCGGTTCACGCACCAGTGGGAGAATAGGCGGCGGAGAATCCATCTCGTGGATTCCACCACTGCAACCTGCGTTTCGCCTTGTCGAGCTCCCGTCCGTTCTGTAAGAGCGCCAGGTGTTTGCTCCGCCAGCGATCCACCCCATCGACGATCGTCCGGACCAGCCACCGTTCCCCGGCGTCCGGATGGGCACAGAGCAGGCTCAATGTGGGGGCCAAGCTTTTCTCCGCCCAGCGTTTCACCTGTTCGATCGTCTTGACCGCCTGCACGATCGCGAGTTTGGCGCGGGCCATCCCGTCGGTGAGGGTTTGCCACCAGGCTAAAATGGGCGCGTAATAGCGATCTTTTGGATCGTCCGCTCTGGTGCAGTCCCGGAAATCCACGGCAGTCCGAAAGACACCCACGATATATTTCTGGAAGGAGTCTTGATCGAGGGTGGACAAGGCCAAGCCCACGGCCTGGGCTCGTTCCCGCTTCCATTCCATCTCCCAACGCATCCAGGGTCCCTCCACTGGCTTGTCTTTGCCTCGTTGTTCCGCCGCCTTGTCGTAGATCCGGAGATAGCTCTCCGATTGGCGAGACCCGAGTGCAAGCGTCTTCCCCCGGTCGGCCCCCGTGGGCACATCCAGCCCACTGATGATCCGGCATTGCTTGAAGTGGGAAACACAGTGGCCCTTGACGACCGCCTCATAGACCCCGTCGACATCGATCACGCCCACGCGGTCATCGAGCGCGACATCGATCCGGCCAAAGTGTCCCTTCTGATCGAAGACCCACGCCGCGAGCGTATGAAACTTCTCGTACGTCCAGTGACTGATCAGTTCTTGCGAGAGATCGACATGGACTTCTCTGGGGGCTCTCTTGGCTCCTGTCGCAATCCGACCATAGCCGCTGTCGTTCCCCCGACAGATCCAGACCTCACGGTAGCCTTCATAGCCTTTCTCATCTCGGATCCAGTCCCCCTCCCCGAGTACTCGCTTGAGAGTCTCCACCGTGGAGCTCGGGACCGTGAACCGTAACCATCCGATCGACATCAACCAGCTACTCATATGTCCCTCCGAATTCGTGGTTGGAATTTGCGCCCCCGTTTGACTACTCGGGGGCTGGGCTGCCCGTCGCGCCGTCGGCTGGCGCCGCCGGTCGCGCGGCGTCCACCTGCCCCGGCAGTGTCGACGGTCCCCAGATGTCCCTGCCCGGTCCGTTGGATCGCGGCTCGCACCTGGTCCAAGTCGAAGCGGACCATGCGCCCGATCCGGATCACTGGCAGGTGTCCCTTCCAGTACGCCCGACGGACAGACATCACACTGAGTTTCAACACCGCAGCGAGTTCCGGGACGGTCAACCAGATGCTCTTCATATCCTTCCTTTCATGACGCACGGTGCATGCGCCGACCCTAAGTGAATCAGTATGCCAATGGAAGTAGTCCTGTGGTGGTCAGGAGTGGTCAGGAATGGCCATGAGGAGTCAGGAGTTCTGAGGGTGAGCAGCTACGGGTGTGCTGGATCATGATGACTCCTTCCTCGTGAGTAATCCAGATGACGAAGAAGCGGTAGCCGAATCACTGCTCCAGATGCAAGGATACGTAGTTGTAAATTGGATGTATTTAAGAGTAGGACGAAACGAATGAAGACGAGTGTGCAAGAACCGACGCGAATGAAGAGGAAATTCGTGATGGGAGGCAAAGAATAATTTAGCCCTGTGCCGAATGGCTCTAGTTAGGTCACGGGTTGGACGAACGGAGAGATTAGATATATTACTTTTGAAGAAAGTCGAGAAAAGTGGAAGCTGCCTCGTAGTCGTGAGCATCAAGAGGCAAGAGCGCTTTTTGCAATGCTGTCGTAAATAGACAACTATACCGACCTATCATCTCAGCACGAATATGTGTCCTGCCCACCGCAAAACTATTGTAGGTCAGTTGCGAGCACTGCTGTTGTGCCGCCTTCTTGCTCTCGAAGTACTGCCCGAGTAGATGCCGGGTGAGTCCCGTCGCACTCGTGTCGCGCTTGCGTTCGGCGTCGAGCTTGGCTTTGAGAAGTTTGGGAATCTCCAAGGGAATGCGCACCATTCTCATATCCATCTTCCTGTGCCTTGGTATGTCAATAGCTATTGCTTGACGCCATGACTTCGGGCCTTTACCATCTCGTCCGCTATGCCAAAGCCACCGCCTCGCACACACAACCCGCAAGTTGGAGCCAGAGTCTCCGAGGCGCTTTTGGTTGAATCAAAGTATTAGCAACCCGTCAGCGTCGGCGCTTGAATGAACTAGTTGAAGAAGCCTTTCGAGATCTATTGAAGAAATATGGAGATCGGCGGAAGGATGCGCGATAGCAAGGTCGTGAAAGTGTTCCTCCAGGCGGCTGAAACAGTGATGGTGTTAGTCAATGAGTGATGCTGACTGCAATCACGATCTATTGGCGTTGACTGTAACGCCTGGAAGCGTCTCTCCCGCATTCAATCGAAACACGACGGGCTATACAGTAAATGTGGCAAGCAACGTTACCAGTGTGACCGTCTCAGCAACCAAAGCCCATGTGAATGCCTTGATATCTGGCGACCTAGCGGCTGCGGCAGGTACAGGAACGGGAAGAGCGGCCATTCAGCTGCAGCCGCCTGGGATCAACACCCCTGTGACGATCTATGTGACTGCACCCGGTGGCGCTCAAAAGACCTACATGGTGAACGTCACTCGCGCCGCTCTTAGTGGGAACAATAATCTGTCGGCGCTGAATCTTACACCGGGGTCATTGGCTCCTGCCTTTTCGCAGAACATACTGCATTACACGGTGGACGTTGCCAGCGCTACAGACAACGTGGTTGTCTCTGCGACTAAAGCCGATGCACATGCTGTGATGTCCGGTTCAATGAAGGCCGGGACAGGAGTTCCGACTGGGCAAGCGACCATTCAGCTCAACGGAGCAGGACCCAGCACTTCGGTTTCGATCACTGTGACCGCGCCGAATGGCAATTCGAAGACCTACGCCATCACTGTAAATCGAGCCGTCCTCTCTCAATTGCCTGAGGTGACATCTGCCCCCGCGGAAGTCGAACAGAACGACACCAACAAGATGGGTCGTATTGTATCTCCAACTTTCCCGAGTCCAGCCTCCATGTCAAAGGTAGAAACTCGAAGGACAGTTAAGGCCCCTAGAGCCAGTATCATGATCTCATATCGCCGCGATGATAGTGCCGATGTCACCGGCCGCATCTGTGATTGGCTCAAAAAGAAATTCGGTCGCGACGCGGTGTTTTTAGATGTTGACTCGATTCCCTTTGGTTTCGACTTTCGCATCTATCTGGATGCGGAGGTAGCCAAGTGCAATGCCTTTCTCGCGATAATAGGGCGGCAGTGGTTGAAAAAAAGTGGCAATAAAGACAAGTCCAGACTCGAGGACCCTAATGATTTTGTCCGCATCGAGATCGAATCAGCGTTAAACCGGAACATTCCAGTGATTCCGGTTCTAGTAGGTGGAGCTGGTATGCCAAAGGATGGTCAGCTTCCGGCTAGTATCCAGAGTCTCGCTTATCGAAATGGCATCCCAGTAAGGAAAGATCCTGATTTTGGTCACGACATGAACAGACTGATAAAATCTTTGAAACAACATCTTCAAGGGACGAATGAGCGCCTCGCCTGACATTCGCATCTCAATCATTTCCCGTGACACCTTATCCGATCGCATCATCCAGCGTATACTTTCTCCGTGACGGGACTTGGTTCAACAGTATGTCTCGGATGAGACTGCCGAAGGGATAGATATGAGCATCCATTCTCGTTGGCATGCGGCTTCACAAACAGCAGAGTGAGGGTACTTCTCGCACATAGCCATGGAAGGCCAATGCCATTAATCAATGAAGTGGACTGCGTGGAAAGGTAGTACGAGATGGTGACCGGTCGATTCCTTGCAAGTCATTTCCTCGACCCAAGGCTTCTCCTAACCCACCTCACGCCTCACCATTTCGCTCCGCCATTGGCACTCCTGGTATTCCAAGCCGCTCTCCTATTCGTTCAGAGTAGCTCTGTCCTGGCGAAGAGTGATGAGAGCCCGGGATCTAGCGGGACGGGCTTTGTTGTGAGTCGAGAAGGACATGTGCTCACAAATTATCATGTTGTTGCTAACTGTCTTTCGATCCGCACCTCTACCAACGGAGCACAGAGTGAACTGTCTGTAATTGCGACTGACAAGAATAACGATTTGGCCATAGTTAAACTATCCCAACCGCGTTCAAGAGTGGCACAGTTCCGCGAGGGTCGAACTATTCGCTCAGGCGATGGCGTAGTAGTTGTTGGCTTCCCTCTGCGCGGTGTGCTGGCATCCGAAGCCAACGTGACAACTGGGACGGTCAGCGCGATGGCTGGCATTGGAAACGATGCTCGGTTTCTTCAGATAACCGCACCAGTTCAACCTGGTAATAGCGGCGGCCCCGCTCTAGACACCAATGGTCATGTGGTCGGAGTCGTGGTAGGTAAATTGAATGCCTTGGCTATAGCTTTTGCCACAAGGGACATCCCTCAGAATGTCAATTTTGCGATTAAAGAGGCAGTCGCAAAAGCCTTCTTGGACTCCCATAGTATCCGTTATGAGGTGGCCTCTTCGAGAAAGCAATTGGAAGCTGCCGACATTGGAGAAATGGCCAAGCAATTCACAGTTTTCCTTGAGTGCTACTCCGAGACAGCTGAAACCAAACATCGAGCTTTGGAGGTAGAACGGCAGGCCCTTGAAAAAGAACGGCGAGCACTCGAAAGAGAACGTCGACGGCTAGCAAAGGAACGTCAGAGAGAACGCGACACGCAAGCTCTCCGTGCGCAAGAGGAAGAAGAGGTACGGAATGCCAAGGAACAAGCTCAGAAAGGACTGGTTGCCTCTGCTCCGTCCTCATCCTCGACGGAAGAGTTGGCTAAGGAGTTAGAGGAGGAATTGAGGAAGATTAAGGCACTTGAGGTGTCGAAAGCAGCGCGACAAATAGAAGTGCCGTCAAAACCTGTGCCTCATTCTGAAGCGAAGGCACCGTATGCCAGGGATGTGGAATCTGCATCGAAGGTTCGAGGGATGGTTCCTGGATCGAATGCCTATCTCGCGTTAGTTCGCCAACGCATCACTCGGTTTTGGAGTGCACCTCCGGTCGATGTGACGAGCCAGGTCTATGTCCTGATTGTGCAATTCAGACTGCATCGAAACGGAACGGTGACCGGAGTGGCCATCGAACAGTCCTCTGGAAATGAGTATTACGATTTGGCGGGGAAACGGGCGGTTCTGAGCGCAATCCCCTTCCCCAGCTTCCCTCAGGAAATCACCGATGCGTATTTCGATGCCCATTTCACCTTCACCGTATCAGAGACTGGGAAGAGTGTATCCTCTCAATGAGGCGCCGAATCGCCCCGCTGGTTCTGCTCCTTCTCTTTTGTAGAGTCGAAGCGTTCCCTTCCCCGGTGAGGTGGTCGGAATCCTGGAAGGCGACATGATCCAAGTCCTCCACAATGGCAAAGCTGAGCGTATCCGTCTCTATGGGATTGACTGTCCGGAGAAACGGCAGGCTTTCGGCACGCGAGCGAAACTAGCCACTTCAACATTCAGCTTTAGCGAAGGCGTCATTATTGAGAAGACCGGCAAGGGTCGGTATGGGCGCATTCGGCCCACAGTGCTTGTTTCTGATGGTTGGAACCTGAACCACGAGCTGGTGAAGGATGGCTGGTTCTGGTGGTATCGGAAGTGCGTTCCGCATGACAGAACCATGGGACCACTTAAACAGTCCGCACGGGACGATGAAAAAGGGTTTGTGGTCTCGATCAACTCCCATGCCTCCATGGTTATAGCGGAAAGCAAAGTGAAAGATATCAATCTATTTGGAATGCTACTAATATAGTCAAAGGGAGGATTCCCCATCATGCGAACTTGGGCACTATTCGCGTTTCTCTTCATATTGACTACCCCATCAAGAGCGGATTATTTAGTGACAGGTCCCATAAAGGCTGACGACTGTTGGGGTATTGGGATCAAGATTTGTGACATGGTCACGGTAGAGGCGTTTGAAAAGGAGGGACGCCGATACGAGATGCCAACCCGCTTTACCACTGTTACTGAGGTTTCATCGAAAGGGCAATGTTCGATTCGAATTTCATCCGGCACCTGGGCGACAAGCGAATGGGCCATCAACAAACTGAAAGGGGTACCAACGTTCTATCAACTGAAGGATGGCCAATTGAAAGAAATCTCAGCTAGTTACTTGTCGTTTCCATGTCGTGAGATGAGACCTTAGAGTCATGGTTAGCTGAACTGATAAATCGACGAGGGGGAAGTCGTTTAGACCAACTTCCCCATGTTCATCCACTTATCGTCTCTTGCTATCCAAATTTTGAGTGGAAGAAGACTGTTTCGAAGAAGAGGAGTTTTGTTGGCTGGAAGTGGTTGTTCTCTTCCACTCTGGCCACTCACTTAGCTCTTTTTTTACTTCCTTGATCCCTTTTATTAGCCATCCCTGTCCCATGCCTGCCCCTCCTTATAGAAGTTATAGCTGTTAAGTGAGTTTCTTATCTTCGATAGCGTCAAGAAGTAAAGCAACTTCATCGACCTCTGATTCTAGATAAAAGTTGTGAGATAGTGCAAATCTGGGGGAAGCCTCAGCCGCGCTCCATCGCTTGACGGTGCCATCCTCATTTTTTCGTTCCACCATTTCAAAAAGCTTCATATACTGCCTTGGTGCCACACCGACAAATGGTTCGAACCTAACTTGGCCAGGTGTAGGTCCAGAGGCATCTATAGCTATCGAATCAAGGTGAAATTCAGAGGCTAGGCTTTTGGGATATGGCTCAATATAAACGACATTATGGATTCCCGCAGCAACAATGTGTCGTGCACAATCATGGCAGGGAAATGTGGTTGTATACATTGTATGACTTTTGACTTCAACCCCCCTACGAGCCGCATCAAGTAGTGCGGCCATTTCTGCATGCACCACCCTACCAAACTCGGTAAGATTCATCACACGTGAAGCTTTTAGTAGCGGTAGCGTCTGTTGGACAAGGTTATCTATGTCGCGCTTTTGTTTTCTCCCACCCTGCAAGAGGTTATGATCTCGTAACGTTTTAAGAATCTCTGCCAGAACTTCTTTCTTTTTTCTGTCACTGGGATCATAACCCAGCGGGAAGTCTCTACGGTCACCGGAATCGGTGGGCCAGTATTGGCCTCCGCCCGCCTTTGGTACCTCATTAGAACCCACCGCTATAATGTCTCCTTCAGATGTTGCGATCGCAGCTCCTACCTGTCTTCCAAGAGCTGCCGACCTCATAGCGGCCGCCTGAGCATGAAACATTGCATATTCAGCGGGATTTGGAGTCAGAAAAGTATTGCCAAAAATAAGCTCTATAAACCTCTCAATTGCTTCCTTAGTCTGTACCGGATCTCTTACATCTATGAAGCAGTCGGCTTTCGGGAAGGTAGTCCTTACTTTCTGTCCCAATTTCTTTTCGAAGTCATCTTCATCTCTTGTAACAAGTCGTTCAGCATCAGGCCGATATTTGTCTGTGCGGCTATCTGAACTTGATGCAGCGATTCGGGCGACCAGGTTCTGAACGCGTATGTCTCTAGGAGTGTATGCAGAAATCAGATAGAAGTTCCGCCCATATACACGGCGTAGAGTTTCTACTTCCTCCGGATGTTTTAGAGATTTAAAGATGTAAGCACATCGTGGAATAGGCTGCTTGGGAGAGCGTTTCTCACTGTATACTTTCCGATGTTGCTCTCTGATAGCGATTATTGAAAGCAATGAAAGCGCTTGGCCTAAGCCACTTATTGAGCGAAAATCATCTCCCGCATCCATTCGTTTTATATATCGCTCATATTCTGAAGATTTCGCCAGCCATGCTGAATATTTTTTGAAGCCTTTAAGCTGGTCGATAACGCTAATGACTTTGCAAGAGTAGTTGGTATTTCTCAGAGAATCGCAGAGCGAGGTTAAGGCAATGTCGAGGTTGGTTCCGACTGCTCCTACCAAGCCGAAGAACAGTTCGGGGCCGGACGCCTTCTGGTGAGGGCCGCTTTCGTCCTTCATTGAGTCAGAGTAAATATCATATCAAGCTATTTTAATCACTATGAATAACTACAACCCTTCGAAATAAACAAGTATTAACGCAATTAACGATAACGGCATGGCAATGGGAGGGTTTTTGATCGCGACGATGTATGAGCCTTGCGTGCCAACCAGACGGGCTTTAGAGAACCCATCCGCATTCACGATTCAGAATCCGCTCAACCTCTTTCCGTCGGACATGAACGGGCGGTGGGTGAGGATGGTGATCAGCACCCTTGTTTAATCCAGTTGTAAACGGTTGCCAGGAGACATTGCAGACCTCAAGCGTAGGTCAGCGGGGTCGGATCTTGTGTGGTGCATTCTGAGAGTCACCACCAGGAACCGACTTCCTCAGTTTTATGCGTATTACCACTGTGGTGAATTTTGTGACAAAACCATGAAGGAATGGAACGGAAAGGACGAGAGGGAATAGAACCAATGGAACGCTCTAACATGTTAGTATTGCAGCTAAATTGGGGAAACCGTTGCCATAGCGAGCACTTACCAAATACCGTTGAATTGACCTTTTAAGGCGAGGGCCCTGGGTTCGAGTCCCGGCCGGCTCACCCCGTATTTTCCTGCTCCTGCTGCGTGATCTTCTCCGGTCGCTGGCTCTGGCCTCTGCCTCCTTTTTCCTCCGTGATCTGTGCAGACCGGCAACCACGCTGCGATGTGGCAACATCAAGGCCACGATCTGGGAGAACGTCAGTGAGAAGAGCCTGTTCTTCGCCACGACCTTTTCTTGCCCGTTCAAGGATCAGTCCGATACCTGGCACAACGGCGCCTCATTCGGGCTCAGTGACCTCGACGCGCCCATGAATATCGCTTTTGAGGCGAAGGAGTGGATGACCCTTCATACACTGAAACGTTGAACCCTTTCACGGGGAGCTTTCGGCTCGCCAGGAGCTTCGTTCACCGCCACACGATGGTGTGAGTCACAGGATATTGTCGAACAGTCGAATGGCGCAGAGGTGATACGGTATTGCGTCGCATTCAGGCGCTTCATTCCCAGTGCCTGAGTCTCGCCGGTCCAGATGATACGCGAGAGAAGAACGGCCTCGAGTAGCCGGGCTAAGTGATGCATTGTGAACAGTGTCTACCTTGGTTCCGATGTTTGTACGTTTCGATCACAGAGATGATGAGGACAGTTTCATGAAGAGAGTTTTCATCCCTCGTTCATTTCGTCTTCATCTCTCCGAGATAAGCTTTTGTCATTGCTTGACCTAACCAACAAAAGGGGGAGTCATGGACGCGAATTGGCTGATTTTCGGTGCCGCAATTCTTGGGGTGGTGGTGACTGCCATCGTGGTCTACAAGAAGGACCAACAAAAGTCGCAGTAGCTCCTCTCGGGCAAAACCTATGGGCCGTCCTAGCGGTATCGGTGGGGCGGTTCCACAGGCTTCTCCGTTTTGTGGCTGAGAGAGATACATGAAGAAGTGTTCACGATATCGTCATCGAGACTTCATGTTCGCAGTGTAGTCTTGAAGACATGGGAAAGGAGGTGAGGACGCTATGACACTCCTCATTGAAGGATTTATATTGGCCACCATAGTTGGGCTGTCTTACGTGGTGTTCCAGCCATCGAGTCATTGACCGATGCGAAACACCCATCCTGTGAACGACACGGCAGACTTTTTGAACTGGCAATGAGGGCATGCTCCCAAATATCTGGGACTGTGCCCTTATTCCCATGCTCATGAGTGCATGAGGCTCGCGTTTGCGTTTCGGTCATTGGGACACTCCGCGATGTGCATCATTCTCCTAGGCTCATGGGTTGATGACACACCAGATGTGATCTGAGCACCATCTTTCGTACTCTCCAGTCCCTTCTCTCTCACTTCGGCCGTGTCTGGCAACCAACGGCGCTGGCGGACCGGCTCGCACCTATGACGCGCACCGCTCGCGCCAGTTTCCTGTCACTCTCGCTGCGTGTCCCTCTCCGGCACGCCAGTTCCGGCCTCTGCTTGCCGTTTCCTCCATGAACTGCGCGGTGCCTCTCCTCCTCTCGCGAGAGAGTCACCTACATCTCTAAACGAAGCGGCTCTGTCAAGTCGCTGTTCGGGCGATCCGACTCTGTGCGCGGTCCGTTTTCCCCCTATCTGGAGATCGGATCGAGTGCCGATCGCCTCGTATAACCCAAATGCAGCGGTCGCTTTTTGAATCCTCTCACATACTGGATACCTCTCTACGTCTCTGCACCGTATTCGCCGGTCCCACACGATCACTGATGGGCGACAGCCCAACCATCTCTTCGCGTCTCACAGACGCATGATCCGTATCCGGCGAGGCTTCCCGTGAGGGAAACGCCGCAGCTGCCCAATCATTTCATCGGTCCGGCCAAGCCGGACCATGTAGGTGGACGGGCTCACTGCGGACTGTCACCACGCTGGTGCAGCTCTGCATAGGTCAACCTCTGTTTCATCATCTGAAAGAGCACGCTCAGCAGCTTGTTGGCCGCCGCGATGCGGGCGATTGTTTTGCCCCGTCGTTTCAACACTCCCAGATAATGGCGGCGCACCGGGCCGCTGGTGTGCCGCACAGCAGAAAGGGCAGCCTGCAAGACGAGTGTGCGCACCATCCGGTTCCCTTCTTTCGTGATATGGCCATGGCGTTCCGTGGCTGCGCTTTGTCGCACGCGCGGAGCCAGACCAAAGTAGCTCACGAGATGCTTCGCCGAGGCAAAGCGCTGGATGTCGCCCACCCACGCCCTGATCGCGACAGCCGTGAGGGCCCCGACACCCGGATGCGTCATCAGCCGCGTCGCCTCGAGATCCTCCTGAGCCAACTCCCTGAGCGCCTTGTCGAGCCCGCTGAGCTGCTCGTTCACGGCCGTCAGCAAGGCCACGTCCTCGTCCACAATCCGCGGGCCGTAGCCACCGAGCTCGTCCGGACGCCATGGCGCGGGCTGGTGGCGATGCCACCGCGCACGGGGGACTTCGAGATTGCGCTTGCCATAGACGGCATGCAGTTCGTTGATCACGGCCGTCCGGGTCCGGACAATCCGCCCGCGATGCGCGAGCAATTCACGAATGTGTCGGTCTCGCTCTCTCGGGATCCACACCAGGGGCAACAGATCCGCCTTGAGCAATCGAGCGAGCATCACGGCATCCACTTTGTCGGACTTCAAGCGAGCGGCGGCGATCGCCTTGGTGAGCTTCGGATGGGAGAGCACGACATCGTGCCCCAGCCGGCGCGCCGTATCGACGAACCACCACCAAGAGCCCGTGGATTCCACCGCGATGGTGGTGCCGGTGGGCAGCCGGCTCAGCGCTCCTTCCACACTGGTCCGGTCATTCGGGAACCGCACCTGCAATGGTGGCCGCCCGTCTCGCAGCAACGCCAGTTGAGTGACCCGCTTGTGCAAATCCGCACCAGCCACATGTTCCATATCTGGCCTCCTTGTTGAGGTTTGATCGCTCTTGTACGACAAACCGACCTGTGAGGCCACCCCGTTCGTTTATGGGATCATTTCACACAAGGAGGAAACACCATGGCGACCAACCACTCATCCAAACGACTGGCAACCACGCTGCGATGTGGCCACATCAAGGCCACGATCTGGCAGAATGTCAGCGAGAAGGGTCCGTTCTTCGCCACGACCTTCTCCCGCCGCTTCAAGGATCAGTCCGGCCAATGGTGCAACGGCACCTCATTTGAGCTCAATGACCTGGAGGCACTCATGAATGTGGCGTTCGAGGCCAAGGAGTGGATCGCCGCTCATGCACGGAAGCGCTGAGCCGCTTCCTGGGAAGCCTTCGGGACCTCCGGGGCTTCCCTTTCGTGTATTGAGCTGATGAGGATCACCTCGCAGGGACTCTTGTGTACGAAGGGCTAATTGCCTGCAATCGGATCCTGACCAGTCCGTGCACGCGTGGCCTGGAGCGCCTCCATGCCGCGAATGAGGCGAAGCGAGGTGACCCAGGTGTCCTCGAGGACGCAATCGGAGGGTGGATCCTCCTCATCGCCCTGCAGGGGGACGTCAGACCTCTGATGCACGTTGACGGGAACATCAATGGGATAGGCGGGAATGCCAAGACGGCGAGACAGCGTGTCTTCGCCACATGGCTCAGAAGCAGGAAGTGGGTCAGTCTCCCTGAGTGGTCGCTGCTGACGGTTCTCCGGTGAGGGTTCATGAACGGTTAAGTTGGACATCCTCATAAGCCCGAGTTTGTGATTCAGATACTCGGTCAGCCAGGCCTGATCCCTTGGCGTCATGTCCTGCACTTCGATCGCGAATTCCGGGCCGGTCACCCATAACACGGTTGCACGCGGTACATACAGCGGTGTGACTTTGCCGGGCACCCATACCTGTAGCGTGATGTGCGTGCCGGGTACCACCGCCATTGTCCCCGCGACTCGCCAGCCTAACGTGGTCACATCGAGGACCGTTCCCTCGGCTAGAAACTGGTCGTTGCCGTAGAACATGGACCAACGAACGGGAAACCGACTGTGGCGGCGCATAGGATGTGTCCGATTCCTCATGGGTAGCTCCTTGGTTTCTGCCCATCCGCTCGATAGACCAAGCGTAGCGGACAAGGACGTCGAATACATTCCTCGAACTGTGTACCTCGAACGGGGGGATGATCCGGAGTGAGCGGCTGTTTAAAACGGCTCGCAGGAACGTTCGTCTGGCAGCGGGCGGCTCGTGCAACCACTTTGGATTCACCCGACCCGGCTATGGTGGGGTTCCCGCTCCTGCGCTGCAACGACTCCTGATTCAATCTGACCAACCACGGGATCCGCCCTCGTTATTTGTCGGGACTTCGGGTATTGTTGTGGACGTTCTCTAGGCTCAGGGTGTGCATCCTGGTTCATCATACGATACCAACATGATGGCTCCACCTCGTTTTGATCCGGCATTCCGCCAGCAGTTATACGAGCTCTTTCTCTGGCGCCGCGATGTCAGGCGGTTTCGCCCAGATGCGATCCCTGCCGACATCCTTACGGAAGTCTTGAGAGCGGCCATCCTGGCCCCCTCGGTCGGATTGAGTGAGCCCTGGCGGTTCGTCTTGGTCGAGGATCCCCAGGTGCGACTGCAGGTACGCCAAAGTTTTCTCAGTGCCAATCAGGAGGCACTGAGCGGCTACGACGGTGAGCGGGCACGTCTCTATGCGTCATTAAAGCTCGATGGTTTGGATCAGGCACCGGTCCAGCTGGCGGTGTATTGCGATACGCAGACGGCTCAAGGCTCTGGCCTAGGAAAACGGACCATGCCTGAAACTATCACCTACTCCGTCGTGGCATCGATTCAGACGCTGTGGTTGGCAGCTCGCGCGTATGGGGTGGGGGTAGGATGGGTGTCGATTCTTGATCCGGTTCACGTGAACGCTGCGCTCCAGGTCCCAGTATCCTGGAAACTCGTGGCCTACCTGTGCTTGGGCTATCCCGCTGAGGAATCCCGCCAACCCACACTGACGGAGGCTGGATGGGAACAACGACGCCAAGTCTCTGAGTTCGTATTCCGTCGGTGACTGGCCCCCTCGCGTGATCCCTTGGTCTCCATGCATTTCGTACCGTGCATCTCGCCTGCTCATGACGGCCAGGATATTCGTGAGCCCGCTTCTACCAACGGTCACAAGATAATTCAGAACGAGAGGCTCGCTCAAGGAGCCGTCAATTGCTTGCGGTGCGATGACGATATGCTATCCTCGCCCCAATGGGTCTCAGATCAATGGGAAGAACGATCTCGGGAATGATGAACACACGAGCTGACTATCAGGGTTACACCATCGAATCCACTCCTCAGCGTGACGAGAACGGGAATACGTGGCAAGTGCGTATTTACATTTCCGTTCAGCATGCTCGGGGGATCCAGACCCGTGAATTCACGGCAGATGGGCTCTACGCGACCGAGGAGGAGGCCGATCTCCACGGCATGACCTTTGGACAACGAATCGTTGATGGGAAGGTCGAGGGTCTGGCCGTATGGGATTTAAAATCCCAGGACCGTCGGATCACTCCTCGCTTTCGTGTGCAGTTCCGGACGACGTTTAGCGCGGCTCCGACACTTGCCGGCACCGGCAGCATCTTGGATCTCTCAGCGGGTGGATGTCGGGTCGAAAGTACGGCGGCGCTGACGCCAGGCCATGTACTGGAACTCCGCATCTATGCCCAGAACGTCGACTGGCCATTGATGGTGGAGGCGGCGACGGTGCAGTGGGTCAGTGGTGGGACGTTTGGGCTCGCCTTCTTTCGAATGACCGATTCTGAGCGGCAACGGCTGGAACAGGTGATCCGGGATCTGACGGACACGCTCCCCTGACGCGATCACGAAGAGAGTCTTGTCGTTCGCGCGAGTGACCGAACACGTCCTCCCTCCACTTCTCCACCCTCTGCGACTTCTCTCGACAATACCACGCCCATACTTCAACCGTGCCCCTTCCCCGTCAACGCATTGGGGTGTGGTCATCTGAGCGCTTGGCCCTCAGGCAATTGTTGTGGGAGTCCTCTTACCTACCATGAATAACCCACGTCGGTTGCGAGGGACCCGGGACAACGCGCTGACCCTCTCTCAGGGAGCCCTGATCGGAATTCGAGCTCCAGCTGGCCCACCATTATTCAGGATTCTGCGTACGCTGGCGAACGATGCCTCGTCATCCGAGGATTGGACCCTTACCCCTGCTTTCCGTTTCCTCTGAAGTTCTGGTGCCACTGTTGCGGTCACATCGTTCGGATCGCCGGCCCGCGCCAGTCGCCCCCCCTTTCGATGTACCTCGTTCAGATCTATCGCGAATCAGTGTACCTGGTACCGTTGACTGAGCGAGCGATGCACACACCAACGGAGGACGGCCATGACCTGTACACGCTGTGAGGGACTGATGCTGGAAGAGCACATGATCGACTTGGAAGGAGGGTATGGGGAAATATGGAGCCGCAGCTGGCGCTGTTTCAATTGTGGCCATCGCGATGATGCGCTCATCCAGCAGCACCGTCAACGACAGGCCAGGCCAATCGTGGTCAGCCCTCCGGCTGTGACAGCAACAGAAGTCGTCGACCTGGTGTGGGAATCGGCGTCCATTGAATCGCTAGCCGCGTAATGTGGTGAGTGATCGGGAGGGGGGCATCCGAAGGGAAAGCGGTGAGGCACTGCGTGTAGCCACGATCTTGGTCATCGAAGATCAGGCGTCTGTGCGCAGGTTGCTCGTCCAGGTGCTGAAGGATGCCGGATATCAGGTCTGAAAGGCAGACAATGGACGACTGGGGCTCGAACAGTTTCGAGCCCATCCGGCGGATCTTGTGCTCCCAGATTTAGAGGTGCCCGAGATGCACGGGCTAGACGTGATCATCGCATTGACTCGCTCCTCCGTAGACGTGAACGGGCAAGGATTTCTCGGAGACTACGCGGTGCGTATCATCCTGTTACCGTAGCTATTCATGGGGCATGATCTCTTGAGATCATGCCCCTATGGCTTGCTGCGTCGATCGGCAAACCGAACGGTCGTAAATCGCGCGGAGAGCCAATTAGCCCACTTTGCTGCTTTGCGCATCACACTGGATCGGTAGCGGGCATTCGATGTTGGGGTGCGTGAATGGTAATTGGCCACGCGCGTCCAGAGATCCCCTCGATCATGAAGGATATGTTGTCGTAACCGCCACGCCGCCAATTCATAGGGATAGCAGCCTGATTGATCGACATCCGCCGCCGTAATGCCGTAGGACTTTAACTCCTTGAGATACGCAGTATTGAACTGCAGGGGGCCCACATCATAGGTGCCGTTGGTGTTTTTGACCCATTGCCCCGGCTTGCCCCCTTCCTTCTCCGCCACTGCCAGCACGATATTGG
>CAZVEZ010000036.1:0-17490 GCA_964626135.1 uncultured Nitrospira sp.
TAGTTTCCGTAGCGGAAGGCAGGCGTCTGCTCACCTGCGGCTTCGTGCGCGCGAGCGGATTCAAGTCGTTTCGGCACGTCGTGAAAGGTTGGAATCGATTCATAGATTGTGGCCGCCTGGCTCCACAGTTCTTGCGCCTCATAGAGTAAACCCAGCTCATAGCGAATGGCTTGCGCCTTGGCGCCTTGACACTTCGGATCTTTCAGCAGGAGTTCAAGCTGCTCACTCGCCGACCGGCATTCTCCCTGTTCTTTCAGACAGACCGCGATCATGAGACAAGAATCCGAAAAAAACTCGCGGCTTGGCATCGAGAGGCAAAACTCTTCTTTCGCTTCGTCCAGCAACCCCATGTTCTTGTATGCCACTCCCAGCGTGTAATGGGTCTCCGGATCAATCTCGTTCTTTGGTTGAGTGGAAACCGGCGGCACTGCGGCAGGGACCGGCGGTTGTGGAGTTGGCATAAACGTCGAGGCCCATTTGGCCAATAGTGGACTGGCCGGAGCAAGTTCTTTGACTTTCGTATACAGACTCGCTGGCTTGGTCGAACGTTCACCATCTGGATCTGCCAGGAGTAATTCGAGGGCGCGGGAATATTGCAAAGCGGCGCCGGCGGTATCGCCTTTTGTTTCAAGCAGAGAACCGAAGAGCTCTCGCGCCTCTGCATCATCCGGCTGTGCCGTAACCAAGCGGCTGAGCCATTCTTCCGCCTCAGCTTGCCGGCCTGCCTGCACATAGGCCTGGAACTGATCCTGTGTCGAGAGAACAGGCTCAATAGGATCGACAGGGTCAGCCGAATCAATTGTTTGCGCACGTGACACCCAAAGCTCGTCCGGTTCGGCATTCGACCATGAGAATCCAGTACCAGGCGCAGCCGGCTCCGATTCTGCAGACGGTACCGGCTCCGATAGAGCCGGAGCCGGCTCGGCGTGTGATCCATGGTTATCGTGCGGCGAGGTAACCTTGGACTTGACGTTCCAGATATCGTCGGGCGCCGTTCCGGTCCAAGAAATTCCCTCCGGACTTTGCGGCGCGGCAGGCGCGGGTGTTTCGACAACACTCTCGCCGCTCATCAGGGCAGAGAGCTTCGGAATAATGGGATTGTCCGGAGCGAGCGACTTGATCTTCTCAAACAGTTCTTCATGGAGAGTGGGCAGGCCCGGTTCCGGATGCTGGAGCAGCAGTTCGATGGCCTTTCCATAACGAATCACCGCGTTAGCCACATCCCCCTTTTCTTCGTGAAGCTCGCCGTACAGCTCAAGGATCGGCACGGAGTTGGGTTCGATGGCCAGAAATTCGGCCATCAACGATTCGGCCTGCTCATAATGTTGAGCGCGCAAGGCTGCCCCGGCAAGGTAGCGATATTCGCCGAGCGCCACCTGAATATCTCCACGCCGCAGATGCAGCTTCGCCAGCAACTGACAGACTTCAGGGTTACCGGGTTCCTTGGTCAACATTTGATTGAGAATGGCCTCGGCCCCGACAAATTGTCGTTCTTCGATGCGGCGGGTGGCTTCTGTCAGCAGACTGACCGGCTCGGCGCGCTTGGGCATGTTTCCGCCACTGCCGGTTCCGATTTTGGCTGGAGCGCCGGGATTCTCAGCGGTTTTCTTGAAATGTTCGATGAATTGAGCGGCTTCGCTATTCGCAGGGTCGATTCTCAAGACAGCCTGGTAGGCATCCTTTGCATCAGCGTACCGTTGCTGCGCCGACCGCTCCCGTCCCAACTGCAAATAGACTTTCGTGGCTTCGTCCTGCATGTTTTCTTGCAGGCATAATTCCGCCACGCGCTGTTGGGCATCCAGGTTCGAGGGGTCCTGACTGACGATTTTCTTATAGATGTCCAGCGCATCTTTGCTTTTTCCCGCTTTGAGATAGTGTTTCCCGAGGGTGAGATAATCCTGGACCGCGCTACTCAGCAGGCCGCGTTCAGCATTGAGATCTCCCAGGTGCCGGAATACATCGTATCGTGAAGGATCCAGCTTTAAGATCTTCTTGAATGTGGCAATCGCCTTGAGCGTGGCCCCTTCGGCTCGGAAGGCATTCGCCGCCTGCGAGAAGGCAGTGACGGCATCATTGGTGGCATGGCGTTTGAGGTGTAATTCCCCGATTGAATTGAAGATACTGCCGTCGCTAGGCGACTCGGCGGAAAGCTTCTTCCATTCACTGATGGCAGCGTCGAATTGGCCTCGTGACGCAAAAAGCTGGGCACTCTGCAAGACGCTGCTACGGTCGATCGCCAAGTCAAACCTCCACAACGATCAAACGCTAACAGTGTCTCTGCGTATTGTCAACGAATTGGGGCTTTAAGTGCAGGTAGATTCAGCGGAAATACGAAGACCCGCCCCGATTATGAAGGCAGGTCTTCGTGATCTGAATCCTATCGAATGAAATCATCAAGACTGGGCAACGGCCATCTTCAAGACGTTCGAAGCTTGAGGCCCCTTTGCGCCTTGCACGACCTCAAACTCGACATTTTCTCCCTCTTTTAAGGTCTTGAATCCTTCTCCTTGCAGCGCGGAGTAATGCACGAAGACTTCGTCCCCGCTCTCAAGACGAATGAACCCAAATCCCTTGCGATCGTTGAACCATTTGACCGTCCCTTTTGATTTCACAGGCACACTCCTTTCCTCAACGACCACGACGAGTTACGTGATCGGCTCCGGAACCCCATTTGTAGCACGCATGATGAAGTGAACGAGACAGGAAGAATAATCGGTTGGGATGACGGGTTCATTGAAGAGAGAAAATGATTCACAAAACCCATCTCAGTGACAATTCGGAGCAGCATGTAGCACGACATTTCAAATCTTGTCAAGCTATTCTTTGGCCGGAAGATACCGACCTGCTGGTAGACAAGCCTCAACCGCTCGCCTATAGTGTTGCACCCGCGAGGAGCGTGATTCTTCGAATGTTTCTACGAACGCTGCTGGATCGCTACATCTTCACCGAACTCCTTTCCCCCTTCAGTATCAGCCTTGGGGCGCTGTGTTTTGTGATGCTGACGCGGGAACTTCTTCGTCTTGTGGAACTGCTGGTTTCCAAAGGCGTCGGAATTCTGGCAGTTCTTCAAGTCTTCGCCCACCTCATGCCTTCGTTTCTCGTGTTGACCCTCCCGATCGCAGGAATCATCGCCTCGATTACCGCATTCGGACGGCTGTCCTTCGACAAGGAACTGGTGGCGATGCAGACGGCGGGTCTGAGCCTCATGCGCTTGGCCCGCCCCGTGTTGCTCTTCGCCCTGCTCGTGTTCGGGTTAACCCTCGGGCTGGCCCAGTGGGGGCAGCCCTGGGGTTCCCTCAATCTGAAGAAAGTGGCGCTGAATCTCCTTCGGGATCAACTGGTTCTGTCGCTGGAACGCGGAACCTTTAACGAACCCATCCCCAAGGTCATGATTTATGTCCCGGATGGGGATTCCGGGCAACCCGAGACCGGCATCTTTGTTTCCGACGAACGGAATGCCGACGATCCCCGCATCATCGTGGCACAGCAATTCGAGGTCTTGATGGATGCCGCTGCCGATCAGGTGGCCTTGCGACTGCGCCATGGAGTCATTCACAGTAAATCGAAGCAGGCTGATCAATACGAACATGCGTCATTTTCCAATTACGATCTGAAACTCTCGCTCAGCCAAAGCGACTACTCCGCCACGGAAGTACGCCCGTCGTACGACGCCATTCTTGCCCAACTCGAACAATCCCAATGGCGCGATCCGTTCATGCTCCGGCGGTTAATGGAACATTATAAAGATCTGGCCTTTCCGGTCACGTCCTTGATATTTTGTCTATTGGGCATCCCGGCGGGCATCGCCTCAAAGCGATCCGGCCGGATCGGCGGATTTGCGGTCGGTGTGTTCATCGTCGTCGTCTACTACATGCTGAACATCGCCTGCGAATTTCTAGTCACGACGGCTCATATGCCGCCCTTTATCGGAGCCTGGATGCCGAACGGCATTTTCTTTTTGACTACCGTCGTGTGGTTTTCCATCATGAGCCGCCGGTAACCCCATGCCTATTCTCTTCCGCTATCTCTTTCTCGAGTTCGGGAAAATATTTTTCATGTGCTTCAGCGGACTGATGACGATCTATCTCGTCATCGATTTCTTCGAAAAAGTGCGCCGGTTCTTGCGCTACGATGCCGACTGGCTCGATGTCCTGACATACTTTTCCCTCAAGGTTCCTGCGATTTCCTTCCAAATCGCGCCGCTGGCTGTCCTGATGGCCACATTGTTAACCTTTGGCCTGCTCTCCCGTGGCCACGAAATCACAGCGATGCGTAGTTGCGGCATCAGTCTCTTCTGGATTACCTCCCCGTTTATTATCTTTGCCGCTGGAATATCTCTCACGCTCTTGCTCTTCAGTTCCACCGTCATTCCGCTGGCTGCAAGCAAATCCGAAGAGATTCGGGCCACGCGCATCGAAAAAAAACCGCCCGCTGCAGCGGTGACACTCAAGCAGCCCTGGACGAGAGTCGGCGCCAATCGCCTCATGTATGTTACGAGCGTGTCCGTCGGCGGTGAACTCCTGCGCGGCGTGCGTCTGTTTCAGCTCAATCACAACTTCCAACTGACCGACATGACCGAAGCCGAAGAAGCCCGCTATGACGGCTCCACATGGACACTGTATCAGGGACGACACCGAAAGTTTTTTCCCGACGGAACGGTCTCGACCACGCTATTGGACCATCAAGCCATCGCGCTGACCCTCATTCCCGACGACTTCACCACTTGGCTCGCCGGTGATTCTGAAATGATGACGTTCCACGATATACGAGCCTATTCCAGACGCCGCCAACAGCAAGGCACTCAGACCTCTCAGCTTCAGACAGACTATTACAGTCGAATCGCGTTCCCGTTCGTGACCGTGATCATGGTTCTGGTAGGCATCGCGCTCAGTCTTCGCAGGAGCGGTTCTAGAGGAGGCAGTATGGCAATGGGTATTGGACAGGCGTTTGCCATCGGCTTCTGTTTTTGGGCAACACACTCGATCGCGATTGCATTCGGCCGCGGCGGAGCCTTGACGCCTATCATTGCCGGTTGGATGGCGAATACCTTATTTCTAAGTTTTGGGCTCTATTTGATGTTGAAAGTGCGCTACTAGCATGAGGAAGGTTGGGACTAGGCTGAAGACTGAAGGGGCGGCTCCGACCTTCAGCCTTGCCAACTTCAGCCTTGAGCCTGCCTATTCCACCCTGGGTTGACTGATCCAGACGCTTCCGGTAAGTAGGAGCGGCAATGTCGGTCATGTCGTGATTTATGTTGAGAAGCGGTCGAAAAAAACAGCCACATCTGCCTCGACCAAGAAGCGAGTAAAACAGCCTGCGCCAAGTGGCAAGAAGGAGCCTTAAGCAATATGGCTACACACGCGCGCGCGCCCATCTCACTGGCACAGGTCCATGATGTCGTCGGCGGAGAGCTTGTGGGCTCGTCAGACGCGACCGTCTCCAGCCTGGCCGGCTTTGAAGAGGCAGGCCCGAACGATCTGACTTTCCTCACAAGCGATCGGATGCTCCTCAAGAGCGGACCACCGGCGGCCGGAGCGCTCCTTGCCCACCGGCGGCTCGAAGGCATCGTCACGCCTCACATCGTTGTCGCGAATCCTACTCTGGCTTTTGCGCAGGTTGCTCAAACCTTTTTTTGCCCCGTTTCCCCTCCCCGCGGTATTGCCGCAAGCCTCGTCCGTGGCCTTGACAGTCAGATCGGCCCCGATGTCTCGATCTGGCCAGGAGTCACACTAGGTGACCGGGTTAGGATCGGCGCTCGAGTGACGCTTTACCCCAACGTATTTATTGGAAATGATACGACCATCGGAGACGATACACTGCTCTATCCCAACGTCGTAGTCAGGGAAGGGTGTACGATCGGAGCGCGGGTCATCATTCACAGTGGCACGGTCATCGGAAGCGATGGATTTGGATATGTGCAGGACAAGGGGCGACATTACAAAATTCCCCAGCTCGGCGGAGTCACAATCGAGGACGATGTCGAACTGGGGGCAAATGTCACGGTCGATAGGGCCACCCTTGGGCAAACGATCATCAAGCAAGGCACCAAAGTCGACAATCTGGTCCAGATCGCCCATAACGTGACGATCGGAGCCCATTCGATTCTGGTCGCACAGGTCGGGATTGCCGGCAGCACTCGCGTGGGACATCACGTCATGATCGGTGGGCAGGCAGGTCTGGCGGACCATATTGTCATCGGAGATCTGGTGATGATTGCCGCTCGCGCCGGAGTCAACCGCAACATCGACCCCAACCAGATCGTCTCAGGAACTCCCGCGATGCCGCATGATGTGTGGCTCAAGTCTCAAGCGGTCATTCCACGGCTTCCTGAACTTCGACAGACGGTACGCACACTCGAAGAGCGGGTGAAACAGCTTGAAGCGTCACACCGTACATCTCCAGCCCCTACAACGAAAGCCAAGAAGCGGGTGAGGTAAAAAGAAATCGCACGAACCACATAGACCGGACAAACCAAACTACTCCACCACTCCGCGCCAATTAAACAACTTCGCCCAGAAGAATCCAGCCCAGGGCATCAACACAGACGGGAGTGGGTCTAGATCGCCGCGTAAGATAGACGCAGCTGATGCGCCAAAAATCAGCGCCGCGCATGCAAGAGAGATTGCCGTGACAAAACCACGGCCAGGATGCTCGATTTGCGGCACCTCAGACTCTGCCTTGGCTTTGGCCTTCCTACTGCGTTGAGCCACAGCGGTCCGCATTTTTGCCGCGTAGAATTCGGGAAATGTCGTGAAGAGATACCGGTGATACCGTGATTGCCCCCATCCGAACAACCCACCGACGACAAGCAAGATTGAGCTGGTGAGAAAAGTCAACCAGCTGTATGTATGGTTGAACAACAGCTGATACCCGAGTGATCCAACCCCACCGATCAAACAGATCAACCCGATCGTACCGGAAGGAAGCAGGATATGTGAACGGACATAAAAACGAGCTTGCTCCTCAATCTTCTCCGGCCGCAATACCGTCACAAGTTTCGGCATCGATGCGTTCCCCCTCCACCCATACTCTATACGCTATACACTGCCAAACTACTCTCATCATCGACAAGAGAGGGCAGCACGACGGTGGCATCATACCATCCTTCCACAGCCTGTTGCAGGGGCTAGTAGCAGTGGAGGCGGATTTGAGGCGGACTGATCGGACAAAACGCTCAATCCCCTGACGTGATGGGAAGTGGTAGATGATGTGTGAGACATCATAGACGACAGACTTCATTTGCCTGTCATCGGCACGTATCGGCATGCTCCATGGCGCGAAAGTAGACGGAGGCATCGAAATCTTGCTCTGAGATAGGTCTTTCAGTCTCATTTGTGCAAATTGCCGTGAATGAACAGGTAATCGCGCTGCATGACAGTGACACCTTCATGATCTATGTCCACAAAAATTGTGCATGGGTTTGTGGATAACCATGTGGATGAGCGATCAATACCTTGCAGGATCGCAGTACCTCACACTTTGCCTAATCAATAGGCAGCACAATCCATGCAATTACGCCAAGATGGACTTCTTCTTCGTGGAAACTAGAATAAGGCGCAGGAGTCGAATTTTGTGAACCGTGAAGTGACCGTAAGATCGAATGTACAGAAGTGTGCAGGCTGAAAGGGCCTGGTCATACTGCAATCAATCATAGATGCTGCAAAGCTGAGTGGAAGACTTGCGGACCAGAGGCTCTCACGAAAATTGCGCTAGCGCGGCAGAATGTCATCAATGGCCGATCGTTCGACACGCCCGATATTGCCCCACTGTTCCGCCATCGGAATCAATGCATGAATCCTCGTCTCGACGGTTCCCAATCGTTGGGCCAATGTCGATGTTTGTCGATAGGCCGCAACCATGAGAAAGGATCGCAGCCCTTGTAAAAACATCGTGATCATGGTCGCCTGCACGTGGTTAGCCAGATCGTTGAGCGCTTCGACCTGTTCAAGGATCGGATCAAGTTGAGACGCAGTGACAAAATCTTTCGGCCCCTGCGCCCTCAAATGCGCAAGAGTAGAACTGATGATCGGAACCCGCCGACGGACCTCTTGAATGAATTCATCGTCGAGTCGGTCCAGTTCGGCTAAAATGCGCTCGACACGAGGGATATCAAGATGATCGGCTTCCCGTTCGGCTCGCTGAATGACCGCTTCCAATACGTCGCGGGTCGGCTGTATCGACCGGGCGCGTGCCTGCTGCAGGTCCCGAAGGGCTTGAATGAGCGGGACACTGGTGCTCACGGTAAATAGAACCTGCGTCTGATGAGCCGCAGGCTGCTCGGACACGATGTCCGGAAGCGCCTCCACTGAATCGTCCGCTGTTTCTAGAGACGCGCCATCATAGTCGATGGGTACGTTCTCTTGGTCGCCCGCTAAGCGGCGCACAGCCCGGCTGATCCGATCCAATCCACCTTGAAGCGACTGAAGCGCTGCCGTCATCGCGCCCGGTTCTTGGCGCCCCACATCGTGAAGGATCGGAAGCAGATTCGAGGCCATTTGTTCGATAGTCCGAAGCTGCACTGTCGAGGCGGATTTAGCTAGATTGGTAATACCCTGCAAAAGAACCCCGTAGAGCTTCGGACGCAATGTTCCGTTGGCCCCTTCCGCGAGCTGCTTCACTGCCGTCTGAATTTGCGCCAGCCATTCGTGCGCTTCGAGAGCGAATAATCCGATCACTTCCTTTTCAAAACCGGCATCCAGAACATCCTGCGCAGGGAGCCGCTCTCTCCATCGCTGCTCGCCCGACGGAGGTACAGTTCCATCTTTCGGCATAGAGGTCCTGGACTCGACGGCGCCTTGAATCGCACTTGCGAGAGCATCCAACCCTTCCAAAAGCGACGCAAACTGATCGGATGCCGAAGGGACGACTTCAGATAACTTGGCGGATGTCTCATCGACTGGAAACGAGATGCGCGCAATGTCAGGGGGTTCCAACGTTTCGATGATGGACACAAGCGGGGTGAGGCTCAGATCCAGTTGCCTCCCCTCCTGGCCATAGGCCGCATTGCCCTCCACCCACACGACCGGACGGAGCGGATAGCGCGTATTGATGCGTGTGACAGATCCAATTTCTCCTGTGGTCAATCGCACCGAAGTACCTAACGGATAAGCCGACAACTGTTCGACCAGGGCTTTGATGACCTCGCGGGGGAACGCCATCCGTTCCGCCACCATCAATTCCCGCACCGCTTCGTGCGGAAAGAATCGACGACGATATCCGCGCGGACTCACCAAAGCGTCGAAGATATCCACCACCCCTATAATTTGGGCAAACTCCCCGATTTGCCGCCCCTTCAGCTTGTTTGGATACCCCTGTCCGTTCCACCGTTCGTGCGCCTGGCTTACCACTTGCGCCAGCCAATCGAATTTCTGACCGGCCTTCCGAATCGCTTGGTAACCGAGTTCCGGATGCTGTTCAATGAGGGTGCGTTCATCTTGGGTCAATCGGCCAGACTTTGTGATTAACGACTGCGGCACGGCAAAGAGGCCGATATCATGTAGGAGCCCTGCGAATGTCAGTCGTTCCAGCTCTTTTCCGTGATAGCCCAGTCCGGCGCCGACCTTCGTTGCCAAAATCCCGACATTCACAAGATTCGTAATCAGCGGAGGGCCTGCGGGGCCGCTCATAGCAAGAACGAGCAACTCATCGCTTTTATTGATCGCCTCTGCAATCTCTGCCGCCAGGGAGGACAGGGACTCCAGGTTGAGTTGATCCTGCCGCTGCACGGCCAGGGCCACACCCGTCAATTGCTCCTGCGCAATGCGATACCAATCCTTCATCGTTACTCGTTCATGGCGTGTGCGGCCATCCTCACAAAACATTCGCGCATATTATGCGAATTGCGCGGCTTGCTGGACAAGCCGGCCATCGATTTGAGAAACCCTCTCGATCGCGCCGGCAAAGAGACATTGATCGCACAGGGCATTGACAAGCCGCCCAATCCCCTTACTCTGTTCATAAATAAGCGCCACCGCCTCTTTCGTAAACACGTCTGTCCGATGCGTCGCGGCTCCCATGCGTGCCGTAATATACGATGCCGTCTCCTCTGCCGTGAAAGGAGCCAAGTGCGCCCGCACCGCAATCCGCTGGTTCAACTGCGGAATTTGCGCAACACGGTCACGCAATTCCGGCTGGCCTATCAGCACCACGGTCAGTAGAAATTTGTCGTTGAGTTGAAAATTTGTCAACAATCGAAGCTCCTCAAATCCTTTAACACTTTCAATGGCTTGCGCTTCGTCTACGACCAGCACCGAGGTGATCCCGCGGTGCGCATTCAATTCCAGCCGCTCATTGAGTGTCTGCAATCGTCCGGCTTTCGATGACACGATGCCAAGCCCGAACTGGGCCAACACCTCATCCAGTAATTCGGAGGGTGACAACGCAGGATTCGCAACCAGCGCGACATCATACCGAACAGCAGGCAGTCCGACGATTAACCGGCGACTCAACAAGGTTTTCCCGCATCCGATGTCCCCAGTGAGCAGGAGCATGCCTTTGCGGGTCTGAATCCCATAACTCAACCACCTATAGGCCGCATCATGTTGCGAACAGGGGACATAAAATCGCGGATCCGGCACATTGTCGAACGGAAAGACCTTGAGCCCCCAATATATCGTATAATCAGCTTCTGAATTCATCCTGCCATCATCGCTCGCAAGGGACAACGACACCTCACGCATCAAAAAACGTGTGCACGAAGATCCGGCACAACGATTACGAGCGGCTGGTGGGGAGCAACTGATGGATTGCGGCGCGTTGGGCCCGTCCTTGTTCCACCCACTGGCGAATGGCATCGCCCATCATATGCAGCCGCGTCTTCACCGATTCTACCCGCGAAGCAGCCAGAAGTATTCGGCGTTGCGCCACTACGCTCAGCAAGCTGTGCAGTCCTGTGAAAAACATCGCGGCCGATCCCGCGTTCACTTGCTGCGCTTCTGTGCGCAGACATGCGACATCTTGAATTGCAACTTCGAGAGTTTTCATACGTGAGGATCCTTCGCTTCCGTCCATCTTGAGAGCGCTCATCCTATTGGACACATCCGGTATCCGTTCCTCAATCGCTTTCAAAAAGGAATCTTCCTCTTCTGCAGCCCGCGCAAGGCAGCCTTCGATGACTGTAGCATCGAGACGTTCGACGCCGGCATGAATCTGCCCTTCCATCTGCTTCATGAGGCTGTCGATGTGGTTACGCCCGAAGACTGGACTGGAAGACTCTTTCACGAGCAACCCCTGAAGCGCATGCAGAAACTCCCCGGGAGAGAGACTCGCAGCAACCACTTCGGCCGTCGCCCCGCTCCCATCGTCTTCAAAGGAACGGCCTGTCGCCTTGGTCAACGCCGTGTGAATCTGCCCAAGCTGTTTGCAAAGCGAGAAGAAGTCTTGAGCAGAGAATGCTTTTAAGGGGTCACGGAGGGCTTCGATAAAAGGAACGGCGCCGGAGCTCGCCTGCTTCACCTCTGGAAGATTGATCGTGGCCGCAGACACGCCGAGATTCGTTACCCCGGTCAAAATCACCTCAACCAGTTTTGCATGTTGCTCCGGCGCCGGGCTTTGCTGCAGCTCATCAAGGGCAACGTGAATGTTCTGGAGCCATTCATGGGCTTCTTGAACAAAGAGATCGATCAGTTCTTTCTGAAAATCGTCTGTGGTCTCGGCTTTCATAACATCAAACTTTCACAATTGTGACGGTTCGAGGGAAATAGCGGGATTAGGGCCGCTGCTTTCCGCTCCCCAGCTGAGAGGCTAATCCTGCGATTTCGCCAAGCTTTGTCGCCATCTCTTCAAACCGCTTGGTGGCAAGATCTGACGCGTGCTCGGTTTCAGATACACGCCTCGCCAGAAGACTGTTTCGTTCCCGCTCCGTTTGAAGCAGCGCTTCAAATTCCTGCGCCTTCTGTACTGCGCGTTCGGCCTCGGAGACACGGACGGCCAGATCCAGATTCTTTTCCTGCTCAGCGGCGAGAGCCTGCTCCAACGTGCGCACTTGCGCGACCAGTTGCTGCGCCGACTCCTGAGATCGGGTGATCGTGCCTTCCATTGCGGTCATCTGTTCGACCAGTTGCGCGGCCGCTTGACGCTCGGCATCCAATGTCGACTCCAGCTCTTCGACACGGCCCGCCCTTTCCTGCAGTTCGGCCAGACGGGCCGTCTGTTGCGCATGATCTTCGCGTTCTTTCTGAAGGACGTCCTCGAGTTCCTGCACACGTTCGCTCAGACTCTGCGCCACAGCTGCTTGCTGCGTAACTTCAGCCACCCGCTCCCGTTCAACATTGAGGAGGGCGTCAAGTTCCTCTACTCGAGCAACGGCACGGTCGGTCTCTGCAAGTTTCCTCTTTAGCTGAACGCTCTGTTCCTGCTCCCCTGCCAGCATCGACTCAAGATCCTTGACACGGATCAGTTGCCCTTCGAGCTGCGCCACCCGGTCTCGTTCAACCAGAAGTTCTTCCTCCAGAAGCTTCAATCGCGCCGTCTCCTGCCGATAGATTTCTAGTTGTTCAATGCTTACACGGAGACCTTGAGCCGGCTCGACCGGTTCATTCACTTTCTCGATGCTCTTGGCTACAGGCGTGGAGGCGCTCTGCCGCTTTGACAACAGCTCGAGCACTCGATCCTTGAGAGACGTGCCTTGGAATGGCTTTTTCAATACTCCATCGGCGTGACAGGATTCAGCCTGTTTCGTCACCTCATCGTTCACAATGCCGGAAATCAGGAGCACCGGCGTATTGGCAAGCGCTCTCCGCGTACGCACAAAAGCGCAGACTTCGTACCCGCTTTTATCCGGCATAATCACGTCGGATACGACCAAGTCCGGCGTTTCCTTGGCCAAATAGGCCAGCGCCTCTTCGCCGTTTGCAGCCAATGTGACGCCAAATCCCGCTTCAGTCAGCAATCGTTCGGCGACCTTCCGGACCGCAATACTGTCGTCGGCTATCAACACGTTTGGCATAGCGAATTCCTTCCCCCGGTATCCTTAACTTCTGACAGTAACCTGTCTTGACCGGCCAAGTCGTTGCAGAGCTACAATGGCCACATCTTCTCCTGCGATTGTGACCATCCCCAGCGTTTCAATATCGTCTCTGACGCTCGATCGAATCGCCGTCCTATCCACAGTTTCAAGAGACGGCATATCGGCATCGATACAGACAGCCATCGGCCCGTCCAGATGGCGAGCCACCAGACACAGCAATGGCTCTCCTTGAAGTCTTCGATTCAGTTTGCCCGCCAGATCGTAGACCGGAATCACACCATCGTCCCGCTTCAGCACGGCCTGCACAAATGGCGTTCGACTCGGCACCGGAATACTGTTCGTCCACGGCGATACCTCTCCCACATCCTCGGTTCGCGCGGCCAGCTTGACTCCACCGACAGAAAACAGCATGACGTTCCAGAACCGTTTCGGGGTGTGATTTTGCTGTTGTCCACGCGCAGCCCTCAGCATGATCCACCAACCGCTGTCTCGATTATCTCAGTGAGTTGTCCCATCTGCCCTACGGGCTCCGGCATGACGCCGTCCGATTCTCCCAGTGTCCACGAAGGATTCAGGACCAGCGCCAGATGATCCCGATATACCATCATGCCCATAAACCAGTTCTGTTCATCGCAACGAAACTGCGCCGGCAACGGAAAGCAGTCCTTTCGTTCCACATCTGTCAACCCCACAACCTGTTCAACACGAATCGCGCCCTGCAAGCGGCCGTTCGAGTACAATACCGTCCTCATCCCGGCGCCTGATAAGTCGGCGACTACCGAAAGCCGCTGAGCAAGATCGATCGGCGGATAGACACTCCCCATGGCAGTCACCGCCTCCGAGTGCCCGGCCTCTTCATTCGCGAGAACTCCGCGGACCCCCGCAGCGGGAAAGGCCAGATAGCAGCCTCCAAGACGGACGACCAAGAAGCTGGCCGTCTCCACAAGCGTATCGGTCGAATTGTGACGACCCCGTAACGTCATAATCGATAGCTCCTGTTCATCCACCAGGCCGTCGTCTATTGCAAGAATCGGCGCGGGAAGCCTCGTTACCGCGCTGCGGCTTCTTTGGCGATCAAGCGCTCAACTTCATGAATCAAGGCCCGCTCTTCAACAGGTTTCGCAATATAGGAGCTCGCTCCGATATTGAGAGCCATTTGTCTATGCTTGTCACCGGCTCGCGTCGTCATGACAATAATCGGTGTCTGTTGCGTTTGCATTCGGCTGCGCAATCCCTGAATCACTTCATAACCATTGACTTTCGGCATCTCAAGGTCGGTCAGGATCAGCCGATAATCCTGCGCAGCGGCCATGCGAAGTCCTTCCTCTCCATCCACCGCGGTATGCACCTTATACCCGGCCGACTCCAACATCCGGCTGACGAACTTTCGAATGCTCAGGGAATCGTCGATCAAGAGGAGCCATTGCTCCGACACGTTCGACTCCGGCAACTCCGGATATGAAACCATCGAGCCCGCCGCCCCCATCTTGTCTGATGCCGACTCCGGAACCGAAGTGGTATATGCCTCTCGCGCCAACAACCGGGCGGGATCCAATACAAGAATCACGCGACCTTCTGGATCGATCGTCGCGCCGCCGAAGCTGGAACGATCCAGCGATTTAAACGAGCCCAACGGTTTAATGACGATTTCTTGGCGGCCGAGCAATTCATCGACCAACATACCGATCATGCCGGCCGCCGTTCGCACGATGACAACCGGCTTGCCGGTTTCCACCGGCGCGTTGCTTCGATAAAGGAGTTGCTGCAGCGGCTGCACCTCGATCGCCTCATCGCCGATGTGCAAGATCGACCGTTCGCCCATCCGTTGATGCGAACTGGGGGTCAACATGGTCACTTCGCGCACCGCCGGCAGAGGCACTCCGTACCGCTCATTCCCTGACCGCACCATGAGAGCCGTTGCAATCAATAGTGTCAGCGGGAGGCTCAACGTAAACTTCGTCCCTACGCCCAGCATGGATTCGACGTCTATGTGACCGTTCATACTTTCGATGACGCGCTTGACCACATCCATACCGACACCTCGTCCGGCTTGATCATCGATCGCGTCTGCCGTTGAAAACCCAGGCATGAAAATAAACTTGATGATTTCCGATTCCGGCAATGAACGGGCCACCTCGGGACGAATCAGTTCCCGGTCGATCGCCTTGGCGCGGATTTTTTCGATGTCGAGCCCGGCTCCATCGTCTTCCACCTCAATCAACACCGCGCTTCCACGATGCGCCGCATGGAGATAAATCGTACCGGTTGGAGACTTCCCCTTCAACACACGAACACCGGGAGGCTCGATCCCATGATAGACCGCGTTCCGAACGAGATGTATCAATGGATCAACCAATCGTTCCACGACGCCTGTATCGACCTCGGTATGTTCGCCTGACGTGACCAGCGTCACTTCTTTTCCAGTGGCGCGCGCCATCTCGCGTGTGGCCCGGCGGAATCGTGTGAACGGTGTGCCGATCGGAACCATGCGAGCCCGAGCGATCTCGTCCCGCATACCGAGAGTCAGCTGCGCCAAGTGACTCATGTCTTCGTGTGAGCGACGAATCGATCCACGCAACTGTGTCATTGACTCTGAAATATCCGCGGTAACCTCGCTGATGCGACGGGATAAAATATTGAAATCGTCGTACTTGTCGAACTCGAGGCTCCCGAAGTCGCTAATATTGGCCACTCCTTGAGCCGGAATACTCGCTGGATCGGAAGACGCGGCCGGAAGTGTAAAGGCATGTTTCTCCTCAAACGAATGAACCGACTCGACCAACCGTCCTTTATAGACCAGCACTTGTTGTGAAAGTTGCTCCAGCATTTGCAGGCGCTGCTCAAGACGTCCACGACCGATGACAAGCTCGCCGACCAGATTCAACAGCCGTTCCAAACGATCACGGCTGACGCGGATGACCTCCCGATCCTCCACGACTTTACCATCTGTTGATTTACCTTCTCCCGCTTTGACAGGCTGAATATCTTCTTGACCATGTAGCTCGTATTTGAGCGAAGCGCCGGGATGGATGACTGAGCCGGACTCCACCATCTGAACCGCCCCCGGCAGATCCAACTGCTTCAGGTCTTGTATTGCGGCGGCATAGCGCTGGCGCAGCATGTCGAGAGATGTGGGATCCCGGCGCATCAACAGGCGCACGACATCAACAGATCGCAGCAGCACATCTGCATGACCGGGGAGAATCTTCACACGCCCTTCGCGCACCGAACCCATAAAATCTTCGATATAATGCGTCAAGTCGCCGACGGACTGGAACCCCACAGTATAGGCGGAGCCCTTCAGTGTATGAGCGGTCCTGAATAGTCGATTGATGACGTCCGGATTGCCTTGTTCCTTCTCGAGCCGAAGCAACTGGGCTTCAAGCGACTCCAGATATTCCTGCGCTTCCGGGGCAAAGTACGACAGGACCTCGGCATCGAGAGACGGCAACAAGTAGTCATCCGTTAAGATATTAGACCCGGAAGCCGGCTCCGCATCCTGGCCGACCGACTCTACTGTGCGATCAATGACGACCGTCGCGACCTGAGCCATCGGAGCGGCAATCTGAATCGGTGCGGTCATCTGTTCCCCGTTGCGGATCTGCCCGAGCATCTTGGTAATTTCCCGCACGTCATATTGTAGCTGGGCAATCTTGCCGGTATCCCGTCCCATCAAGAGCCGAACGACCTCAATGACTCGATCAATGGTTCCAAGAACATCCGACGAAAGGAGCGCTTCTCCTTCACGAATTGCGAGCGCGCAATCTTCGAGCGGGTGGACCACGTCGCCGATCACCTTGAATCCAACGGTATATGCGGACCCTTTGAGCGTATGAACGGCACGATACAGCGCATGGATGCTCTCTCCATCCGTGGAGTTCTCGCGCAGACGATGCGTCAAGGACTCTATGGTCCGCAGATATTCATCCGCCTCCGGAATGAAATACGACAACATCTCGGCATCGAGCATCGGCACAAGGTAGTCCGGTGCGAGCGTTGCCGAATCAGGCGGCTCCGCTGCAGACACTGACGGGAACAATCCGGCCACTTCTCCCTTCCATCTTGCGCTCACCGACAGATCTTCAGGGCGTCCCTGCGCGACAATTTTCAACTGAGACTCAAACGAAGTCACCATCCCACGCAAGATCCCCAACGTTTTTGGCCACAATACGGGCTCGATTGAGGGCGCTTCTTCCAGGGTCGATTCAAGTAACGCCCCCATCACGGCCAATCCCTCATACCCGTAGAGCGCTGACGCCCCCCGTATCTTATGCGCCCACACATACTGCTCTTGTAATTGTGCCGGAGTCGGCATGGCCCCATCGGGCGGATGGAACGCCTTGGCAAGTATGGCCACCGCTTCCGATGCCTCGATCACAAAAATCTCGACGAGGCCCTGCCGGTCAAGTTCGGAGCTCATCCCTGCCCTTTTTCCTTTCCAGAGCGACCAAAGGATGTCTTAGAAAGCCTAGCAGGATGCTGAAAAAGTCCGCCAGCATCGTTCTCGCGTCGCTCAGAGGCTC
>CAZVEZ010000037.1:0-17193 GCA_964626135.1 uncultured Nitrospira sp.
GCGATTCTCGAGAAGGGCGGCAGGCCGTGATGGCTTCGTCTCGCGGCGGCCGAAAGGATTCTGAACAAAGACTCCCGACCCCTTAATTCCGGTCGCATCCGATCGTCATGACGAGGCAGACCAAGATTTCGACGGGACCAGCGCAGGGGTGGGAGTCACAGACAGATGCTTCAGCGCCTCCTCTAACCGATGCAGCGAGGCTTCTTTTTTGACGATCTCCGTGATGCCAAGGGCTCGGATCTGCTGCTCGGTCTTCGACGTCCATGCCCCCGTAAACATGATCACGGGCTGATCGCGGTTGAGGCTACGGATGTGCTGCAAGACGGCTACCCCATCCATCCCTGGCATTTTCAAATCCAGCACAATGACGTCAGGCTGTTTGTGTCGGAAGAGTTCCAGCCCCTTCTGGCCATTTTCGGCGAGGACTACGTCGTAGCCCTTCCGCCGGAAAACCGTCTCGAGGAGATACCGGATCCCCTGATCATCATCGATCACGAGAATCTGAAACATTAGACCTCTCCGAACAGGATGATTGTGCTCTGGACGCGCACAACTTGTACCCGTACAGTTTTGCTGACAGACAGCCGATTATAGTACGGAATCGGTGCGCCCTCTTGAGACGGTTTCAATTTCTCTCATTCACTGCTGAGCGATCTCGATGCCCATTCTAATCGTGGAGGACAATGCGATCAATGCCAAACGGCTCGCGCACTTTCTTCACGCAGGCGGCCATCAGACGATTGTCGCCAAGAACGCCATCGTGGCCCTGACAATTCTTTCCAGTATCAAAGATGTCCAACTGATCATCACAGATCTCCATATGCCTGAAATGAACGGTTTGGACTTTATGGCCAAGGTCAAGGCGTCGCCTACCTGGCAAAGCCTTCCGATCATTGTGGTGTCGGCACAGTCTGACGTGGGTACCGTCCGGAGAGCAGGAGGCTTAGCGTGCAATGGATTTTTGGTCAAACCCATTGAAAAAGAGCAGCTGCTTACAAGAGTCGAGCAGCTACTCACTCGCACCCCTTCGGGATCGTGAGATACACCCTTCATATGACTGTGTTGGGAGGTCGTGTGAGGCCTGGAGACCGGTGACGCTCACGCCGGAGGCGAGTTCGGCAGGATCTGCTCGATCACGGTACAGAGACCCTCTATGACCACCGGTTTCTGAAGAGCCGCCGCGGCCCCCGATCGGAGGGCTCGCGCTTCCACCTCTTTCAGATCTCGAGCCGTCACGATAATGACTGGAATCGCCGAGAGCAACTTGTTGCCCTTGAGGCGTTCGAGAACCAGGAATCCATCACCACCCGGCATTTCAATATCAAGCAGAATGACGTCAGGCCGCTTCTCACGCGCCATGCCGATTGCCTGAATGATGTCGGCCGCGCCGAAGACTGTGATGTTCCGAGAGCGCAACTGTGTGGTGATCAACAGCCGAAACTCTGGGTTATCATCGATGATCAGTATCTTCAGTCCCGTTGTCATGGTCATATCTGAGCGACGCGCCTCATGTCATCATCGCGCAACGCATCGCCGACTTTCTCTCGCTCGATCGCGTATGAACGATCTTGTGAAAAACGACGCCAGAAGGCCACTTGGCCTGTCGATCCGCTGGGGCATTCTAGAAGGGGCACTACGGCAGGCGCAAGCCGTGAGATCATCACGTAAGCTTTCTCGAATTCGAGACAGATCAAACGGAGAACGTTCTGGCAGTGGGCGGTTAACCATCCACGAGCGGTTTCACCGTTGAGACAGAGAATTTTTTGAAAGTGCAGGAGAGGAGAGGGGTGGTGCCGAAGGCGGGATTTGAACCCGCACACCCTTGCGGGCGCTAGACCCTGAATCTAGTGCGTCTGCCAGTTTCGCCACTTCGGCACTGAGGTCCAAATCTTCCTCAAGGAGCGGGATTATCCTGAATTATCCTGGCCCGCGTCAAGCAAAGTGATCGCATCACCGAAGTTGAGATTCGTGAGCGGTCCACCGTCCTACTGCCGCGATGTCGCGACGGTCACCGCTGACCACGATCCGCTCGCGGACGAGCCCGGCGGCGCCGAGCAGGTTGGCCGCCGAGATCCACGGCGCTTCATCGGCGATCAAGACATCAAACCTGACACGGCTGAACAGGGGGTCGTTCAGCACGCGTGAGGCCGTGGTGACCACGATCCGACGGTTTTGAATGAAGGCCTGGCGATTCATGTCTTCTTCTGCCGCCAGCAATTCCCGGATCTTTTTCGTCCCACCCAGCCGGACGATTTCTTCTTTGAGCTCATCGAATTCGGGCCGCATGTCTTTCGGCACTGCAGCTTCCGGCACAAGTTCATCGATTCGCGCTTTGGCGGCATCGAGTTCTCTTTTCAGATCAGCGGACTGACTCTCATACAGTTCGAGATATTGCTGGAACGAATCGACATTTTTCCCGACAGCCTGCAGGCTGAGCCGTTGGAAGAGCGGGAGGTTCTCATACTCAGCCAGCGTAGTCTGCACGTCTTTGATCTTGGCCTGTAGGTCGCTGACCTGTGTCAGCAATCGCCACTCCAGAAGGCGTACTTCGTCAAGATCCTTTTGCTTCTGCCTCTGCTGCGCCAACAGAGGCGTCAGCTCTCGAAACCGATCGTACTTTCGCCGGAGCGCGGCCTTGTCTGCGCGCGCCTTGGCATAAAACTGGTTCATCTGCGCTTCGAACCCCAGTTCCTGAATCCCGATCCCCTCGACCTGCTGGACCAATGCCATTTCATAGCGACTCATCCAGGTTTTGTACATAAGGCCCACGGCTTTCATGGCCCGCGCGATCGTTCCGACCAGTGAGTCTGCTGCCTGATGATCAGGGCAGCAAACGAGAATTCGCTTATTCGCGCGAATCAGTTCAATCACAAGCGCGGCCACTCGTTGCCTGCGCGTTGAGAGCTCGTCCGCCCAGACGGTCGTGAGGATCGACGATCCTGTCACGATCGCGGAACGCTCCTCCGTTCCCGCTGTTTCCTCAAGCAGGGGAGCCAGTCGATCTGCCGGACCGAGTCGATAGGAATCCGGTCGCGCAAGCATGTCGCGTAATCGATTGGCTGATGTGGCCAGAAGCCCGGCTCGATCAGGAATCACGGTCGCGTTGACATAGGACTGTCCGATCGCGTCGAATGTCTGGACAAGGATCCCATTGCCTTGTCCGCCCAACACGATGCCTTCGGTCGGCTCCATATCGTCCGGAGGGATGATCGAGAGAGGAGTGTCGTGCTCGATAGACGAGCCGTGCGGGAGCAGGATCTTATACAGATGAAGGGTGCCGATTGTGTGTAGAAGTTGGCCTGTCACCTGAGTAATTGGCTGGTCAACCGCCGTGCTGCTTATCCGTTTCTGTTCGGCTTCAAGCCGAAGCGCCCATGTTTCGAGAAGGTCTCGTGCGGTCATGAGGTCCTTGTAATAAGGCAATTTTATGTGGCGTTCGCTATCATACGGTCGGCCTATTACCCCTGTCTAGCTTGTCACTGAAGGCTCTCCTAATGGACGATCATGCTCGCGTCTCTGATCAGGGGGGCATCTTCGACACATTGTGAATTGACTTTTTGTTGGCCCCCCAGTATCCTCTTTTCCTTTCCAACAGAAGGAGTTAGGGGCATGAAGGTTATTCTCCAAGAAACAATGGATGGGGTCGGACATCTCGGCGATCTGCTTGATGTGAAAGACGGGTACGCACGGAACTTTTTGCTCCCTCGCAAGAAAGCGGTGCTGGCCGACAGTCGCAGCATTAAGGCTTTTGAGCATCTCAAGCGTGTAGCCGGCGAACGGGCGAAGAAAGAAAAATTGGAGATTGAAATCCATGCCAAGAGCATTTCAGCCGTGTCGCTCACCATACAGGCTCAGGTCGGCAAGGACGACAAGATGTTCGGGTCCGTCACGGTCAAAGACATTGCAGAGAGATTAATAGAACAGGGCTTTACAGTGGATCGGCGCAAGATCCAGCTGGACCATCCGATCAAGGAGCTCGGCACCTTCACTGTACCGATCAAACTTCCACGGGATGTGACGGCAACGGTGGTCATCCACGTCGTAAAGAAACAGGAACCTGAAACGGCTCCAGCTGAGGCCTAACGAGGGAACGAGCTGTCATGAACGATGTGATCGGTTCTTTAGACGCACTCAAGGCCACAGATCCGGATGTTTATGACGCGATTATCGCTGAGGAAGAGCGGCAGCGTGACAGACTGCTGCTGATTGCTTCGGAGAACTTCGCCAGTCCCGCCGTCCTGGCCGCTCAGGGCTCCGTCATGACCAATAAGTACGCCGAAGGGTACCCGGGAAAGAGGTACTACGGTGGCTGTCAGCATGTGGACACCGTGGAGAACCTCGCCATTGAGCGGTGTAAGCAGATTTTCGGCGCGGAGCATGTGAATGTGCAGCCGCACTCAGGTTCGCAAGCCAATATGGCCGCCTATCTGTCTGTGCTGAAACCCGGCGATACTATCCTCGGCATGGACCTGGCCCAAGGAGGTCACCTCACCCACGGCAGCAAGGTCAATTTTTCAGGGATACTGTTCCGTGTGTTTTCCTACGGCGTAGAACGCGAGACCGAAACCATCAACTATGATGCGGTGCAGAAGGTGGCAGAGGAGTGCCGGCCACGTCTGCTCGTTGTCGGCGCCAGTGCGTATTCGCGCACCTTTGATTTCCCACGATTCCAACAGATCGCCAAATCAGTCGGTGCCTATCTCCTGGTTGACATTGCTCATATCGCAGGGCTGATTGCTGCGGGGCTCCATCCGAATCCCGTTCCCTACGCCGACTTTGTCACCACGACTACCCATAAGACCCTGCGCGGACCCCGGGGTGGCGTCGTGATGTGCAAGGCCGAGCATGCCAAAGGGGTCGATAAATTGCTCTTTCCCGGAATACAAGGTGGACCCTTGATGCACGTGATCGCGGCAAAGGCTGTCGCGTTCAAGGAAGCCCTCTCACCGGCGTTTATGCGGTATCAACAACAGGTTGTCGCGAATGCGAAGGTGCTGGCTCGTGGACTCCTCGATCGGGGGTACAAGATTGTGTCGGGTGGCACAGATACGCATCTGATGCTGATGAATCTGGCTGACAAAGGCATTACGGGCAAAGAAGCAGATGCGGCCTTGGGTGCCGCCGGTATTATCGTGAACAAGAATGCCGTGCCCTATGATGAGAAACCTCCGGCTGTCGCCAGTGGCATTCGACTGGGAACTCCCGTTGTCTCTACCCGTGGAATGCGGGAAGCCGAGATGGAAGAGATTGTGGGTTTGGTCGACCGGGTCCTGCAGCATCGACAAGACCCTGCAGCCCTCGACGAGATCCGCGCTCAGGCCAAAGCGCTCTGCGGCCGTTTCCCGATCTTTCATACCTACTAAACCGCGTCAGACAGGGCAGGGTCACCGCCTGTGAAATGTCCGTTCTGCGATGAACTCGAAGACAAGGTCGTAGACTCGCGCATGGCGAAGGAAGGCGAGCTGATTCGCCGTCGGCGGGAATGTCTCGGCTGCAAGCGCCGCTATACCACGTACGAACGCGTCGATGAGATCCTCCCCGTGGTTGTGAAAAAGGATGGCCGCCGGGAGTCGTTCGATCGTACAAAGATTCTTGCCGGCCTCAAAAAGGCCTGCGAGAAGCGACCCATCAGTACCGCCACCATCGAAGTCGTGACGGATCGTATCGAAAAGCGCATTCAGGAAATGGGTGAAACGGAAATTGAAAGTCGGATTGTGGGTGAAGAGTTGATGAAGGAGCTTCACCAATTGGATCAAGTTGCCTATGTTCGCTTTGCGTCGGTCTACCGAGAGTTCAAAGATATTGACCAGTTCATGGATGAGCTGAGAACATTGGCTCAGCAACGCCGCGAGCGGTGAGGGCCGTAGGATCACTCTTTTCTCTTCTTCGTCCTTTCCATGTCCTTCCACCGTTTGTCAGTCCGCACAGGGTGCAATTTCTTAACGTCTAGGCATCAAGATCGACGACTCAAGCCATGTCTCCCAGACGACCACGCAAGATTGGAGCGCCGAGCGGCACGCATGTGGCGATCATCGGCGCAGGCCGCGGCGGCACGGCGCTGATGGAGGTTTTTGCGGCAGACCCGCTGGTCCAAATCGTGGGCGTGGCAGAAGTCAAGGCCGCCGCTCCAGGTATCACACTGGCGAAGCGGCTCGGTATCCCCGTGACTCACGATTTCCGGCGACTCTTGGATCTCGAGCACGTGGACCTCATTATCGATGTGTCGGGCAATGTCAAGGTTTGGGAGCTGCTTCAAGATTTCCACCGGATGGGTGTCACAATTATCGGCGGGGCCAGCGCCAAATTCATGTGGGAACTCATCGAGGCCCGCATCCGCGCTACAGCAGAGATTGAGAAAGCTTTGAACAAATACCAGTCGCTCTATCGACTGTACGTCAAGGAGACAGGTGTGGCTGTCACGGATGAACGGACACGCATTGCCTGCGAAATGCACGACGGCCTCGTGCAGAATTTGGCCGGCGTGAATTTTAAACTGGATCTGAGCCTGCAATTGATTCGAAAAAATCCGAAAGCCAGCCTGTCTGCTTTGCGCGAGAGCAAAGCCCAATTGAAACTCGCTATCCATGAAGCGCGGCAAGCCATCTTCAATCTCCGCCCGCTCCACTACGACAAGATGGAGTTGTTCCCAGCCCTCACCAACTATCTTGCCTCGTACGAGACCCAGTACCATGTCAAGACGCAGTTCCGTGTATCCGGTGATGAACAGATTTTGTTCCCGCGCACCAAGATATTCCTTTTTCGCATCGTGCAAGAAGCCCTCAGCAACGTGGAGCGGCATGCGAAGGCGACTCGGGTTACTGTGAAACTGGACATCGACCTCGAACTTCTTCGTGTCACGATCGGGGACAATGGGGTGGGATTCGATATGGAGACCGTCCTGCGTGATCCTGATAAATGGGATCACTTCGGAATTCGCGGCATCCTGGAGCGAGCTCGGCTTGTGGGCGGTGAAGGCAAGGTCGAGTCTAAGAAAGGGCATGGCACGACCATCGTCATCGCTATCCCCTTGACTAAAAAGGAGACGACCCTTCATGGAAAAAATTAAAGTACTCATCGCGGACGATCATCGTGTCGTTCGCGAAGGACTGGCCGCAATTCTCAAGATGAAAGACGATATTCATATTGTGGGCGAGGCCCAAGATGGCATAGAAGCCCTCGAGAAAGTCAGGACATTAGTTCCAGATGTCGTGCTGATGGATGTGAGTATGCCCCGGATGGGCGGGATCGAAGCGACCAGACAAATCAAACGGGAGTTTCCTCACATCGGGATCGTGGCCCTGACCATGTACGATGAGCAACAATATATCTTCGACTTGGTGCGTGCCGGCGCTACGGGATATCTTTTAAAAGATTCGGAGTCATCGCAGATCGTCGCTGCGATCCGTGCAATTTACAAGGGTGAATCGTTGATCCATCCGTCCGTGGCGAGCAAGATCTTGGCGGAGTTTTCCTTAATGTCCCAGAAGAAGGGGAAAAAGTCCGGGTGGGTCGAACATGATTTGACGGAACGAGAGATCACGGTCCTGCGCTTGGTTGCGGACGGCAAGACGAACAAGGAAATTGCCAATAGCCTTGACCTGAGTGAAAAGACCGTAAAAAATCATGTGCGCAACATTTTTCACAAGCTGCAAGTCTACGACCGTACACAGGCCGCCATCCTTGCCATTCGGAAAGGACTCATTGAGCTGGATCCCCGGCCGTAGTTCGTTGCCATGGTCGCCAAGTGGGAACAACATGGCTTGCAGTTTGTGCCAATTGAGTCGATCGCGAGGAGTTTTCTATCATCAGCCGGATCCGTTAATTCCTGCTGCGGATGGCGGAGACTGGCTCTATGCTCAGCTTTGCGAGCGCGTCATAGGTGAGGGCGTGAAATACGATTCAATAACCATTGGGAAAAGTCACAAGTGTCATATTTTTACAACATGGCTTCAGTAGCGCGACATTGTTTCATTTTCATTAATTATCAATGGTATGGGATTATTTTATGCAAAAAAAACAAGATGGCACACGAGTTGCTTTACTCCCGTGTGTAATTATTGAGGTAACCGTGTGAGAGCTCAACAAACTTTAGCAAATGCAGTGAGTTGTACAGGAGTAGGACTTCACTCCGGACAGCCAGTTACCCTCACGCTCAGGCCTGCCACGCCGGATACAGGCATCATTTTTGTGAACCGGAACGGCAGAGACGGAGCCTCCCTTGCAGCGTCTGTCGAACACTTGGTGCCGACAGAACTCTGTACGGCCATCAGCGGTAACGGGTTTCAAGTACAGACGATCGAACATGTCCTGGCTGCATTGGCAGGACTCGACATTGATAACGTCTATGTGGAGCTTACGGCCGGTGAAGCTCCCGTCATGGATGGCAGCGCCGCACACTTTGTTCGCTTGATTCGATCAGCCGGAATTGTTTCTCAGAGCCGGCGGCAACCCTATCTGAAAATCACACGACCTCTCGAGGTCGTAGATGGCACTCGTCGAATTCGCATCGAACCGTCCTCGACCACGAAGATTACCTACTCTATCCACTACAATCACCCAATGATCCAAACGCAGACCTACGTCTATGAGCACTCGGCCCATACGTTTGAGCGTGAGATCGCGGATGCCAGAACATTTGGGTTCTTGCAGGAAGTGGAAGCCATTTGGGCTCGCGGGCTTGGCCAGGGCGGCAACTTGGACAACACGATCGTACTCTCTCAAGATGGCATTCTCAATGAATCGGGTCTTCGCTTTTCCAACGAATTCGTGCGACACAAAATCCTGGACCTGATCGGGGATTTTTCATTGCTCGGTGTCCCCTTTATCGGGCACCTAATTGCCGAGCGTTCTGGGCATGCGATACACACGCGCCTCGTTCAGCAGATTCTCACCCACCCTGATAACTGGGTGTTGCTCAATCCCAACGAAACAGTTGCCGCGTCGGAGCCTCGTTCTACCATGACGGCATCGCGATCGGCATCGCTGGTTTCCCTCCAAGCTTCCTAACGCGCATCTTCTTGAAGATGATTCACGTGTGGCCTTGCCATGCCGGGTGAGGTGAATTAGACGTGTGACGCGCACAGGTAGCAGAGGCGTAATTTAACGTCGGGAGCAAGTGGCCTCACTCCCGACGTTCGAATCAAGGCGGGGACTACTTCTTCTTTTTCTTTGCTGCTTTCTTCGTCGCCAAGACTCTCACCCCCCTTCGTGTATCTTGAGGTCTCACTAGCCAGACACATTACACTGCGTGGATCAGGGACTCTTCCAATGCCTCGAACGTGTTCGGCCCAACTTTTTTGAATCGTTTGTCTCGCTTCAAGGATGTTGCTACGGATGTCAGAGGTGTTTTCCCCTTGATCTGAAGCCCCCCTTCGACCAATCGCTGCACAAGTTCTTTTGCATGCATCGAACGATTGGCCTCGCGAAGCATTTCGTACGCAGCTTCCGATACGCTTTTCCCTGAATATTTGCTCCGCCCCATGAGAATTTCACGCGATTGGTCGGTGACGTCCGTATTGGGTCGCTGACGAGCACCTTTGTCGTCGGAATAGAATTGATTGGAGAGACTGGCGAGCTTGGCCTTGTCGGCTTCAACGCGATACAGCGTTTCTGCCAACTCCAAGTATTTCTTGATCGTCGCAATTTCGTCGTCCAATCGACGACGTTTCTTTTCGAGCTCCTGCAGCCGGTTCTTGTAAGCGCTGATCCGCTGCTCAAGACCAACCAATATATCGTTAAGTTCTTCCACTGACTTGCTCCAATGTGAAGCATGCTTGCTTTATAACATTGCTTGCATAGCAAGTCAACATATAAAGTTGCAATTATGGCTTGCATGGCATCATCGATTTAAAACGTGTCTGTGCTTGCCAAGAGTGTTATCGCCGCGGTCAATGAGAACGAGAAGAAACAGGCCAGATTTTAGCCTCAATGTCTCGGTGTATCGGTCACTGCCGATTCAAGAGGTCTCTTTGCTCTACAGCACCGCACAGGCTCGTGCTATCATATCTGCTCATGCCTCGAACAGATGAACACGATATCCCGCTCGACTCACTCCTTTCAGTTGCTGCTGATGCGGCTCGCCAAGGCGGAGCTGTTCTTGAGGAATGTGCGCGCACCGGGTTTCATATCGAGCATAAACAGCTCATCAATCTTGTCACCGACGCGGATCGCAAGGCGGAGCAACGGATTATCGACGTCATCCACGGCACCTTCCCGACCCATTCTGTCCTGGCCGAAGAGCGTGGTCTGACCGAGCAACTTCCATCGCGCTACAAATGGGTGATTGATCCCCTCGACGGTACGACCAACTTTGCCCACGGGTTTCCCGCGTACTGTGTGTCTATAGGAGTGGAATGGGACGGGTGTGGAATTATTGGGGCGGTCTACGACCCGACTCGAGATGAGCTCTTCACTGCGCAAATCGATCGCGGAGCGTATCTCAATGGAGTGCCTATTTCCGTGACCACAACGGAACAGCTTGATCATGCGCTCCTGGTGACCGGATTTGCGTACAACATTCGCGAAACGCCGAACAATAACTTGAACCATTTCGTGCGATTCGCCTTGAAAGCGCAGGGATTGCGCCGAACCGGAACGGCGGCTCTTGATCTTTGTTATGTTGCAGCCGGCAGGTTCGATGGATTTTGGGAAGTGACATTGAATCCATGGGACGTGGCGGCAGGTGTTGTCATCCTTCGGGAATCCGGCGGCAGAGTGACGGATTTTTCAGGTAATCCACACTCAATCTATGGACAAGAGATCGTGGCAAGTAACGGGTCCATTCACCAAGCCATGCTCGACCTGCTCCACGAAGATGCAACGTCTTCATGAGACATCAGCAGCGGGGCACTCGCTTCAGATCCGTCAGTCGCTCGAACAGTTCAGGCTGGCGACAGAGGCCTTGGGCCAGATATACAGATAGAATGTCGACGGGGTATGATTCCTTTCGACAAGAGGGAAGGAGATTGGCTGTCGTGGCACATGCAACGCCTCCGCCGGGCGCTTCAAACGGAAATCCCTCCCAAGCAGCAGGCGCCGAATCGCAGGTAAAAGATGTGGAACTACTTCGGGTGCTCGTGAGCCGGAAGGGCACACATGTCGATGCGCAATGGGCGATTCATCCCCAACTGAAACACGATCTTCTGCCGCAGGAATGGCAAGAAGTGACCGACCTCATGGCTAAAGTGACCGGCATCGTCGGTACGCGATTTTCGCAGGTGCTCAAACAGGCCGACATCGAGCCGACCAGCAACGCATAATCGAACGTTATATGGAAGAAATGGGTTGTGAATGGTCAAGAAGGGATACAGGCTCATTCACACGTTCACATTCACAATATGGAGTGACCGATGGAGACCTACTATCATCCCCACGATCTGGGAAAGTTCGCCGAGATGGGCAAGGGTAACAAGCCCCTCTGGGAGAAATTCATGGCCTACTACAGCGCAGTTTTCGCTGAAGGTGCTCTGACAGAACGAGAGAAGGCCCTCATTGCCCTCGCTGTCGCTCAGGCAGTGCAATGTCCCTACTGCATCGATGCCTACACACAGGCTTCCCTCGAAAAGGGGTCGAACATCGAAGAAATGACAGAAGCTGTCCATGTTGCCTGCGCCATTCGAGGCGGCGCCTCGCTCGCGCATGGTGTTCAGATGCGCAACGTTGCCGACAAACTATCGATGTAAAGAGACTATGTCTTGTCTTGCCGGCAGCCTGGTTCAGCATCCTGCTAGAGATAGGAGTGTTCGGGAACGGCGAGGGTGAAATACTTTCCGCGCTCCTGGTAGAGAATTCGCGCAGCCGTCAATGTATCGAGCGCCTGATCAATCTCCATGTCGCAGTTCCCGCTCTTGTCGGGTCGGTTTGCCAACAGGGTGCGGATCTGGTCCACGCTCTTGGCCGCTTCGTTGCAGACTTCGATGATTCCTGCCGCAGGCCAATCAAAGCGCCGCCGTATCGGCGCCTTCGGATTGCGACCATCGTACACGGTGACATAATCCATCGTCTTCGAGTAGTAGAGAAATGGCCGATCGTTCGAACCGGCCAATCGTTGCCACTCCTGTACCAGATCGACCAATTCTTGGTAGAGGTGCGGGTCGACGTTCCAATTGTCCAACTCATACTCGAAGTCGTAGGCAATCTTCTTCAAGTCAACCCGACGCGCATCGTAGATATGCTCGTACGCCGTTCCGGGGCCGGTGATGCGGACACCGTATTCATGCGGCCTGGTGTGGTAGGGACTGAAGCGTTGCAGCCAGAATTTTCCGGTCGCCTCCGGTGGATGCAAATGAAACAACGACGGCAGCAAGTCGATCTGACGCCGGTAGTCCTCATTTGTTTCTCCGGGAAACCCGAGCAGAATGTTCCATGACACCGCGACATGGTAATAGTAGCTCCACTTGAGGCAGATAATATTCTGCATCGGTGTCACGCCCTTATCCATCGCCTGGAGCTGATTGAGGCTCAGACTCTCCAAACCCGGTTGCATGCACTTGACGCCCCCGGCAGCGAGCGTTCGAATCTGGCTCTTCTGTAAGTTGCTTTTGGTTTCGATGAACACATCGAGATCACAGTGATCTGCAGCAAACCGGCCGAAGAGGTTTTCCACATATTTCATGTCGATAATATTGTCCACCAGACGAAATCGCGCCGTATCGTATCGGCTGGAGAGATAGGCCATCTCACGGGCCACGTGCTCAGACGATTTAGCCCGAAACTTCATGCTTTGTGCGTTTAATCCACAAAACGTACAGTGATGTTTTTCCCCCCACCAACAGCCCCGAGAGCCCTCGTAAAGCAGAATCCGATCCAATCCCTGGGCCGCTTCGCCGAGCTCGGCAAGCAGGTGGTAGTAGTCGTCATAGTCCGGCGGACCGGTGTTCGTGAAATCCATGAAGAGCGTCGCATTCGGTGTGAACTGAATCCGGTCACCATTCCGGTATGTGACTCCGTCGGGAACTTGTTCGCTCTTTCCCTCCAAGATGGTGCGGACTAATGCTGGGAACGTGTCTTCCGCCTCACCGATCACGACGTGATCGATAAAGGGAAACGCCCGAAAGTATTCCAGCCCCATCTCGCCGTCGTAGTTCGCTCCACCGAAGACGATCGTGACGTCTGGATAAAGATCCTTGATGAGTTTCGCCAACGTCAGGCTCGCGACGTTTTGATCGAACGTGGATGTGAAGCCGACAATCTTGTACTGGCCCCAGTCTATGGTGGTCTGGGCCCACGTCAAGAACTGTGGCGCTACTCTTGTCGCCATGTCCTCGAAGAATGAGACTGGATGCCCACTCTCCTTTGCAACTTGTTCAAACACCGGCTTAAACAGACGTGGATACTCGGTGCGTTTCGGATTCTCGCGGAACAAGAGGTATGAGAAAATCCATTCGCCGAACAGCGCCCGTTTTTCGCAGATAATTTCATAGAGAGGCACGCCGATCGTGAAGGCAAAACGTACGTTCAGATGATGGCAGTCGACAGGGGTCCCCTTCGACTTGAGCAGCGCAGAGAGTGTGCCGAGTTGAATGGAGGGATACTTCGAGTAGCTGAACGGCATGTTGACGAGCGCTACCTTGGCCTTGTCGCTCATCTATTGCCTCCTGGGTTCATGATGCAACCCTCTCACGCGCGTTTCTCACTCGCGGTTAGCCGGCAATCGCGCGAAACGGTTCAAACTCTCGATCGGCTTTGGCTGCCAGGTAAAAATCGCTTTCCGTCAAGCCATTGATCTTGTGCGTCCAGATTTCGATCTTGCACTTGCCCCAGGCAAGGTAGAAATCGGGATGGTGGCCTTCCGCTTCCGCCACAGCCCCCACCTTATTCACGTAGGCCAAAGCCAGGGCGAAATCCTTGAACGTGTACAGACGCTCAAGATGACCGGCCTGGTTGAGCGACCACCCGCGCCCCAGCTCTTTCAGCAGAGCCTGCGCACGATCCGCTGGCACTGGAGGTACGCCGCCGCGACAGGGGATACATTTGTTATCAGCAAGGCTCATGGCACCACCTCCTGGTAAGAACATCAACGCCGCCTGTGGATATTGTCTAGGACGAGTATTCTAATGGGGCTTCGAGGGGAAGGGCAAGTTGAGGAGTCGGGCGACGTCTTCCAGCGTGATCTTTTCAGGGTTGAATTTGGCCGTTGCAGTTGCCATTCGGTCAACGGCTTCATCAAATGAAAGGGGAGCGGCATCCTTTGGCCGAAACCGAATCGGATAGACGCGGGCAACGACAAAGTTCTTCACATCGTAACTCGTGAGACCTTTCGCTGTCGGTGCCTTAGCCTGCTGGATGATCTGATCGTCCAGCGTCAGCAGGGCCTTTGACCGCTCCCGCCGCAGTTCAATCGCCGCACACATCGGTTTCCTCAAAAATCCATCTACCCATTTCAACACCGGATGGTAGGCCCCGTCGCCACGCCACGCAGTACCGGCCCGCGCTATCATCTTCCACAGTCTCTGGGCATCGCTGCGTATTCTGAGCGGCACCTTCGAACAACTCCTCGTCTACAGCGGGCCCGTGCGTTCGCTATGTATAGCATTGACCCTCTCTACAGTTTTTCATCTTCGTCGTACGAAAATCATGCGCTCCCACCAATACCACGCTCCACTCTATTCCTTCTTACCTGCGAGCCGCGTCATCGGAGCCCTGTCATTAGTCGTCTGCAGTCTTTCCCAACGGCCCGCAGAGTCGTTGTACGTGCGGCAGCCGTCCTGAGGGGGATTCCGGTTTATTACGTCTGGCACCGCATACACATATCCTCCCAGCATAAATCCTGACGAGGCTTGTCGAAACAAGCTGTTCTCACCATGTCGAAAGAGATTGTCACGATACGGAAATGGCACAGGCGACCTTCCGCTTAAGGTGGGAGGTCGCCTGTGTGTGGCGCTTAGGACGCCAGATCAGCTATGTAGTTGTCCCGGCCCAGATAAAACTGAGGCCCGCGCGACCATCAGGGCATTGGACAACTGATCGGGGGAGAAAGAATGTACCCAGGCGCTTGTGTTCCTCATGCCAGCAAGGAGTTCTCCATACTAATGTAGGCAGACTAGCATTCTAGTAGTCTTTGATGCCATTACGGCATCGCCAGTGGAGAACCAGCTAGCACGACCGATCAGAAGCCCACCCTCGAGTCGGCGGGCCTGTGTGGCCAGGTGGAGTCAGGTCATCCATCGCTACCCTCCTCTCTTGGAAAGTTGGCGGGGGAACCAGTTAACAGTGTGCGCACTGTCCGGCCCCCCTGATCGAGTGAAAAATGGGCCGTAAATTCTACTTACGCGCATTAGAAAAACGTGTCAATGGGGAATTAATTTTTTTCGCATTGATTCGCAAAGCATAAAGCATACCCACTTGGAACGTTGAACGTCTGCGAAGCGATTGCCGAAATAATAAACTCATGGGCGGAGCAGGAGAAAGAAGTCCATGCATGTGACGCAAGGTCATCTCCACATCACGGCACTCCATTTCACGATGCTCAGCCAAGCCGTTCGTTCTGTTCATTAGCAGGCTGTTGACAAAGTCCGCCAGCGGCATTCTCGCCGCGTTCAGAGGCTCAACGTACTGCAGAGAGTACGCTTCGCCTCGTCGCGTGCTGCGGCCTTGCGGGACAGCCTTTCTGAATAGCCTGAGATGACTTCTGAAGGGGTCTGTGTGTATCCAGACCTTGCATGTCTGTTCTGCTCCAGTAGTGTGTCAATACCCTGTTAGTGCGATGGGCAGGTAGAATATCGTCGCCATTCCGGCCTCGAATGGCTTGCACTTTGGCGCAGTTCCGAGCATAGTGCGCGACAGGCTCGCACGGGTAAGGAGGATATGATGGGAGCACGATTGGCTGCCGAAGCGCTCGGCACATTCTGGTTGGTCTTTGCCGGCTGCGGGAGTGCACTCCTGAGCGCCGGTATTCCGCAACTCGGCATTGGGGTCATTGGGATTGCCCTCGCCTTCGGGGTGGCCGTGGTCACGAGTGTGTACGCCTTCGGCCATATCTCGGGCTGTCACATCAACCCCGCTGTCACCATCGGCCTCCTGCTCAGCAAGCGGTTCCCCGCGCACGAGGTTCCCGGCTATATCGCCGCCCAAGTGATCGGCGGGATTCTGGGGGCTGGGGTGCTCTATCTCATCGCCACCGGGCGGGCGGGGTTCGTGCCCGGCGGCTTCGCCTCCAACGGGTACGGTGAGCATTCCCCAGGGGGCTATTCCCTCGTGGCCGGTTTCTGCGCCGAAGTGGTCTTTGCCTTCTTTTTCCTTCTGATTATTCTGGGCTCGACCGACAGTCGCGCGCCACAGGGCTTTGCACCCCTGGCGATCGGCCTTGCGGTGGCGCTGATCAATTGGGCCGGGATCCCGGTGACGAATCTCTCCTTGAACCCGGCGCGCAGCACCGCCACCGCCGTGTTTGCCGACGGGTGGGCGCTGCAACAACTCTGGCTCTTTTGGGTCGCCCCGATCCTCGGCGGCGCCATAGCCGGCATAGTCTATCCCTTCATTGCCGGCAGCCCGAAGCGCTAGTGGTGGGCCGGCCTGATTAGGGCAGGGGCGGTATGTCTTGGGCGCAGCGAAACCCGACGCTGGGTTCGTGTTCAGTCAGATTGCTTTTGGTGCAAAGGACGACTGTACGATGAACGGTCGTCAGTACGCAGAACTTCTCTCAACTGCCGTTTCGACGAGATTCTTTTATTAAAAGACGCACGCTCCTCGGTGAAACGACCGAGGAGCGGGTTTGGTGGAGGCGCCGGGAGTTGAACCCGGGTCCGAAGACCTTCAGTGCAACGGATCTACATGTGTAGCCGATCGTTTTAGTTTCGCAGCCACCCACGCCCATCGGCTAGCTTAGACTGGCCGCTAGCTCAGTATTGTCTCGTCCTCAGCCGCTGAGCACCAGCTTCGGACCAGCCCGCTGTATCGCGCTCCGACCACCCCCGCGGGCCTCAGGTGGAGGAACGTCGCAGTGTATTAAGCTGCGAGTGCCAGTTCTTGATTGGCAGTTACATTTTCCCGGAGGATTTACGAGACCCCGAGAGCTCGACATGCCCCGCTGACCTTAGTATCCCCGTCGATTCCGGTCGCCCCCTTTCTTGGTAAACGTGATTCGTGAAGCGCGAGACACTAGCTCTCTCTTTTTGCGAGGTACGCTTCACGTTTCACGCACGACGCATCTTATAGATGCTCATGATACCGCATAGGTCAAGCGGATGCCAGACT
>CAZVEZ010000038.1:0-17077 GCA_964626135.1 uncultured Nitrospira sp.
CCGGCGACCTTGTCATCGATCTTTCCGATGCTTGCAATCTCTTTTTTCAGCTCAGAATGATGCTGTTGCACGTAGTGCAGCAGGTCGGCCTCAAACTGTTGTACTTTATCAACTGGAACATCGTCCAGGTATCCGTTGACGCCGGCATAAATCGACAACACTTGATCGGCGACCGGCATGGGTTTGTATTGCCCCTGTTTGAGCAACTCAACCATGCGCACGCCGCGCGCAAGCTGCATCTGCGTCGCTTTGTCGAGTTCGCTTCCGAACTGCGCGAATGCTGCCATTTCCCGATACTGCGCCAGGTCGAGACGAAGGGTACCAGCGACCTGTTTCATGGTCTTGATCTGAGCCGAACCTCCGACGCGGGAGACAGACAGACCCACGTTAATGGCAGGTCGAATACCGGAATAGAACAGATCGCTGCCGAGATAGATCTGTCCATCGGTAATCGAGATGACGTTAGTGGGAATATAGGCGGACACGTCGCCGGCTTGCGTTTCAATGATGGGCAGTGCGGTGAGACTTCCCCCGCCGAGCTGGTCGCTGAGCTTGGCCGCGCGCTCCAACAACCGGGAGTGCAGATAGAACACGTCGCCAGGATACGCTTCGCGGCCTGGAGGACGACGGAGTAACAGAGACAATTGACGATAGGCCACAGCATGTTTGGAAAGGTCGTCGTACACGATCAATGCATGTTTTCCGTTATCCCGAAAGTACTCACCGATGGCAGCACCGGAAAAGGGCGCAAGATACTGCATGGGGGCGGCATCACTTGCGGTGGCCGCCACCACGATGCTGTAGTCCATCGCATGGCTTTCTTCAAGCGTCTTAACGACGCGAGCGACAGTTGACCGTTTCTGACCGATAGCGACATAAATACAAAAGACTCCGAGGCCTTTTTGATTGATGATCGTGTCGACGGCGATGGCGGTCTTGCCGGTTTGCCGATCGCCGATGATCAATTCTCGCTGTCCGCGCCCTATAGGGATCATGGCGTCGATAGCCTTGATGCCCGTTTGCAAGGGTTCGCGCACTGATTGGCGCGTGTTCACCCCGGGCGCCACAACTTCAATACGGGACGAGAGCGACGATTTGATAGGACCCTTTCCGTCGATAGGCTGGCCGATAGCGTTCACGACGCGACCGATCAAGGCTTCCCCGACCGGAATCTCTGCAATACGTCCCGTGCGCTTGACCGAATCGCCTTCCTTGACCCCAACATCGTCACCCATCAGCACGGCGCCGACGTTGTCTTCTTCAAGATTCAGCGCGATCCCGTAGAGGCCGCCGGGGAATTCGAGCATTTCGCCAGCCATGGCGCCGTCAAGACCGTAGACCTTGGCAATTCCGTCTCCGACCTGGATGACGGAACCGGTTTCCTTGACGTCGACTTGTTTGTCGAAGCCCTTGATCTTTTCTTTGATGATGGAACTGATTTCTTCTGCCTTGATCTGCATCGCTACTCCTTCGTCAACAGACTCTGCATCGCTTGTAATCGCCCACTGACGGTGCTATCGACCACCGTACTGCCGAGATGGATCTGTACGCCGGCAAGATGGCGGGGATCTGTGTGAAAGGTAATGTCAACTTGTCGCTTGAGCATGGTGCGCAAGCGAGTACTGATTTGATCTTGTTCAATCTGGGATAAAGTCGCCGCTGAGGACACGGTGATCTGCTGGGTGCCTTTCGCCGCATCGGCAAGTTTTGCAAAGGCCTCGGCGATTTCAGGGAGATAGCCGACACGATTCTTTTTCACTAACTGTCCGAGAAAGGCTTTTCCGACAGGAGGACACCCCAGACGTGAACCGAGGTCTGCAAGGACAGCCGTTTTGGCTTCCGCGCCAAAGGCTGGCGAGGCCACAACGTGGCGCAACTCCACGGAGTCCTTGATAGCTTGACCCAATCCCGTCAGGGCTTCGCGGGTTGATTCAATAGTGGATGTGTCGAGTAGCTCAAACAACGCCTGTGCGTAACGTCGCGCCACTGCTGGCTTTATCACTATAGGGATCCGTTCACTGTTTTTTTTGACAACGGGAGAAACCTTCGTGCTCCTGCACGAAAAGCAGCGCACAAAGTTAGCATTGGGAGACAAGGACTGTCAATACGATGCCACGTGTCGTGAGATAGCTAAAATGATTGAATGATCCCGCCGCCGAGTACGTGATCGTCTCGATAGAAGACAGCCGATTGTCCCGGACTCAAGGCTCGTTGCGGTTCGTGGAAGGCAATACGCAGAGTGTCCTCTGATAGAGGCTGGATCATCGCAGGTGTCGCGGGCGCGGCATACCGGACTTTGACCATAACCTCCGTTGATCCGGTAAGAATTGAAGAGTCAAAAAGATTCAGATCCGTGATATCGCACTGACTGCGGCGCAGAGACTTTTCCTCGCCAAGGACGACGGTGTTGGTAGCGGGCAATACTTCTTGAACGTAGAGCCTACGGCCGGTCGCAATACCGAGACCTCGACGTTGACCCGGTGTGTAGAAGGCGATCCCTTCATGGTCGCCTAGATATCGGCCTGCATCGTCCACGAAGGCCCCTGGTTTCTTTGCGGTAGGCGATTCCTTTTCGATGAAGGTTCGATAGTCACCGTGGCTCACAAAGCAGATTTCCTGGCTTTCCTTCAATTCATCAGCCGGAAGGCCTAAGCTCTCTGCCTCCTTCCATACGTCTTTCTTTTGCATGCCTCCCACGGGAAAGAGGAGGCGATGGAGCCATGACTGACGAAGACGATAGAGGAAATAGCTCTGATCTTTTCTCAGATCGGCTGCTCGCTGAAGGGTCAATAGATTCTGGGTTCCGCCAACGCGAACGTAATGGCCAGTAGCCACGAGGTCGATCCCGCGTGCGTCTGCAAGCTCAATGAGACCGCGCAGTTTAACACGCTCATTGCACCGGACACAGGGATTCGGCGTCGTGCCGTTGAGATAGCCAGTGACAAAATCGTCGATGACCCCGGCGCGAAATGTTTCTTTGGTGTCGACGACCTCGTACGGGATCTTCAAGGTTTGTGCGACATACCGGGCTATGCCGATCTTGCAGCATCCACGTTCCTCCCAACGCTTGGAGGCCGCAACCGTTTCGTCTTCATGTTCCCAGACCTGAAGTGTGACGCCATGAACGTCATAGCCTTGGCGAGTCAGAAGCGCTGCGGCGACAGAACTGTCTACGCCACCGCTCATGCCGAGTAGCACCGTTGGGCGAGCCATAAGGCTGCCATTCTACTGGGCAGAGAGAAAAATGGCTAGAGGGGCTCTCTAGCTAATGGGCGGATGCGAGAAGGCTGGGAGAGACATCGACCGGGAAGGTGCGTTCACTGCTCCAATGATGTGCGCCCATGTCGCACATGCCGTGGAATTGGGAACCTTCCTCAATCGCAATGACGGGGGTCCGGATATCGCCGACGAGAATGCCGGGCTTTAGGATTTGAATCTTCTCAATAGCCGTGATGGTCCCATTGATTTTTCCGCTATTCATGAGCACCCCGGCGCATATGGTGCCTTCGATCACAGCGTGCTCTCCGACAATGAGCGTTCCAGTCGTATGAATCTCACCTTCGACCCGCCCGTCAACTCGAACAGTACCGTCAAAAGTGACGACACCTTTGAAGTCCGCCCCTTTACCCAAAAGCGTAAAGTTCTCGCTGTGCTGTTCGGCTTGCTGGGTCCGTTCTTTCGCTGCCCACATGATCGGCCTCCTTAGGATTCTTCCCACACAGGCGTGGCTGTGCCACACAAAGAATGGGAGGTGAAGTATCTACATATTAATACCCTCACTAGCCATTGACTCGCTTAATGCCCGGAGGCATGATCATTCCTGCGGGATGCAGAGAGACGTCTCGAGGAAGTTCTCGTATGCCGTGGGCCATTTCGAGAGCGCCATTGAATAACACGCCATCTTCCATTGAAAGGACCGGTGTCTTGACACTCCCGTTCATCACGGCCGGGGATCGGAGTTTTACACATTCTTTCGCCGCTACATCTCCGGTGACCTTTCCTTTACACACAATGGTTCCTGCGGTAATTCTTGCCTGGATGACGGCCTCTTCACCAATTAAGAGCACGCCGTCAGTGTGAATTTCTCCATCGAGGTATCCATCGATTTTCACCGTGCCGCTATAGGAGATCGTACCCTTGAATTCGACTCCCTTCCCCACGAAGGCGTTGATATCCCCGCCGCCTTCCGGTACTGTTGAATTTGCAGTTATCATGGCAATCCCCTCGCTTTCCTGCTCGCTTGAGCTCTTTTCTTCTTTTCTTTCCTGTCCCCACATGAACATGTCTCCCCGAGTTGGTGACGCCACGATTCCAGCACGGTTGTGATGCGTATGAGAAAAGTAGTCGCCCTGAATAGGTATGGTCACGAATACGTAGAAGCAACAAGTATGCCTCTAACTCTCCCAATTTCCGCGAGACAGAAGTTGGGTGTGTATTAATTCAGAAGTGTCTCAAGAATTCCATCGAGTTCAGGTGGAGAGAAGTAATGAATGACAATCTTTCCACTACGTCTTCCTTTTTGAATCACGACTTTGGTGCCGAATCGTTTTTGCAAACGCTCTTCAACATCGGACCAGGGCGTTCGCCGTAATTCCTTTGCCCCTCGCTTCTTTGCGGTCGGTGAGGATTCGATGATTTTTTCCGTCTCTCTCACTGATAGCACTCTTGAGACCACGAGCTGGGCGACTCTGAGTTGTTCATCTTGGCTGGAAAGGCCAAGAATCACCTTTGCATGTCCCATCGAGAGCTGATTCGTTTCAATCAGCTGCTGAATCTCTGAAGGAAAATGTATTAGACGGACGATATTGGCAATCGATGATCGTTCACAACCGACTCGTTGCGCAATTATGTCCTGAGTCAGTCCAAATTCGTTCATCATCCGATGGTAGGTCCTCGCCATTTCCATGGGATTGAGATCTGCTCGCTGAAGATTTTCTACCAGTGCCAGAACGACGGACTCTTCGTCTCCGCAATTACGAATGACGGCTTGAATCGTTTCCAGTCCTGCCTCTTTCGCCGCGCGCCAGCGCCGCTCACCGGAAATAAGTTCGTAAATGCCGTCCCCTTTACGTCGTACCAAAACTGGTTGCAACAATCCGCTTGTTTTGAGTGAAGCCGTCAATTCTGCGAGTCCCTGGGGAGAAAAGGTCCGTCTAGGCTGATATCGATTCGGTACGATCGCGTCAACCCGCACCTGTTGCGTGTCTGACAGTTCTGGTATCGACGCGACTTTGGCCGCAGGCAGGAGTGCATCAAGTCCTCTACCGAGCGCTTTTTTCTCCATGACCCACAAACTCCTTTGCTAAGGACAAATAGGCTTGAGATCCTGAGGATGCAACGTTATACAACATAGCCGGACGTCCGTAACTTGGGGCCTCGGCGAGCGTCACATTGCGGGGGATCATAGTGCTGTAGACAACGTCTTTAAAGTGCTCGCGAACCTGCTCTGCGACTTGACGCGCCAACGTATTCCTCGCATCGAACATTGTCAAGACGATCCCTTCCAACCGAAGTTCTTGGTTAAGGGACTGCCGAACTCGATCAATATTTCCAACTAATCGGCTTAGCCCTTCCATGGCATAGTATTCACATTGAACCGGAACCAAAATACTGTGAGCTGCGACAAGCGCATTCACTGTCAGAATTCCCAATGTTGGAGGGCAGTCAAGAAAAATAACATCGAATAGCTGTTCAACATCCCGCAAGAAATTCCTGAGTAGTTTTTCCCGTTCTTCAACATTCACCAGCTCTATCTCGGCTCCTGACAAGTCAGCATTTGCTGGCAAAAGTGACAATCCGTTCACTTCTGTTGTTCGCACAGCATCGCCGAATTTCACATAATTAATCAAACAGTTGTACACAGTAATCTGCAAAGATCGTGGATCAACCCCGAGTCCGCTCGTAGCGTTCCCTTGCGGATCCATATCTACAAGCAAGACTCGTTTACCTAAGAGGGCAACACCAGCGGCAAGATTTACGGCCGTTGTAGTTTTTCCCACACCACCCTTCTGATTTGCGATCGCTACAATCTTTGCCATATGTATTTGTGGTTGAACCAGTCTTTTCTTTGTATAGTCATCGATACTGTTCCACGTGGAACAGTATCGATGCATTCGGTTGGGTATTAATTATTTTTCTCCAGCACGGTAATGACTCTGTTGCCAAGCCCTTGAGGGAGAAGAATAGACGTTTCACCCACAAGATGAAAATCTTCTCCAATTGCTTCTTTTCTTATAGCCTCTGTTCGATATAAAACGAGTTTCCCTTTTGAAATCAGTAATGCAGGGAAGTATTTTCTGATATCTTCATGTTTTAATGCTCTTAATACAATCGTATCAATGACTTGGCGAAGCGGATGCTTTGTATATTGCTCGATTGTGCCGGCAAATGTGGATGCATCGTGAAGCTTTAACAGACCAATGATTGAATTGAGAAAGGAATATTTTTTCTGAACCGGCTCTACTAAAACTAGCCGTATGTCAGGCCTCATGATTTTAAGAGGAATACCAGGAAATCCTCCCCCGGACCCTACGTCAAGCACGATACAGTTCTGTGAAAAATTTGTCGCGACAAGCGCAGTGAGCGAGTCAAGGAAATGCTTGATGATAATTTTTTTTGGATCGACGATCGCAGTAATATTGATCGCCTTATTCCACTCGATGAGATGGGCGAGATAGCGGATAAACTGCTCTGCATGGATTTCTCCGATTGGGATCCCAAGTTCACGAATAGCATTGATCGTGAATTCACTTAGCTCTTGTTCATGTTCCACGTGGAACAATTACGTGAATCTGCAGATGAGGTCAAGAGATTATGGGATGGAGAGTAAAAACACTTGCGGTTGCTCGTTTAAGATGAGGTTTGCAGAAAACTATCTGGGTTGGTTTCATCCTTGTACTTTTCAAGCGCAACAAGGAGAAGTGAAATTGCCGCTGGCGTAACTCCTGAAATTCTCGACGCCTGTCCAATAGATGCAGGGCGAACATTCTTAAGCTTGTCTCGGACTTCTCGCGAAAAACCAGACGTTCCGTCATAATTGAACGCTACAGGAATAGGCCTTGCTTCGAGCTTTTTGAATCGACTTATCTGTTGAAGCTGACGTTTGATATAGCCAGAATATTTGACTTGTATCTCTATTTCATCAGCAGTTTCATTATCTTCTATCGATTTCATCTCAAGCGCCTCTAACAGAGTCTTATAGCTCACACCCTGGCGACGTAAAAGTTGAGTTACGGTGCAGGGTCCAGATACATCCATAATCTGAGCATGTGCCAAACGGTTACGAACAGTTTCCGTAAGCCTTGGCCGAAGCTCTTCTAGGCGTATGAGTTCAGATGAAATTGATTGCTGTTTTATCTGAAACTTTTTATACACTTCGTCGTCAATCAACCCGATATGCCGCCCAGTGTCTGTTAATCGAAGATCGGCATTGCCATGGCGCAACAATAGGCGATATTCTGCCCGTGATGTAAACATGCGATAAGGTTCTCTCGCGTCTTTTGTAATGAGATCATCAATTAATACACCAATATATGCTTGTGATCGATCAAGCACCAAAGGCAATTTACCACGAAGTTTCAACACCGAATTAATTCCAGCCATCAGTCCCTGAGCTGCCGCTTCCTCATATCCTGATGTCCCATTGATCTGCCCAGCATGGTAGAGACCAGCTAGAAGCTTGGTCTCCAGAGTCGAGTGCAATTGCCGTGGAGGGAAGTAGTCGTACTCGATTGCATACCCGGGCTTGAGCATGGTGGCCTGCTCTAACCCTGGAATCGTCTTCAGAATCGCGGCTTGTACATCGACCGGTAGGCTGGTAGAGATCCCATTAGGATAAAATTCCCGGCTTTCCAATCCTTCCGGTTCGATAAAGATCTGATGACGCTCTTTATCCGCAAATCGTACGACCTTATCTTCTATTGACGGGCAATACCGAGGTCCCATCGACTCTATGATGCCGCTATAAAGCGGCGACCTGTCAAGATTGCGCTGGATTAACTCGTGCGTCGCACGATTGGTGTGGGTCAAGTGACAAGGGAGTTGCCGATTTTCAATCCGGTCGGTCCGATACGAAAATGGCGGAGGCGGATCGTCTCCTGGCTGCGGCACCATCACGGAAAAGTCGATCGTCGCCCCATCAAGCCGTGGCGGGGTGCCGGTTTTGAGCCGGCCTACCTCGAATCCGAGATCGCGCATACAATCAGACAGGTGCTCGGCAGACGCCTCTCCCGCTCGCCCCGCGGGAAAATGATTCAAGCCTATGTGGATAAGTCCCTTAAGAAATGTACCTGATGTCAGGATCACGGCCTTCGCCTGAATATGATCCCCGCGATCCGTGACCACGCCTGTCACCGCACCGGCATGCGTCAGTAAGCGATCGACCGTTCCCTCGCCGATCCTCAGTCCTGCCTGTCGGCTCAACGTGCGCTGCATGGCGTCTCGGTACAGTTTTTTATCGCATTGGACGCGAAGAGCTCGGACCGCCGGTCCTTTACTGGTATTGATGAAGCGGAACTGAATGCCGGCTTGATCGGTGTTCCGCGCCATCTCTCCACCCAGCGCATCGATTTCCTTTACCAGATGTCCTTTGGCGATTCCTCCGATTGCCGGGTTGCACGACATCTGCGCGATACGGTCGTGATCCATGGTGAGCAGTAGGGTGTGCGCACCCATGCGGGCCGCGGCCAGAGCGGCCTCACAGCCGGCATGGCCTCCACCCACCACAATGACGTCGACCCCCTGTCCCACGTTCATTCTGTCCCTACTTGCCGATACAGAACTCTGAAAAGATCCGGCCGAGAATCTCATCTGTCGTAATGGCGCCCGTAATTTCTCCAAGCGCATCGGCCGCGGCACGCACATCGATCGAGACAAGCTCCCCTGCCATCCCGCATCGCACAGACTCAAGAGCTTGACACAGGGATTCGCCGGCCCTGCGCAATGCATCCCGATGTCGCACGTTCGTCACAGTGACACCTTCCGCCGTATCAAACCCTCCGGACACCAGCTGAGCGCGAAGTGCTGACTTCACAGTCTCAATGCCTACCCCTGTTTTTGCCGAAACCACATACGTCGGATGGTTCGCCAGCGCGATGTCGGTTTCTATCTTCTTGGTAAGATCCGCCTTGTTCAGTACCACGACATGTTTGCGATCACTGGCCGCACGTATGAGCTCATGATCATCACTCGTGAGGGGTATACTCCCGTCCACCACAATTAACACGAGATCCGCGTCTTCCCGTGCGGCACGGGCCCGTTTGATCCCTTCCTGCTCGACGAGGTCGTCGGTGTCCCTCACTCCTGCCGTGTCAATCAAACGAATCGTAACCCCATCAAGATCGATGGATTCCTCGATCACATCCCTTGTTGTCCCCGGAACAGCCGTCACAATGGCCCGTTCTTCCTTCAGGAGCCGGTTCAATAGGCTGGATTTGCCGACATTCGGGCGGCCAAGAATAACGACTCTCGCCCCTTCCCTCAAGATTCGTCCCTCCTGCGCCGTCGATTCCAGTTTCTGAACCACCGCGCAGGCCTCTCCTACAATGCGCACGAACTCATCGCGCTGAAGAAAGGAGATATCTTCATCCAGAAAATCAATCCCTGCTTCCACGTGGGCCAACACCGTTAGGAGGGCTGTCCTTGCTTGTTCCACTTCACGCGCGAGGTCGCCACGAAGCTGGCGTTGGGCGATATTCAATCCGGCGGATGAGCTGGCCCTGATCGTATCAAGCACCGCTTCTGCCTGTGAAAGATCTAACCGCCCATTAAGGAAGGCTCGCTTCGTAAACTCTCCAGGTTCCGCCATCCGCGCACCAGACTCAATGCAGACCTTGCACACCATCCCAAGCACCAATGAGCCCCCATGGGACTGAATTTCCACCACATCCTCTGCTGTAAATGATCGCGGGGCCTTCATGTAGACCACCAGGGCTTCATCAAGCAAGCCTGATACAGATGGGGGTCCATGAATGATGCCGGGTTCTTTCCGCTTCTCCGGGGCAGGAATCACGAGATCCGCAAGGTGCAGTGTATGAGAAGAAATCGATGAGAGAGGATCACCAGACCGCAATCGAACAACGTGGGATGCGACGAAAAGTGCCTGAGGGCCGCTCAGACGAACGATCCCAATACCGCCCTCGCCTGCAGGGGTGGCAATGGCACAAATCGTATCGTCGAGTCCTCCATGCATGATGATCCCTCTTCCGCGTCAGGATATAGAACCACTATCCGCATGATAGGATGTCGATTGCGTGCATATTGCGGACAAGAGCCGGCCTCCTCTGCGGGATAACCGAAGGCATTTTGAGTGACGGGCGCTGCGGTGGAGGGTTCGCTGTCTGAAGTGTTGAATTTTCGGAACCTCGAACTTCGGATCGCGCTGTTCGCGTGCGTCTCGCATGTCAGGCAACAAGGCTCCTGGCATCTACGAATTATTTCGATACACCGGTGCGGAGCCCTCCCCATACCAGCGGTCCTGGATTATCACGTCCACGTATAGTACCGGGAGGCGCCTATGCGTTTGTGCTGCTGCTCTGCTCGGCTCTTGCCGAGATGAGCGCCTTGTCGTGCAAGAGAAACCGATCCGTGACTAACTGTTGGGTGATTGTCAGAATATTGTTGGTCATCCAATACAAGACCAGGCCCGCAGGAAAATTTATGAACAGAAATGTCATACCGATCGGAAGAACCAACATGATCTTTGCCTGTGTCGGGTCCATCGTATTCGGCGTGATTTTCTGTTGGATAAACATCGTCGCACCCATGATGATCGGCAACACATAGAAGGGATCCTGGACCGACAAATCAGTGACCCAGAGCATGAATGGGGCTTGGCGCAAATCAATCGACATGTACAAGACATTGAACAGAGCTATAAAGACCGGCATCTGCAAGAACATCGGGAGAATACTTCCCAGCGGATTCACCTTCTGATCCCGATACAGCTTCATGAGCTCTTTGTTCAATCGGTCGCGATCACCCTTGTATTTCTCCTGAACCGCAGCAATCTTGGGCTGAATTGCCTTCATCATTTTCATCGATTTATAGCTCTTGTATTGCAACGGCACGAATAGCACCTTGATCCCCAATGTCAGCAGGACGATGGCAACCCCATAGTTAGGAACATACTCATAGATGAAGCGCAGCACGTAAAAGATCGGTTTCGCGATCGACTTCACAATAGCCCAACTGCCATAGATGAACCATCCGAAATCGATCATATCCTCCAGGCCTATATTCAACGATCTGAGCGTGTCATATTCCTTCGGACCCGCATACAGCTGAAGCGCAACCGAGGGTGATCCTCCCGACGCGGCCTGCCGTACTCCAGCCGACACGATCTTTTCGCCTTCTGCCTTGACGAGCGCGGCCTCACCCTGCTTGGGCATCATGACCGAAATAAAATACTTATCCTGTAGGGCGACCCACTGAACCGCCCCCTTCAGCTCAAGTTCTTTCTCGGGTGTCTCTTTATCGATTTTGTCATCAACCCGTGAGGCTGACCCGATCTGACCGATGAACCCATCACCCCATTCCACAATACCGAAGTTCGTCCCCAACATGACTTCATAGGACTCAGTCACTCCCTCCATCGCAATCGATACATCCACCACATAGCTATCATGGTGAAACGTCAGCCGTTTCTCCACACCGAGATGAGTGACTGGGTCCTGGAACTGCATCGTGACATGTCCGACGGGGTGTGCGGCATCAAGACTTGTGAAGTCTTTCTCAATTCGATAGAGACCTTCTCGAATGGTTTTGTCGATGTCGGCGTTCGCGACCGTAATCGAGAGCGGACTTTTGAACTTTCCGCCCTGATACACGAGTTGAACCGGTTTCACATCGGGGGGAGACGTATGATAGCGTTTCAGTTCCAGGCTTCGAATGACCCCGCCACGATTCGATAGACCAACCCGAACCAGGTCTGTTTCAACTGTAACCGTCTGTTCCACTATCGATGGCGAAGAAACCGGGGAAGGAATGCCGGGCTTTGAGTCAGATGGAGATGAAATGTTCGAGCCGGTCTGGCTGTTGCCCCGATCTTCTCCGCGAGCAGGAGATGACTCACGCTCCGAAGAAGAAGAGCCCGTGGCCGAGGGCTCTTCAGCAGGAGGCGGCTCAGGAAACCACCCCATCTGCTTGATGAATATATCAAATCCAAGAATGATCCCTAACGAGAGAATGAGAAAGACGACAACACGTTTGTCCATAAATTAACCGCTACCCGTATGTGACCAATTATAAAGCTAACTACTTCACGGAACCTTTCATTTAAAACGCAATGAGACCATGTAGATCAGCTGGCAGGCCATGCATTTCCGTCCCCCGCGAGTCCTATGCTGGCCAATCAAGGCATCTGCTTATTTAAAATAGCCGGCTCAGGAACCGACGGCATCCCATCTCGATAGCCAAGCGGCAAGCGCCGAGAAACAGCGCTGGCGCAAGCTAGTCCTCATGGATACGAATCAGCCGTTGGCGCTGGAGCGATGACAGCCACATCTCTTTCAAAACCGCAAAGGGTTGCTCAATCGCGCCTCGCTTGGGAAAGACCACAAGCGCATAACCATTGAGTAGTTGGCCGTGCAATTGCCGAGTGAGTTCTCGAAATAAGCGCTTCACACGATTTCGGCTGACCGCCCCTCCAAAGCGCTTTCCCACCACAATGCCTACCTGACTACTACCCACATCAGTGCGGCAAATTACCATATTAAACAGAGTGGTCGAGATACGACGACCGTGCTCCTTAGCATACTCGATGTCGCGGCTACGTTTCAGGAACAGATCCCTGTCGCACCCACCCTGAGACATCGCCATCACCCTGGGAGAGAGGGACCTTTATGGCATATCCCCCTCGAGGCCCGATCTCCGGACTCGGTCATGAACACGCGCCGTCATCCTGTGCCGGGAACTATCGAGTCTGGGGGGACGAAACGGAGGGAGAAAATCCTTCGTAAGGCCCTAGCCAGCTGGCTCAACCTATACAGTCAAGCGAGCCCGCCCCTTCGCACGACGACGAGCCAAGACCTTCCGGCCATTCTTCGTACTCATCCGCTTACGGAATCCATGCTCACGTTTTTTCTTGAGGTTCGATGGCTGTTGAGATGTAAACGACATGAGATCACTCCTCACCTAGAAGACTCACGAATAGCAGGTTATTATAGGGACGGGGTGGCACCCTGTCAAACGACATGCCGGCCAGGTAGGCGCAATCGCCTTGTGGAATGGCTTGGGCACAGTAGCTGTGACCTCATGTTTGTGTTTCTCGTAACCGATAATTACAATAGACGAAAGGCTTGCCATGACGCTCGAAACGCATCGATCATTTCCCTCGGAACTTCAATCACTGGTTGCTGCAGCGAATGGACAACTCGCTGCATCCCATGCGGTCGAGCGGCTGTGGGCCCGCGACCATCGACTCTGGAAGCAGGATCCCGCCGAGATCTCCAATCGACTAGGCTGGCTGACCATCGTCGAGTACATGAAAGATCGGACCGAAGAGTTGCGGACCTTCGCCACGTCGGCCAAAAAGCGCGACATCAGCGATGTGGTCCTGCTCGGGATGGGTGGGAGCAGCTTAGGGCCGGAAGTGCTGCGCGCGTCTTTTGGACCATCCCGCGGATTCCCTCGCTTGTGGGTTCTCGATTCCACTGTTCCGGGCTGGGTTCGACAGGTCACGAAGGCGATCGACCCGGTTCGAAGCCTGTTCATCCTCGCCAGTAAATCCGGCGGTACGATCGAAGTCATGTCCCTCTTTGCCCATTTCTGGGAATTGGTTCACCGGACTCCAGGCAACCAGGGTGGCGCTCAATTTCTCGCCATTACCGATCCCGGCACCGGGTTGGGAAAATTGGCGGCAGAGCATCAGTTCTGGCGCATCTTTACGAACCCGCCCGACATCGGTGGACGATACTCAGTCCTTTCCTATTTTGGATTAGTCCCTGCCGCCCTGATGGGGGTCGATATTGCACGATTGCTCACACGTGCTACAGCAATGGCCCAGGCCTGCCGAGACCGGCTCTCTCCTGAAGAAAACCCCGGCGCCGACCTCGGCGCAACGATGGCTTCACTGGCAAAAGCAGGACGCAATAAAGTCACCCTGATCGCCTCACCACAGATCGCCACCTTTGGTCTATGGGCGGAACAGCTCCTCGCTGAAAGCACGGGCAAAGAAGGAACCGGCCTCATCCCGGTCGCGAGCGAACCGCTTGTTTCACCGACCGCCTATGGCAAGGACCGGCTGTTTGTCTATTTGAGGTTGAAGGGAGACGAGAATAGACGGCTCGATCGACAGGTCGCCGGGCTTGCGCGACAGGGCCATCCGGTCCTGACGCTGGCGCTGCAAGACCGTTACGATCTCGCAGCAGAGTTTTTCAGGTGGGAAGTCGCTACTGCGCTGGCAGGTTACCTCCTGGGGATTCATCCCTTCGATCAACCGAACGTCCAAGAAAGCAAAGACAATACCGCCCGCGTACTGGAAACCATTCAGTCCACCGGCCGATTGCCGAAACAAGTCACCGCAACTGCGACACAGGCAGCCGCACAACTCAAGCGGCAATGTCGCTCCGGCGCCTATGTTGCCATCTTGGCCTATGCGACACCGTCCCCCAAGATGGAACTGGCTGTTCGGTCGCTCCGAAGAGCGCTCGTCTCCCATCACCATGTCACCACGACAGCCGGCTATGGTCCGCGTTATCTCCATTCGACAGGCCAGCTTCACAAAGGGGGTCCGGCAATCGGGCTATTCCTACAACTCGTCGATCAGATGATTCCCGATCTCAGTATTCCAGGAAAACCGTTCTCCTTTCGCACACTCGCGCAGGCTCAGGCCGCCGGCGACATACAGGCGCTCCACGCGCATGAGCAACAGGCCATTCTCTTGCCGTTGGGCAAGAACCCCATCGCGACGATTCACACGTTGACAAAGTCACTCGCCCCTCGCGCGCCGGCTCGCCGTCCAACCATACGGCGCACTAAAAACAGGCGCAATCGTAAGAAATAAGATGGCTCGCTCTCCCGAAATCCGTATTGCTCCCGACAGTCACACATGGGCCTCGGCAGCAGCGGAACTCGTCTACACAATAGGCCAAGAGGCCGTTCGCTCGAACGGGCGGTTCCTCATGGCCCTCTCCGGCGGCACCACGCCGGAAACCCTCTACCGAGCCCTGACCTCTCCGGCCTTCTCCGGTCGCTTCGATTGGTCGCAGACCACCTTTTTTTTCAGCGACGAACGCGGCGTACCTCCGGATGACCCTCGAAGCAACTACGCCCTGGCCAACAACGCCCTGTTCACTCCTTTGAACATTATGCCCTCGCAGGTCTATCGTATGGCCGGAGAATCCCGTGATCTACAGACGGCGGCCTCTGAGTACGAACAACAACTGCGTCTTGCGACTAAGACCTCACCATCGGCCAAGCCGACCCTAGACCTCATCCTCTTAGGGCTGGGCGAAGACGGGCATACAGCCTCTCTCTTTCCTGAGGCGCCTGCTCTTCTAGACAATCAGAGCCTGATCGCCGTGACCCAATCTCCGAAAGGTCCCACAACCAGACTGACCATGACACTAGGTGTGATCAACCGGGCGAGTGTGATACTATTTCTTGTCGCGGGAGCCGGCAAAGCAGAAATTGTACGAGCCGTTCTGAATCCAAAGACTGAGGCAGAGCGACAGCTCCCGGCATCGCTGGTTGTCCCGGAGACAGGTCGCCTCATCTGGCTTCTTGACCGGGCTGCGGCAGCCGAACTTCAGAACCCATCAACAGAAGATGAGCGCACAAGGGCAGAATGATTGTTGCCGGAGATATCGGGGGTACAAAAACTCACCTGGCCCTGTTCGACTGGACCAAGGATCGAGTCGATCCCATCCGGCTGGAATCATTCCACAGTGCCGATTACACCTCGCTGGAGGATATGCTCACCGAATTTCTCGTCCCGCCGAAGCCCCCCACATCTATCGATGAATCAGCGATCGAGAAGAGCGAGGACCCCGAGTCGGAGCCGGACCCCCAAGCCAAAGAGCCGCTGAAGATCGACGCGGGCTGTTTCGGCATCGCAGGCCCTGTCATACAGAACCGTTGTCAGACAACCAACCTCCCCTGGGTGGTCGATGGCGCCATGCTCGCGAAACGTTTCGACATACCGAACGTGAAGCTGCTCAACGATCTCGAAGCCATGGCGCACGGCATTCTGTTGCTCAGACCGGACGAAATCGAAACCCTCAACGCCGGCACTCCACCGCCGCACAGCCAGGCAATCGCCCTGATCGCAGCGGGAACTGGACTAGGCGAGTCCATCCTCTTCTGGAACGGTTCTCACTATCAGCCTATGCCGTCGGAAGGTGGCCATGCAGATTTTGCACCGAACAGTGACAACGAGATCGAACTGCTCCGCCATCTTCGAGGTCACTACCTGCACGTGAGCTATGAACGTGTATTGTCAGGACCCGGTTTGCATGCCATCTACGACTACGTCCGCGACAGCAAGAAGAATGAGCCGACATGGCTCTCGGAACAGATCAAAGCCGGCGATCCTCCCGCAGTGATCGCAGAAGCTGGGCTCAAGGGGCAGGCGGACATTGCCAAACAGGCGCTCGACCTCTTTGCCTCCATCTATGGAGCCGAAGCGGGCAATCTTGCTTTGAAGGCTATGACACTCAACGGCGTCTATCTGGGTGGCGGTATCGCCCCGAAGTTATTGGCCAAACTGAAAGACGGAACCTTCATGAAGGCCTTTACCAACAAAGGCCGCTATGCGCGGTTCATGAGTTCGATCCCGGTCAAAGTCGTCATGAATCAGAAGACCCCCTTGCTCGGCGCCGCATCCGTCGCCGCGGCTCTCGCCCAGAACCCTACATCCTCATAAGCAATCAACAAACCTAGCAGCCTGTCTTGTCCATTTGATCTAATCGGTCTATCTCGGATTTTTGGTTTGTCTTGTTTGTTTAGCAGGGTGTTGACAAACGACTGGAGCAGAACAGGCACGCAAGGTCTGGATACTCACAGATCCCTTCAGAAGTGATCGCGGGCTGTTCAGAAAGGCCGTCCAGCAAGGCCGCAGCACGCGACGAGGCGAAGCGTA
>CAZVEZ010000039.1:0-10079 GCA_964626135.1 uncultured Nitrospira sp.
ATCGCATGGTTCGTCGAATGGTGTTTTCTCGGCCTCGCTATTTCTTTGGGAAATTATTGAGCGCCGACGATTTTACGGCGGAGCAGAATTACCTATCGGAGAAACAACGCCTGAGAAATCGTTTTACGCTCGGTGAGGGAATTGTGTCGGGTTTGTCCGTGGCGTTGAGGAAAAATGGGAGCGGACAAGAGGTATCGCTCAGTCCTGGTCTTGCGATCGATCACGCCGGCAATGAGATTTTTGTGCATGAAGCGATGGCCTGTGCGCTGCCATCTTCGGGGAAGCGAATCTATGTCTGCCTCCGCTATGTCGAAGCCGAGACGAGTCCTGTTCCAGCGATCCTCCCCGATTCTGACAATGTAGGCAATGAGGTTCAGAATACTAGGATTGAAGAGGGATTTGAAATGACATTCGAACCGACGCTTCCGGCTCGAACTACGTTGACCCTCGCGCTGTTACTCCGGAAGCGAAACCGCTGGGCAGTCAGTTCCTCATTTCGTCCTCGTCGCGTCAAAGGTGGGAGCCGACGGTAGGAATGCGCGTGTGCCGGGGGTATGATGCGAGAGACATCGTTTCTTTCCAGTCGGACAGCGATACGGAGGCAGATAGGTTAAGGATGTCGGACCCGCGCGTCTTCTTTGCAGCGGAACGAACCCTTTTGGCGTGGGTACGGTCCGGACTGACCATGATCGCGTTGGGTTTTGTCGTGGCGAGGCTCGGCCTCTTCCTTGGTCTCTTGCCCGCTTCGAACCCGTCTGCCGGCGCGACGCACCAATTCAATTGGATATCGAGCACACTCGGGATCGCGTTGGTCATTCTTGGTGCAGCTGTGATACTGGGGGCGTTGTTCAATCATCGGCGGTACATACGCACGCTTCCATCAGAAGACATTCCGCCGTTGGTCATGCCCTGGCTTACGTCGTTTCTCTCGGTAGGGCTTGTCTGTATCGGCATCCTGTTGGCGGCGTATCTGGCCTTTGTCTGACTCGTGTTCCTCTCACTGAAACGATCCACAGCCAGCCTGTAGATATCAACGCGTCCAATCGCATTCCGGCTCTCAACCACAAGTGGATGGTGGGTCAGTTTGAACGAGCTGATCTCGTGGCGCAGGTTCTTGGAGAGTGCGGATTTGTTAGAATGATCAGATTGAATCATCACATCACAGCGGAGGCGCTATTATGACGATTATTCAAGCTGCTGAATTACGAGTGAAGTGGAAACGGCGAGCCAATCCACCGCCATGTGAGCATCTCAACCTGGAATTGGAATGGAGTGAAAGTGGCTCGACAGACAATTATGACTGCATCATTTGCGGTGATGTTGTCGCCAAAAAGATAAAATGATCCCGTTCACACTGATCCACGACGCGCCATTCGGGATCACCAGACCACCTCTTTATTTTTTATGTATGGAGAGAAATGGGTCCGGCGTGGAGGGGTGATAGGTGTGCATCGCGCAGCTATGCGCTGTAACTGAGAGCCTGACCATCCGGCTCCCGGTGGTATGTGGCGATGTGGAAAGATAGGTGACCGATGCGGCGTTTTTTCTTCGCAGTGTGTGTGGTCCTGGCCTGTGCGACAGTCGCGGCGGCGGATTCGATTGACGATGCGGACGCGGCGTACAATCGTGGCGACTATACACGGGCGGCGCGGCTCTTGCGCCCCCTCGCTGAACAGGGCAACGCAAGGGCGCAGTTTACATTGGGTGTGATGTATGAAAAGGGGCAGGGTGTTCCTCCGTTCGACACCGAAGCTGCACAGTGGTACCGCAAGGCGGCAGAGCAGGGACACGCGTCGGCGCAGTTCAATCTGGGCATGCTGTATTCCACCGGCCAGGGGGTCCCGCAGGACGTTCGGGAAGCCGAGAAGTGGTTTCGACTTGCGGCAAAGCAGGGGGATGCATCCGTGCAGTTCAGCTTGGGTGTGATGTATGCCAAGGGCCAGGGTGTTCTGCAGGACGTTCGAGAGGCCATCTATTGGTATCGCAAGGCTGCTGACCAAGGCTACGCATCGGCGCAGTTCAATCTGGGACTGATGTACGGCAAGGGACAGGGCGTCCCGCAGGACGCTCAAGAAGGCGCGAAGTGGTACCGTCTGGCGGCTGAGCAGGGACACGCGCATGCGCAGAGTAATCTGGGCGTGATGTATTTCGCAGGGCATGCGGTGCCACAAGACGATCGGGAAGCGCTGAAGTGGATTCGCCGTGCGGCTGAGCAGGGGCAAGCCAATGCGCAGAGCAATCTGGGTTTGATGTATGCCAAGGGGCGGGGCGTCCCTCAGGACGTCGCTCGCGCGTATGTGTGGTACAGCATCGCTGCCGAAGCATTGAGCGGCGAAGATGCGAAGGACGCAATGAAGTACCGGGATCTTTCAGCTTCACAGATGACCGCCGCGCAGATTGTGAAGGCGCAGGAAATGGCGCGGCGCTGTCGGCAGTCGAAGTTCAAGTCATGCGAATAACACGGAGGCGCCGCGTACCTGTTATCGTTTCACAGATCCGTAGCCTTGCTTGACGGTAGGAAATCTTTCAGTGCCTGGGTAATGTTTCTTCCCCCATACGATGATGGCCTCCAGCACCGGGCTGAGCCCCTTTCCCTTCTCAGTCAGAAAATACTCATAGCGCGCTGGGTTCTGCTGATAGGCCCGTCTGGCAATAATGCCGGCCTTCTCCAACTTTGCCAGTCTATTGGCAAGGATGTTTGACGCGATTTTTTCAGGAGAGGACATGAATTCCTGATAACGCCGTTTGCCCAAGACCAGATCTCGAATCACCAGGAGCGTCCACTTATCTCCCAGGGTGTCCAGCATGACGGTGATCGGGCAGGAGGATCGCGTAAATCTCATGGTGCCGCTCATTCTAACAGGTCGTTGCGCAGGACACACCTCCCTCTTATGACAGGAATACCGAGTTGTCTGGAATACGGTGGGCCATAGACTTGCAAGTTGCAAGTGACTAGGCTACAATCCCGTTCGAATCGAGCGCGCCGAACATCCCGGTCCGGTTTCGCGTCGGCCGAAACGTGAGCCGCATGACATATGGCGATTCGCCGTCTGGTGAGAAAGGAGGTCCACAGACAGATCGCGAATTCCCGGAGAGGCAACAGGACATTTCGGATTGAGCGGAGACAGAGAATCCTGTTCCAGGCGACCCCAACAGCACACAGGCCCAATCAATAGAGGAGGGACGAACCATGCCATTGTGGAAAGTGTATTACCCTGCGGGAGCGTACACAGCGGAAGACAAAAAGGCGCTGGCCAAACGGGTGACGGAGGTGTATGCGAGAATCCCGATCCCGAAGTTCTATGTGGTCTTCATTTTTGAAGAGGTAGCCAAGGACTCTTGCTTTGTCGGCGGCGAGCCGCATAACAAATTTGTCCGGTTCAAGGTCGACCAAATTGCCAGGACCCTGCCGGGTCCGGTCATCAGAGAATGGTGGACCAGGACGCTTGACGAAGTCATTGCGCCCTTCGTCAAGGACCGGGGGTATGATTGGGAAATTTCCATTGACGAGACACCGTTCGATCTTTGGTCTCTTCAAGGCGAATTGGCTCCGCCCTTTGAATCTGTGGCCGAGAAGCGGTGGGTGAAGGAAAATAAGGCGAGCCCCTATACCTTCGCGGAAAAGCTTCCTGTCAACCTCACCCTCGCTCCCGGCATCGCGGACCGGTAGGTTCCTGTAGAGCCGGCGGTGAGCGCGCGCGGAGCGGCATGTGTCGAGATCGTCGCCGCCCGATTTGTCGGCGCACCCAAGAGAGATGACGGTGCCATGTCGACTGTCATCTCGCTTGGGACAAACGTCTACCGACAAGGGCGCCTCTTCGCTGACGGATGGAATAGCGGGAATACCCGAGATCCTTTTGTCATCCAGGCTCTGCCACGACCCGCCGCCTTTGATCTCCACACAGAACAGACCTTGAACCGTTGCTTTGACTGAAGCAGAAACAGTCCGTGCACAACTTCAGGTGTGAAGTCGGCGCTGGTGCGAGCTTGTCCTGGATGCCACGATCACGTCTTCGGTCTCCCTTCTCACGAGTGAGGCTCACCCCTCCTAAGGTAGGATACCGCCCGCAGTGTCTGCCTCGGTACAATTCAGCCTCATTGAGGTTGTGATGGCGCCCCCACATTATTCCCGGACCTATCATCGATTCCCGCTCCACTACCCTGTCGTTTTCGGCGGGGCTCCGTTTGTCGGCGAGGGCATCCTGACGAACCTGTCGTTGATGGGTTGCTCTGTCCTGTGCGATAGAGAGGTCCTCCGCGGCAGCGATGTGCGTGTGAGTGTCCTGCTTCCGGATCAGCCGGCGGCGCTGTCCATTGAACTCGGCACGATCAAGTGGGTGCAGGGTGAACAGTTCGGAGTGGAGTTTCTCCGTGTGCCGTTTGAGGCGCGGCAACGTCTGAATAGTATGCTGCGAGTGGAACTGATCGGTCTGTTAAAGGCCAGAGCGGCCGGAAGCGACAGTCCGCAATTGATTGATCGGAGAAGCTAGCGTGAGATCATCGGTTACTCAGAACGCCTTCGCCTGCCAGTGCTCACCGCGGCTCGTTCACAAAGAACCGATGGCATCTGTGCTCCACCGGTACAGCGTTATACCGACGAGGGGCCAGGCATTTTGAATACATGCAGTTGCTTCGGGTGCACAAAGACCACATCGCCTTGTCGAAGATTCAGCTCGCGATAACGCTCCTTGGTGAGTTCGACTTCAATGGTCCGGGACGAGTCCTTCGACATCAGCTCGATCCGGACTCGCGATCCGGCGGCGATGATAAATCGCACGGTCGCTTCCAGCTGTGTCCTCGTGGTCCGGTCCCGGCTAAGTTCCAGATCGTGCGGGCGGACAAAGGTGACTTCGTGTTCGCCTGAGTCGTCTGTTTTATGTTCGCTCGTTTCTTCGTGCGCGGGCCGGTCGTGGGCAATTCGACCATGAAACACGTTGACATCGCCGAGAAACTGGTAGACGAACGGTGTGGCCGGATTCTCATAGACTCCCTCCGGCGTGCCGATCTGCTCGATATGTCCTTGGTTCAACACCACAATACGGTCTGCTGCTTCTAAGGCTTCTTCCTGGTCATGCGTCACAAGGATACTCGTAATGTGCAATTCGTCATGGAGTCGCCGGAGCCAGCGTCTCAGTTCTTTTCTGACTTTCGTATCCAGTGCGCCAAAGGGTTCATCAAGCAGGAGCATTTTCGGTTCCACGGCCAGCGCTCTGGCCAGAGCCACGCGTTGACGTTGTCCTCCGGAAAGCTGGTTTGGATAGCGATCGGCCATCGCCTGCAGCTGTACCAATGAGAGCAAGTCATGGACCTTCTTCTGGATCTGGTCAGCAGAGGGCCGTTGCGGACGGGGAAGCACGGTCAGCCCGAATGCGACATTTTCTGCGACGGTCATATGCCGGAACAACGCGTAATGCTGAAACACGAATCCCACGCGACGGTCATTGATCCGCTGATCCGTTACCTCGTCGCCATGCAGGAGAATTCTTCCATGGTCAGGCCTTTCCAATCCCGCCAGAATTCTGAGCAGGGTGGTCTTGCCGCAACCGGAGGGGCCGAGGAGCGCGATGAGTTCACCTGTCTGTACGTGAAGACTTACGTCATTCAGAACGGTGAACGTGCCGAATCGTTTCGTGACATGATCGACCTGAATACTCACGATGGACTCCCAGGCTGCGGGTTCCAGGCCGGATCGTGTGCCGATCGTGAAGGAGCGGATTTCCGTTCGATGACCGTTTTTACGACGAGCGTTACAATAGCCAACAGGGTGAGGAGCGAGGCCACCGCGAAGGCTCCGACGGCGTTATATTCGTTGTAGAGGATCTCGACGTGCAGTGGCAGCGTATTGGTGAGCCCGCGAATATGGCCGGAGACGACGGAGACCGCGCCGAATTCTCCCATCGCCCGCGCGTTGCAGAGAATCACGCCGTAGAGCAGGCTCCATTTGATATTCGGGAGGGTGACGCGGGTAAACGTCTGCCATCCCGACGCTCCCAACGTGAGCGCTGCCTCTTCTTCCTCTCGTCCCTGCGATTGCATCAGCGGGATGAGTTCGCGCGCGATAAACGGCACGGTGACAAAGATTGTGGCGAGCACGATGCCCGGCAGCGCGAAAATGATCTTGATGTCGTGCTCGGCCAGCCAGGGGCCTGCCCAGCCCTGCGCTCCGAACAGCAGCACATAAATCAATCCCGAGATGACAGGGGACACGGCCAACGGAATGTCGATGAGCGTAATGAGAACCTGTTTGCCGACGAATTCGAATTTCGCGATGGCCCACGCGGCGGTGATCCCGAACGCCACGTTCAGCGGCACGGCCAGGGCCGCCGCCAGGAAGGTCAGGCGAATCGCCGCTAGGGCATCCGGGTCCGTAAATGAGGCGAAGTAGCTCGCAAGTCCGTTCTTCAGCGCTTCGGTAAAGACGGCTGCGAGGGGGATGAACAGGAAGAGTGTCAAGTATCCAAGAGCCGCGATTATGAGCGTCCAGCGAACCACGGCGCGTTCGCTGGTCAAGGAAGCCTTCCACTCCTCGTTCCTTACTCTGGCAATGGTCTCTGTTGACATGCTCTTATCTTTCTACCGAGTGGTATGGCGGGTACCACTCCACCATTGAATGAGGTTGATGATCAGGGCGAGCAGAAACGATACCACGAGCATGACGACTCCCAGGGCTGTCGCTCCGGCATAGTCGTATTGTTCGAGCTTGGTCATGATCAACAGCGGAGTGATCTCCGATTTGAGCGGCATATTGCCGGCGATGAAGATGACCGAGCCGTATTCCCCGACGGAGCGCGCGAATGCCATCGCCATGCCGGTCAGCAGGGCAGGCCAGATTTCCGGCACAATCACGGCCTGGATTGTTTGCCACCGATTGGCTCCCAGCGTCGTGGCGGCTTCTTCCACCTCCCTGTCCAGATCTTGGAGGACGGGTTGTACGGTTCGCACGACGAACGGTAATCCAATGAAGGTCAGTGCGACCAGAACACCCAGCTGCGTAAAGGCGATTTTGATGCCCAGTGGTTCCAGGTACTGGCCGATCCATCCGTTTGACGAATAGATGGCGGTCAAGGTGATTCCTGCGACGGCCGTCGGCAGGGCGAAGGGAAGATCCACGAGCGCGTCCACGATCGAACGGCCGGGAAACCGGTATCGCACGAGGACCCAAGCGACTACCGATCCGAAGAAGCCGTTGATCAAGGCCCCTAGCAATGAAGCGCCGAATGTCAGTTGGTAGGAGGCGAGCGCTCGCGGTTCCGTCACCGTGTGCCAGAATTGTTCCCAGGTCAGCGTGGTTGTCTTGATGACGAGACCGCTGAGGGGGATCAAGACGATCAGGCTGAAATAGAACAGCGCAAAGCCCAGCGTCAGACCGAATCCGGGAAGGACACTGGGCTGTTTCAACACCAAGGCCACGGGTCTCATCGATGTTACTTCGTTCCCTGCAAATAGATTTGATCGAAGCTGCCGTCATCGGCAAAGTGCATCTTGTGCGCTTTCCGCCAGTTGCCGAAGAATTCTTGCAGAGTGAACAGTTCCACCGCCGGGAACGTCGCTGAATATTTAGCGGCAACTGATTGGAGCTGCGGCCGGTAGTAGTGTTTGCCGGCAATGTTCTGGCCTTCTTCAGAATAGAGATATTCCAGATAGGCTTGAGCGACTGACCTGGTGCCTCGCTTATCCACGGTCTTGTCTATGACGCTGACCGTCGGTTCTGCCCGGATGCTGACTGGCGGTATGACAATGTCGAACTTGTCTTTGCCCGAGCCCTTGGTGCTCAGCAAGATTTCATTCTCCCAGTTGATCAGGACGTCACCGATGCCCCGTTCCACGAAGGTGGTCGTGGCGCCACGGGCACCCGAGTCGAGTACCGGCACGTTCTTAAAGAGCTGCCGGACAAATTCCTGCGCCTTGGTTTCATCGCCGCCCGACTGTTTCAGGGCATAGCCCCAGGCGGCCAAGTAGTTCCAGCGGGCGACACCGGAGGTTTTGGGGTTCGGAGTAATGACGGAGATCCCGGGTTTCACCAGGTCGCTCCAATCCTTGATGCCCTTGGGATTGCCCTTGCGGACCAGAAACGCGATCGTCGAGCTGTAGGGCGCGCTGTTGTTAGGAAGGCGGCTTTGCCAGTTTGCGGGAAGCAGACCGGCCTTCTCGGAGATGGCGTCAATATCGTAGGCCAGCGCCAATGTCACGACGTCGGCTTCCAATCCATCGATGACGGCTCGTGCCTGTTTGCTCGATCCTCCGTGGGATTGCTTGATCGTGACTGTTTGGCCGGTCTTGGCCAGCCAGTGTTTGGCGAACGCCACATTGAACTCCTGGTAGAGTTCGCGCGTTGGATCATAGGAGACATTGAGAAGTGAGACGGATTCTGCCGCCTGGATAGACGACGTGAACCCCAAGGCTCCAGTCAGGAACGCGAGTGTGAGAACGAATGGCTTTAACATCATGAGATGGTCCTTTCTCCTTCAATGTATGCAGTCAGGGTTTCGGAAAGAGCTTCTTCCCGTCGCGCTCCGGGCTTGGCTGAGCGGTCAACACGGCCAGCGCCTCCCGATACCGAATCTGCAATTCTTCCCGCTGATCGGGCGCCCAGAACCGGGCCCTTGAACTTGCCTCGGCCAGAAACTCCTCAGGCTCGAACGTCACGTCGTATAATGCCGAGGCCTCCGGAATGTTCGGCAGTTGCCGCTCGTACTTGCTGATGTCCGGACCTGGACTATGCCGATCGTGCACGGCGCTGAATGTCAGGTGCAGAATCGGACCACGGATGGAGATCCAGCCTGTGGTGGTTTCCTCGTCCCCCTGATCCGTGGCATGACTCAAGTGGAAGTACACACGTTCTGTCGGCTCAGCCAGAGACAGCGCCGTTGAAAGAGGCGACGCCAGCACGGCGATTTCTTCTTTCCGGAATGCCCTGGTTCGATCGGCTTGACCGAAAACGAGGCGGTGAAGGATGTTCCGCCGTTCCGATGCGCGGACTCCCCGGAGCAAGGCGCCGACTTCCGCTGTCGTCAGCGTGGCGGGATGCGCATTGGATGTCGAGTCTGGGTCCTGCTCCACCCGGACCGTATTGAGTCCTGCCTCGTAGATTGTTCTCACGGTCGAGACAGGCTGGCTCGCGCAACCGGCAGCGATGGCCATGCCGGCGATGAGCAAGAGCGCGCGCAGCGGCCATGCCGACCACTGCGTCAAATTGTTCTGGTGGCGATTCATTATTGTCCCTCCTGTCGTTGAGCGACGCCGACCGTTTCGGCGATGCGATCGAACCCGTGTTCTTGCAAGAGGGCTTGTACCTTGGGTGTCCCTAAAAAACTGATGAAATTCCCCGCGGCCGGGATATTCCTGGCGGTCCAGACGGCGGCGACTCCGTAGTGGATCGGCTGGTGCGAGCCCTTTGGGGCCTCATGAAAAATACGGACCTTCGGATTCGCTGCGGCGTCTGTCCGGTACACAATACCGATGTCGGCCTCACCCTTGGCAACGAGGTCCAGAACGGCTTGAGAATGCTCGCTATACACAAATTCCGCGTTCAGTCGGGAGTCGAGCTTGCTGGACTTGAGAAACTGAGCCGCTACTTTTCCTACCGACGAGGTTTTGGGATTGCCGATGGCGATATGGCGGACCCGGGTTGCGGGAAGATCTTCAGCCGAAACAACCGCCACCGGGAATTCCGAGCCTGCGATCAGGACCAACGAAGTGGTGGCATAGGCACGTTTTGTACCTTGAATGATGAGGCCTTTCTGCTCAAGCCCGTCGATTTCTTCAGCCAGCGAAGGGAGGAACACATCGATCGGCGCACCTTCTTCGATTTGCTTAGTGAGAGTTTGGGACGGCCCGTAGATGACTCTCACGTTGATGTCCGTATGTTTCGCTTCAAAGAGTGGAAGTATTTGCCGAAATGCGTCCTTCAGGCTTGTGGCGGCCGCGATGGTGAGGGTCTCGGGTGCTGCCTGCACAGACGGCGCTGTCCAAACGGTCATACTCAATACACCAAGCAACAACAGACTTCTTATTCGTAAAGGCCTGGATGTCATAATGTCCTCCTGGTCGTCGTGATGAAGTTCATCCGAATCGTCTAG
>CAZVEZ010000039.1:10179-16984 GCA_964626135.1 uncultured Nitrospira sp.
ATTTTCGACGAGATCGCGACCGAACCCCGGCAGGTTTTCGAACGGAAATCGATCCGGAGCGCGTCCACCGCTTCCCATCGTGATATTCGAATAATCGAGAATGATCCGATTATTGTAGGTGCCGTCGAGGCTGTAATTGACGGCGACGCCCAGCTCCTTGGTCAGATCTTGTTTCTGCTTGGTGGAAGGGTCCAGCACGCCATATCGGGTTGCGATCTCGAGTTTGCGCGGGATGATGTATTTCCCCACCTGTACATACCAGCCCCAGGCGTCACCGAGGGCCACCGGAGGGCCGACAGCAAGAGGGCTCGTTGGAATTGTTCCCAGATCGAACGGCGTGGCTCCGCTGTCCGGATTCCGTACGTGTTGGTCCCGGAAATATCCTTCGGCTTGAATAGACCACCCCTGATACTTTGCGATGAAGTCCAGTTCATACGTGTGAAAGTCGTAAATGCCGCCTCCGAGCAGCCTGCCGTTATAGGCCTTGGCCACCCGCTGGCGGTAGGCTCGGCCGACGATGTCGGATCGGATCGAACTCAGATAGTTTTGAGCCGGATCATAGGCGTAACCGAACGCGATGGCGGCCTGCGGGGTACGGGAGTTGAGGATATCCCCCTGGCCGTAGCCGGGATTGCCTGCAATCTTGTACAACAACCTGACCGTGTACATCATTTCACCCGTCAGGAAGCGGGTATCATAGTTGTACGTTCTGGTCGTTCCCGAATTCGGCGCTCCAGGGGTTCCGGTTTGGGGCAGCACATTCTGACTGACCGCCATACCCTCACGCGCGAGGTTTGCCCCGACTCCTCCCCAGACGCCGACGGCGTAGTTGAATCTGTATTGATCTTCGTTGCTGAGGATGGCGATTCCGATGTCGCGGCTGCTTTGCAGATTGGAAGCAAAGACACCCTGGACGATCATGTTGTCTGCAAAGGATGATGTGGCGATGGAACTGATGAGGGCACGATTGAACCAGACCCGCTGCTGGCCCACTTGTATGGTAGCCCAGGGAATGTGCCAGGAAGACACGTAAGCGTCTTGCAGAGTAGCTCGTCCGCTGCCGCCCTCTTGATCCCAATCAGCCTGATTCAGCGCCAAAGAAACGTTGTAGCGAAAGTCAGGGTCGAAGGCATGCCCCAGGAATTGCAGCTGTACACGTGGAGCCGTAAACTGGTTTGAATCGCTCTGATACCTGAACGCGCGGTACTCGACTTGACCACCGAGAATCTCCGGATTCCTCGAGTCCCCGATCGTGCCCCAGGCTTGGTTGTACCTGCTGTGCGTGTAACGAACCTGAGTGAGGAGACGAAGTTTTAAGAGGAACTTCTCGCCGACACGGATGTTCAATCCGTTATTCACGTCGATAGTGAAATTCGGTTTTGAGACTCGCTCCCTGACCTCCAAAACCTTCAGTCCCTTGCTGTACTCCTCTTCGGTAATGATCCCCTTGAGGTACAGATACTTTAAGCCGGGGTCTTCACCTGAATAGTACTCCCACTTGCCGTCCTTCTTGACCAGCTTGCCTTCCTCGACGGCTTGCGCCGGCAGCACATGCGCGAATGAAACCATCATAATAAGTACGAAAAGCGCACCGGAATGTCTCATGTCGCTTCCCTCCATGACATGGGAACTTCCGGTGGTCCGGTCAGTCCTAAGATTGGCTGTTGACTGATGGGGTCGTGGGTCTCCAGTGGTCTGGAAGACCGGGCTCTTCTTAGTTCCGACAACAGTATGGTGTGGTCACATTCATCTCCCTGATTAGGTGGTTCTTGTTGGGTTCGTCTCGATGCGTATCTTTTCCTTGCGCTCGATCTGAACCACTTTTGAATCGTGGATGACGATTTCCACTGATCCGTAGCGGATCTCATGAAGGGCGCGAAGAATCTGCTGCGTCACTTGACGGTGCGTCTCGTCGGCGAGCCCGTTGGTCTGTTGCGGGGGATTGTTCATCTCTTATTCTCTGACTGCTCGTGGAGAGCGAATTTTATACATGACCACTCCGATCGTAATTATGAGAAAGCTTTATAATAGAAGTGATATAACTTTGTCAACAATATAAATATAATAACTTTAAAACTATCAATGTTGGAATATTGATTTTTTCAGCGATGCAATTTATTCCATAATTGAAACATTGTGAGCCATTATACTTGACATATAGCAAGCACTATTGCTATTTAGTGGTCATGAGAATTTCGAAGAATCAGGCCGAAATGTCCCCCAAGTTTTCGAATCACCTCAAATTCCTCCGAATCAAGAAGGGATTTACTCAGGGCGAACTGGCTGCTCGTGCAGGCATCACGCGGCAGGCAGTGTCGTCGATTGAGTCGAATCTGTATCTGCCGACGACATCCGTTGCGCTGCATTTGGCTTCGGTGCTGGCTTGTCGCGTTGAAGATCTTTTCAGCATCGGGATAAGCGAGGATATCGTCGAGGGGAAGTTAGTCGGCCATCTCCCGCATAGCGACGCGAAGGCATCACCCATCCGAGTGAAGGTGTCGACGGTGGGTTCGAGAACAGTCGTGCGACCGGTCACCGGATTGGGCGAGATGCTTTCCTTTACCGTTCCCGCTGATGGGTATCTCGTCGAGGCGCATGGTCAGACATCGGGTACCAAGGTGCGCGTGAAACTCTCGCGAGATCGTCAGGCAATTGAACAAACCATCTCGGTGGCCGGCTGTGATCCGGCGATCTTTCTTGCAGGTGAGCACATGCGACGGAGTAAGGACCAGTCTTCTCTGGTCGGCTGGACGATGGGGAGTATGGCGGCGCTGCGGGCATTGCAACAAGGCGAGGTTCATGTCGCAGGGCTGCATCTCTTTGACCCGGCGACAGGGGAGTCAAACCTGCCGTTCCTCCGGAGAGTATTGAAAGGTTCGAACTATGAGGTCGTCACATTTGCGACTTGGGAAGAGGGGTTGCTCGTTCGAGCGGGTAATCCAAAATCTATCCGTGCGATCAGCGACATCGTCGATCCCCATGTGACACTTGTGAATCGGGAAGAGGGGGCGGGGGCCAGGCTATTGCTGGATCAGCGGTTGCGCGCGGCGGGAATCAATTATCATCAGGTAAGAGGCTATGACACGATCGTCGCCTCGCATTTCGAAGTTGCGCGTGCGATTGCAAGCTGTCAGGCGGACGTAGGTATAGGGATTCGATCCGCTGCCCAACTGTTTGAACTCGACTTCGTCCCGCTTCAACCCGCGCGCTACGACCTGGTTGTGCACAAAGCCTATCTGAAGTCACATCCGACCTTGCCCCATTTGTTTGAGACGCTCACGAGCCGTCCATTTCGGAATGAAATCGAAGCAATGGGCGGATATGACACGAGGGATTCCGGTAAGCGGCAATCGTTATAGAAAACAGTGGAGCGACGGAGATTTGGAGTTTGCATCACTCAAGATAAAGAAACATTGCGGCAGAGGTGTAGGAAGTCATGATGTATTACGGACTTCTTTTTCTTGTCGGATTCATTAATGAGGTGACCATGACACGATACATGCCCAAGCACACCAGCATTCTACGAACATGTGCCGGAACTGCGCTCGGCATTTTGGTGACGGCATCGGTGGCGCATGCCGGTACGGTTACGATTGCGGTAACCTCCAGTGTGGTTGACGAGGTGGAGGCGGTCGCAGAGGCCTTCGAAGCCGCAAATCGGGACGCCCATGTGCGGATCATCGTCAGCTCTGAGGCGGAATTAAAGAGCCAGGCCAAAAGATTGCCAGCGCAGTTAATCGTTTCGGATGATCAGGGACTCATTGAGTGGCTGAAGACAAGGGGGATGGCAAATCCGCTTGCGAGTGGCCCAATCGTCTCGGTCCCGCTGGCGCTGGTCGCTGCGTCTTCAAACGGAACCGAATTCTTGTCGTTGCGCGATCTCCGAACCCACCTGCTCCAACAAGGCATCACAATCGCAATTCCCGATCCCCGGCGCCACGATTGCGGCCGTCGCGCCCTGGCTCTTCTCACGAATTTGAAGGTGAGCAACGAGCTCTCCAGGCACGTAGTGGTTGGAAAACATGTCGACGACGTCTTGTCCCTGGTGCGGGAGGGAACGGCTCATTTCGGGCTGGTGTTCGAGCCGGATGCCGTGACCGCGAAAGACGTGGTGATCCATGCGGTATCTACTTCAATAGCCTCCACTCCTGTTCATGTCTTTGCAGTCATCAGTGGCCACCAGAATCATGCCGTCGCACAACGATTCTTGGCCTTTGTGAATTCCTCGGCAGGCGAACATGTCCTCAAGGGAAGTGGGTATGAGCTTGTGGAAAACATACAACTCATCGAGAGATGAGAGAACCGAGAATCTTACCCATGCGTATGACGAACACATGGTGATCCGTGTCTGATTCTTCACTCAAACGATGGATTGCGCCAGGCATGCTCTTCTGTCTGCTTATCACCGATTGCGCACGGTTTCCCGTTCCGGTGGAGAGCATTCATGAGGATGATCAGCTGGTCGTTACGATCGAGCAGCTCGTCAAGGGCGAGCGCTACACTCATCCCATAGTCCTGAACGCCGATGACGTCGCCGCAGTACTTGAGGGCGTATCGGTCCTCGAACAGCCGGCTTCCTGGCCCCTGCGACTCTTCAACACCACAACCGGACCAGAGCGATTGTTTCGGCGTGATGATCTGAGAGCCCTCGCCTCTTCCCTCGCCGAAGGATTACGTCGAGCGAATCCAAATGAACGGATCTCCTTTGCGATCTACGAGCAGGGGAACAACCCTGCCGCTGAACGCGTGGTAACGTCTGGATGGGTCGCAATCCGTGATCCGTTTTTTCATGTCGGAATAGAATATTTCCGAGATCTCCAGCCGCAGCGATCCACCCGAAGCTACTACCCTTTCTATCAGGATTTGCCGTCTGCGCCTATATCCTACAGGCTCTTTCTGGAACCGAAACAGTTTTTGGTGGCAGATCCCGCCGACGGTATTCCTGCAATTCACTTTCGAGACTACTTGCGCGCAGTTATGCCCGCGAGCAAACCCGATTGAGCATCCGGCATCTGCAGGTGAAGAGACCTGACAGGTAGGGAGTCGGCGGAGGGAGATAATGCGATGAACGAAAAAACGAGAGTAGCAAGCGGGCCAAGGAGAAGGCTCTGTGGCGCGATAGCCGCATATTTGCTGATGGGAACGATGGGCCTGCAAAGCTGGTGCGCTGTGGATCCAGCCGGGGCTGCAGAGACCGGCAGACTCGTGCAAAAGAACGGTGAGTTGATCTTCGTGGACGATCAGGACCCGGCGCTTCGTCTTTTGCTTGAACGGGCGGTCAAAGAAGGAACGATTACGCAGGAAGAATACGATCAGGTGCGGGAGGCCTCGCAAGCCCGTGCCCGGGCGATGGCCCCGGATTTCAAGATCTGGTACGAAAAAGGCTTCAACTTCTCGATGAACGACAATGCCTTCTTCCTGAAGATTCGCGCGAGGACTCAGTTGCGTTACACACACTGGGAGCGGAACAGCCTCTGGCGGACGTCGGGGGATGTGAAAAATTACCCTCAATTTCTCGGAGTCTTCGGCAATATGCGCGCGTCACGGTATGAAGGCAGCGCCGACACCTTCCAGATACGCCGCGCTCGCCTGTATTTTATGGGCCACTTGTTCGATCCGGACTTCAAGTATTTCATCCAACTTCGCGCCGAGAGCGGCGAAGAGGCGGCGAACGCCTTATCCGTCCAATTATTCGACTGGAACTTTCAGTTCACCCGCTGGCGCTGGCTCAATATTTGGGTCGGGCAATATAAAGTCCTCTTCAATCGCTCTCAGATCACCAGCACCGCGGCGATGCAGTTTGCCGAGCGGGCATTGGTCATGGACGCCTTTACCGCAAGCGCACTGAATCGTCGCGATATAGGAATCACCCTGATGAACGATGCCGACGCGCCGCTGAATTATTATTTTGGCATCTTCAACGGACAGGGTCCCGGTGTCACAGGGCTTGGATCATTTCAGTCTGAAGGTTGGGATGGGAGCGACAACTTTCGGGGCCGGCAATACGCGTTGGGAGCGAATTTTCGAAACAATGCCAACGAGCTGATGTATGTGGCCCGATTGAACTGGAACATCATGGGGAACCCTGGCTATGCCGAAGGCGACCTGGCCTACTCCCAGAGGCCACAAATTTCGGTGGGCGGCGGCTATGCGTACAATCCGGCCATCAATACGAGTTCATCCTATGATTCAGCCGACCCTGCCAACTCGAATTTCAGCCTGCAGTCGGACTTGACCGATTTGACGATCGCTAAGCGCCAGTTGGGCGCAACGGGCAATGGACGCTTGCTCGGTAACGGGGTGATGAATCTCACCACCTGGACGCTGGACACGAATATCAAATACCGCGGGTGGTCGCTGCATGGCGAATTCTATTATCGGAATAACACGCTCCGGGAACAGGTCATTCGAAACATTCCACGACAATTGGGCAATTCGACCGGCTGGTATGTGCAGTCGGGGTATTATCTGATACCGAAGCAACTGGAAGTCGCCGTCCGCTATGCCTATTGGGATCCTGATACCAAGGCCAGTGAAGATTTGATCAAGCAATTCGATGCGGCGCTCACCTATTATGTCCGCTCGACGTACGATCAGAAGATCGTCTTCCAGTACTCGACTGTGACGATGGGAACGGGAGGGTTTGCGGGAGGCCGGAGCGCCCCGGATGCTGTGAATGTGGGGAGCACAGGAGGCGTGCCAAATACGTTTGTCGTGGATGGACCGGGCACCGGCTCAGGCCGGGATCTCGTCAGCCAGGCCTTCATCATCCAATATGAGATGTTTTTCTAAGCGGAGAACACAC
>CAZVEZ010000040.1:0-16195 GCA_964626135.1 uncultured Nitrospira sp.
AGCGGCGTTCTCGCCGCGCTCAGAGGCTCAACGTACTGCAAAGAGTACACTTCGCCAGCCTGCTAGATGGTCTCGTCGTTGGCGCCGCCGAAGTTTTGACGGCAGCCGACGAGGTACAGCGCCTCTTGTGCATCTTCCTGCAGCGGTTTCGTCCAGCAGACTTCTACAAGACAGATCGGATGCTCGAGTGTCCGATCGTCGGTTTGAATTTCCAGCAGCTGACCTTTAGCTGGAGCAACGCCGAGCAGCAGCCTCATTCCGGTTGGACTATCATTCACTGCCGTGCCATGTCCCTCTTCGCAAACGCTAGCATTGTGATTCACCGAACGTTTTAAACCATAGGTGCAGGGGCTGATCCTTGGCCTTCGCATTTCTCGCCGACGTTCAGACTGCGAAGGCGTTCCCGCTTGCGGCACAGTTTCGCTATGAGAGGCCTCCGCAATCTGGAACCCCATTTCCCGAAACAATGTTTTGATGTATGACCGTATGATTTCCACGATCTGTTTCTCTGCATCCACTCCGCCGTGACGATGACGATCGTTGTTCCCCATGCAGGTAAAGCAACATTATATAGCGGCCCGGCATTGTTGCCCATCCCCTTTCGAGCCCTGCAGACGGTGCCACTCTACGATGCCACTCAGGAGGGAGATCATGCAGCCCCGTTATTGATCGATCGTTCCAGTATATGCTACCGTGCGGCCTGAATCGGAATTATCGGAGCGCTCAGATGCCACGCGTGAAAGAGTTCCAGCCGGATGAAGCTTTGGAAAAAGCCATGCAGGTCTTCTGGCACAAGGGTTACCAGGCCACGTCGATGGAAGATTTACTGAACGCGATGGATCTCAATCGCGGCTCGCTCTACAACACGTTCGGCGACAAGCGCACCCTGTTCTTGAAAGTGATGGATCGATACTGCGCCGCATTCGTCGGCCCGAAGCTTTCCCTCCTCGACCAGCCGGGCCCGGCGCTCCCGGCCCTGCGCCGGTTTATTACCGGGATGATTGAGGGCAGCCTGGCCGATCCGCAACGCCGCGGCTGCTTCATCTCCAACACAGTGATGGAGCTGTCGCCGCACGAGAATGAAATCGCAGGCAGGCTTCGCCAGGCTCTCAAGATGGCGGAAGACACATTCTGTACGATCTTGGCCCGCGCGAAACAACAGGGCGAATTGAAGCATGATGCAGATCCGCGCGCGCTGGCCCGTTTTCTCTTAACGATGATGCAAGGAACCGTGGTGATGATCAAAGCCGGAACGCCGGCTGACGTGGTGAAACAGACAGCGGAGACCGGGCTCTCGATCTTAGACTAATTCGATCCTTTTTTTTGACGTATTATGGAACGCTCGTTCTATATGTGAAGATTCGAGGCCGACGGGGAAGACGGAGCGATCGAGCGCGACGCACTCGATACATCTATTGCACAAGGAGGATTCACCGTAAGACTCGAAAAGAAAATCGCCATTGGATCCAGCACCCTGTCGATTTTGGCCTCTCCGAACGACTAGAGGGTGAACAGGCCGACCACCACTCTTAGGAGGATGCCATGAAGTATCTCTGTTTGGTTTATCTTGAAGAAACGACCCTCAATGCTCTGCCGAGGCACGAGCGAGTAGCTCTCTCAGACGAATCGATGGCCTACTGTGACGAGCTACAGAAGAACGGCCGGTTTATTGCGGCCTCGCCCCTGCATCCTGTGGAAACCGCCACGACCGTTCGAGTCCGCAATGGGAAGACTTCGACTACCGACGGACCCTTTGCCGAAACGAAAGAACAACTGGGCGGATACCTGCTGATCGACGTACGAGACCTGAACGACGCCATCCGGGTGGCCTCGAAGTTTCCGGCCGCTCGGATTGGGAGCATCGAGGTACGGCCGATAAAAGAAGGCGGCTGCGCAGAATAGGATTGACGAGGAACATTCCACATGCCTCGCCCCAACAACGTACCCATCGAAGGAGGACTCACAATGGCTCAGTACATTGACGGCTTTGTATTGCCGGTCCCAAAGAAAAAACTCCAAGCCTACCGTCGGATGTCTCAGAAAGCGGGAACGATCTGGAGGGAATACGGCGCCTTGGACTATCGCGAATGTGTCGGCGACGATCTCGCCGTAAAAATGGGCATCCCGTTCACGCGACTGGCCAAGCTCAAGGCAGGAGAGGCGGTGGTATTTTCATGGATTCTCTACAAATCGCGCGCACATCGCGACCGCGTCAACGCGAGGGTGATGAAGGATCCTCGAATTGCGAAGATGTGCGCGCCCGGCTCGATGCCGTTCGACGTGAAGCGCATGGCCTACGGCGGGTTTAAGACGCTCGTGAAAGCGTAGGGTTGCTGTGACGGAACCGACCCCCGGTGAGACGATGAGCGAGGCCGGCGTGAATGAACAGGTGCGCGCGCAGGTCGATGCGCTCTATCGCGCCGAATCCCGCCATGTGCTGGCCACCTTGATTCGTTTGCTCAAAGATTTTGACCTTGCCGAGGAAGCGGTCCACGAAGCCTTTACGGCTGCCTTACAACAATGGCCTCAGAGCGGCGTACCGGCCAATCCTCGCGCCTGGCTTGTCTCGACCGGCCGATTCAAAGCCATCGACGTGATGCGCCGGCGTGTCCGATTCAATGCCTCGTTGACGGAACTCGCCGAGCATCTCGACCGAACAACCGGCGATCCGATCGAATACGACGACGAACACCTTGAAGACGACCGCTTGCGTCTGATCTATACTTGTTGCCATCCGGCCTTGTCGCCGGAGGCGCAGATCGCCATGACGCTGCGGGAAGTCTGCGGTCTCACGACTGAAGAAATCGCGCGGGCTTTTCTCATCTCGCCGTCCACGATCGCGCAGCGCATCGTGCGCGCGAAGACCAAGATCCGTGAAGCGCGCATCCCCTATCAAATCCCCTTGCCGTCCGAACTACCCGAACGGTTGGACGCGGTGCTGCGCGTGGTCTATCTCGTGTTCAACGAGGGCTACTCCGCGTCATCCGGAAATTCACTCACCAGAGCCGATGTCTCAGGGGAGGCGATCCGCTTGGGCCGCCTGCTCTTGGAGCTTCAGCGGGAGCCGGAAGTGATGGGTCTTCTTGCGTTGATGTTGCTGCATGAATCGAGGCGCACCGCGCGCACGTCGGCAACGGGAGAACTCGTGCTCCTGGATCAACAGGACCGCGCACTCTGGAATCGCGATCTGATCAAGAACGGGATGGCGCTGGTTGAGCAAGCGCTATCATCAAGGCGGTTCGGCCCCTACACCATCCAGGCGGCCATCGCGGCGGTTCACGCTGAGTCCCCCAACGCCTCCGAAACAGACTGGGCCCAGATTGTTGCGCTCTATGGCCTGCTGATTCAGGCGGACCCCTCCCCCGTGATCGAGTTGAATCGAGCCGTCGCGGTGGCGATGCGGGATGGCCCGTTGGCCGGATTAGAATTGATCGATGCCATTCTTGCGCGGGGTGAACTGAACAATTACTACCTGGCACACTCGGCGCGGGCCGACTTCTGCCGCAGACTGGGCAAAACTGAGGAGGCACGAGTATCGTATCAGCGCGCCCTGGAACTCACCCGGCAAGAGCCCGAACGACGGTTCCTCGATCGACGGTTGGAAGAACTGAAATAAGGGCCACGCAATGCAACCTGCTACTGCTGAATCTCTCCACTTCATCTCTAGCTTGGGTCGGAACCTTCAACCGTTATTGTCTGATTTGGGCCTGTTACGTCCGAAAATGGCGAGCACCCACCCTGCGCCTGGCCTAATAATGGCGCCTATGACACTCGATTCCACTATCTGTTACCGCGCACTGCGGGCGCGCGATGCGCGCTTCGACGGACGATTCTTCGTCGCCGTTTCCTCGACGCGTATCTACTGCCGCCCGGTCTGCACGGTGAAGACCCCTCGGCGCGAGAACTGCTTGCCGCGCGCTCGAGGCCGCCGAAGTCTGGCCGCCCTGGCGCGCGTATGCCGTAATGCACCTCTGGAATTCACTGACATAAGGAGCGGCCATGCCCTACTACGACTACTATCACAGCCCTCGCGGGCGCATGTTGCTGGTTGCCGATGGCACCGCACTGACGGGCGTCTATTTTACGGGACAGAAGTATCATCCACGAATAGAAAAAGGGTGGGTCAGGGATACGCGGCATGGACTGCTGCGACGGACGAAGCGCGAGCTTGCGGAATATTTTGACGGCACACGCACGCGCTTTACCGTCAAGATCGCACCGCGCGGTACCCCGTTCCAGCGCACGGTGTGGGAGGCAATCGCAGGCGTCGCATTCGGCAAGACCATTCCCTATGGGGAACTCGCCCGGCGCGCGGGCCGTCCTGGCAGCGCGCGAGCGGCCGGCGGAGCCACCGGCCGCAATCCGATCAGCATTATCGTGCCCTGCCACCGCATCGTCGGTTCGAGCGGCGCGCTCACCGGATATGCGGGCGGCTTGACGAAGAAGCGCGCCCTCCTGGCGCTGGAAGAACACTCGTAGCGCAGATCATGTCGCACAAGCCGCAGCCCCCTGATTCCCGATGTCGATGTGTATCTTCTCTGACGACTATCGTCTGTCACAGGAGGCATACCCATGAAGTATCTGTTGCTGGTTCAGCATAACGAAGCGGCGTTCGCCCGATTCAGCGAGAAGACCAGGAAGGAGATGCTGGCCGAGTCCGTGCAGCTCACGCACCAGCTCCATGCCGATGGGCAATATGTGAACGCATCGCCGCTGCATCCGACGTCGACGGCAGCCAGAGTTCAAGTGCGCGATGGGAAACGGCTTGTGACCGACGGTCCGTTCATGGAAACCCATGAACAGACCGCCGGCTACTTCCTGATCACCGCTCAAGACCTCGACGAAGCCGTCGCCATTGCGGGCCGGATTCCAGGGGCGCGGATCGGAACAGTCGAGGTCCGGCAGGTGCGTGAGATTGCGGGCTTGCCGAGGGAGTAGCCGTCATGCGTTCGCGTGAGGACCGTGGTGTGCCTTCTCGACGGGCCGGACGACATCGACCGCTTGAAGACGGCCCCTGAGCGATACTACACTAGGCGCAACGCGCGTCCGAACGCCGCCCGTTGTTCGGAAATATCCGAGAGGCATATGGCATCAATGGATCAACATTTCGCATCGCCCTGCGAGACCCTGGAGGAGCGGTATCGAACGCTGCTGGAAGTCGGAGAGACTATCTCCGCCCATCGCGATCTACACGAATTGTTTCGAGACCTCGCCCGGCGCCTGCCCCGCGTGGTGCATGTGAATTTTGTCGCCCTCTCCCTGTACGATCCCGCGCGAAACACTATGCGACTGCGGACCATACAAGCCAATGTGCCGGCTGAGCTCATCGGAGGCCATGAGAATGCTCTTGAGGACACCCCGGCAGGGTTGGTCTGGGAAACACAGCAAGCCCTTCTCGTGCGCAACCTTGACGAAGAGAGTCGTTGGCCGAACGTCACTGAACGGATGAAGGAAGATGGCGTCCATTCGTTTTGCGTCGTGCCCCTGACCACCGCGGTCCGGCAACTGGGGGCCATGGGAATTATGAGTTTACAAAAAGAGGCCTATTCCGAATCGGATGTGGCGTTTCTCCGGCAAGTCGGCAATCAAGTCGCCGTGGCCGTAGACAACGTGCTTCATCATCAAGATCTGCTCGCCCGGCAGAACCAGCTCCGTTTGCTGCTGGAGGTATCCGAGTCCATCGCATCGCACCGCGACCTTGAAGAGCTGTTTCGCGATCTTGCTCAACGGCTCCCTCAGATCGTCCCGTTCGATTACATCAACGCCGTCTTGCATGAGCCTGCGCGCGATGTCATGCGCTTGTGGCTCTTGGTGACCGCAACATCCAGCACAATCAGCCCCGGTCTGGAGCTCTCCATCGAAGAGTCTCCCGGAGGATTGGTGTGGAAGACCCAACAACCGTTGACCGTGAACGACATCACGCAAGAGCCACGATTTCCGAAACTGATGACTATGCTGCGCGAGAACGGCGTCCAATCTTTTGGGGTGGTTCCTCTCACAACGGCGCAGCATCGTCTCGGGGCGATGGGATTCGGGAGCTATCAGCGGAGAACCTATCAGGAGACAGAGATCAATTTCATGCAGCAGGTGGCGAATCAGGTTGCTGTGGCCGTGGACAATGTGCTGCACGCCGAGAGCGCCCTATCCGCTCAGCAGCAGCTGAAATACGAACGAGACCGGCTCAGTTTGGTGCTGGAGATCAACAACGCCGTCGTGTCGCACCTCGAATTGCCAAAACTTCTGAAAGCGATTTCCGGTTGCCTCGGGCGTGTGATCCCGCACGATTTCGCCTCGTTTTGTCTCTATGATCCCGCGATAAACCAGTTGCGAGCTCACGCGCTTGACTTCCCTAGCCATCAAGACTTTGTCGAGTCGGGAGATCCCATTCCGCTGGAAGGCACTCCGGAAGGGTTGGCGTTCACGACTCAACAGACCGTTCATGTCAGAAGTCTCAGCCTCACGGAGTTTCCTGCGGAGATCATGAAACGGGCAGAAGCTGAAGGCCTGAAATCCGGTTGCGCCGTTCCTCTGATCTCACACGGGCGAGCACTGGGCACCCTGAGCGTCGTCAGTACACGCGCGGAGGCATTCAGCGACGACGATGCGAAACTGTTCAGCTGGATCGGCGCGCAGGTTGCGCTCGCGGCGGCGAATTCAATGGCCTATCAGGAAATCTCTTCGCTGAAGGACAAGCTGGCAAAGGAAAAGCTGTACCTGGAGGAGGAAATCCAGACGGAGTATAACTTCGAGGAAATCGTCGGTGAAAGTCGAGCGCTCAAGCAGGTTCTTAAAGAGGTCAAGACTGTAGCGGCGACGGATTCGACGGTCCTGATCTTGGGCGAGACAGGGAGCGGAAAAGAACTGGTTGCGCGAGCGCTCCACAACGGCAGCGCGAGGCGGGAGCGAACGCTCGTGAAGCTGAATTGCGCCGCGATTCCGACGGGACTGCTGGAAAGCGAACTCTTCGGACATGAACGAGGCGCATTCACCGGCGCGATTGCCACCAAGGTCGGCCGATTTGAATTGGCCGACCGTGGGACGATCTTACTCGACGAGGTGGGAGAAATTCCGCTTGAATTACAAGTGAAGTTGCTCCGCGTGCTCCAGGAACAGGAGTTCGAACGATTGGGCAGCACCAGGACGATCCGCGTGGATGTTCGCATTCTTGCCGCAACCAATCGCGATCTTGCTCACATGGTGCAGGAGCAGAAATTTCGCAGCGACCTCTACTATCGGCTCAAGGTCTTTCCGATCACGGTGCCCCCCTTGCGTGAGCGCCCGGAAGATATTCCCTTGCTCGTCCGGCACTTTGCTCAAAAACTTGCTCTGCGGATGAAGAAGCGCATCGAAACGGTCCCGTCAGAGGCTATGAAAGCGCTCCAAGCCTATCACTGGCCCGGTAACGTGCGAGAGCTGGAAAACTTCATCGAGCGAGCGGTGATCCTGACCCAAGGACCGGATCTGGTTGTGTCGCTCGCAGAATTGAAGCGGACGCCGGATCATGTTACAAACTCCGGAACGACGACTCTTGAACAAGCCGAACGCGAACACATTCTTAAAGCTCTTCGCGAGTCAGATTGGATCATCGGTGGCCCTGCCGGGGCTGCTGCCAAGCTTGGGATGAAGCGAACGACGCTCCAATCAAAAATGCAGAAGCTCGGTATCTCTCGCCATCTGTAATTCGCCGGGCCCTCACCAGTCTCCATGAATGTTCCAGCCTCGTGCCGACCTTTCGGCACCGTGCCGTTGAGTCGGCAGATGATCCTCGGCACTTCTTTTTTTTTGCGAGAGACATTCCCGAACAAGATCACGCTATCTTCTCTAATTTCAGCGACATCGATAATTCAGGTTGAGCGGGACCCTTCTGGAACGCGAGTTGCCATTCATTCTCGTTATGAATGGTGTGAGCGTATAGCTGAAGGAGGCATCATGAGTACGACGCTGGCGGTGACACCACGGCAATCGATTGAGTTGGCCGATCCACGTTGGGCAAGAAACCACACCGATCATTGTCCGCGCTGCAGCGGACTCCTGGTCGCCGAATGGTGCCAGGATCTATCAGACTACAGCGCTCAGCGCTGTGTGCAATGTGGCGAGGTCATCGATCCGGTTATTCTGCAGAATCGTCTGCAGCGAAGCTTGTCCGCTCAGTGAGTCATCGCACTGGCGAACGAAATATGGATGAAGGGGATTGTCCGAAGCGACAAGGAGGATCACATGGAGCTGGTAATTGTGGTGGTGCTGGCCATCGGCGCGCTCGGCTGGGGTATCCGTGTCAGACCATGGCGCACCGCGCGCGCGCCTGTGCACATCTCAAGGCGTCGCAGGAGGATACGTCTCTGACAGAATCGTCTGATGTAACAGGTCGAGGAGAGGGATGCGGATCGTGAAGGATGAACAAATCGAAGAACTTCGAAGGCGGTGCAACATTCTTCCAGCGGAAGCATTCTCTCCGGCGAATTTTTCGAATACACCAGAGAGACCACGGCTGTAATGCCACAGGGTGCCACAACAGACGCGCAAGGACTCACAAAGCAAGGTCTGTCTCGCGAATCACTCCTAGCAGTCCTGGCTGGCGCCGATCTATCGTCATCTGCCGAGATGTCGGCAATCATGAAGTCGTCACAGTGCTGTTTCGATCCCCCGGACATTACACGCACTGCCCATCAATCCCTTTCCGTTCAATTACTTGTGATAGCAACGTCAAATCGTCGTTTGCCGGGAACAGTCTATGCCATATGCCGGGTGGGTAAGCGATGTGAACATGAACCCGTAGCCACGGCGAACGCATCATAAGGAGGGGGACATGAGATCAGAAACGAAGCAAACCAACTCGGTCACACTCAACTTTTTACAACGGAAGAATCAGCTCGCGTGCCGGCACTGTTATGACACGGTCATGAGCGGAAGGGGCCGGACCGTGCTCGATGACAGCGGGACTCTCGCGATCACGGCCTGGACCTGCGCGACGTGCGGCGGAGTCATCGAAGAGGTCCGCATGATGGTGCAAGGCAGAAAGGCACATCCACATCCGATTCGTTACGCCGAGACGCCGCGGCACTCGGACGGCCGGCCGGCGCCGGTTGCGCAACGCGCGCTCAGAAACTGAAGTGGAACGGTGGCGTTGGCCGGCCGGGGTGCTATGAATATGGCGCCCAGCCTATCGTATCCATCGACGGCGCATGCCGGGGGGCATAAACAAACCGGCTGGACGGTTGACATCAGACCGACCGGACGGTACGCTTCGCCTATGAATATGAAACAGACAGCTACGAAGCTACACGATAGACTTCTCGACGCGACCGAAACCGTGGTCGCCCGCCAAGGCATCGCCAACCTGACGCTCGACGCCGTCGCCGCCGAAGCGCACATGAGCAAAGGCGGCCTGCTGCATTACTTCCCGTCGAAGGACCGGCTCGTCGAAGCGCTGGTCATCCGCACCGCCGAAAGCTGGCGATCGTGCTATACCGAAGCCTACGAGCGCTCGCCGGAAGGGCCCGGGCGCATGGCGCGCGCGCTTTTGGACCACTGCCTTTCGGACGCCAAGTGCTGGACGGAGGAACTGCGCCACAGTTCCTCCGCGGTGTTCGCCGCGCTCGCTCAGAACCCTGCATTGATCGAGCCCATGCGGGCGGTCTACGCCGATCTCCATCGGCGCATCGCGCAGGACGGTCTGCCGCCCGGCGTCGCCGAAGCGGTCGCCGCCGCGATTGATGGGCTCTGGCTCGACTGGGTGCTGGGAATCGTTCCACTGGAACAAGACCGTGTCGTTCGGGTGCGCCGTGCGCTGGAAGACATGCTCGCCTGCGTGACACAGGATCGCCGTCCATCCAAGGCCAAGAGTAGACTAAGGAAGCGTTCGGGAGGGCGTCGCGTATGAATCGTCGGAGTTGGATCGGATCTTTTCTGCTGCTCGTCGCGGTTGTTTCGGTCGGCGCAGGCCTGGCAACCTGGAAGTATACGTCCATTCAGGAAACCATAGCGGCTTCCACGAATCAGCCTGAGCCGATGGAGTCAGTGACCGTCGCTCTCGCGAGGGAGGTCGAACACCGCCCAATGGCCACATCCATCGGGACGGTTCTGGCGCTGCAGTCAATCACCTTGCGTAACGAACTCCCCGGCACTGTCCGTTATGTCAGCCTTACGCCCGGGCACATCGTCAACACAGGCATGGTACTCGTCGCGCTCGATGTGTCGGTCGAGGAAGCTGAGCTGAAAGCGCAGGAAGCGCAGGCTGCTCTCGCGCGAACGGTGCTCGACCGCAGAAAGAACTTGAGTCATGACCGTGCCACGACCCAGGAGGAAGTGGATCGCGCGCGCGCGGACCTCGATATCTCGCTGGCTCAGATCGCGCGCACCAGGGCGATCATTGCCCGCAAGACCATTCGAGCGCCGTTCCGCGCGCGAGTCGGCATGGCAGACCTGCACCTCGGCCAGTATCTGAACGAGGGCACCGAACTCACGACGCTTCAGGGTATCGACGACGCTGTGCATGTGGACTTCACCGTCGCGCAACAGGTCGCCGCCGGCCTGCGGGAAGGCGACAGCGTCGAGGTATCCGCCGGCGGCCAATCGTCTCCGATCTCAGCTCGAATCGTTGCGGTGGACGCGCGTATCGATCCCACGACACGCAACGCCACTGTGCGCGCGAGAATTGATGGCGTGGCCGACGCGCCGTCTCCCGGCGCTTCGGTGCGTGTTCGAGTGCCGGTCGCCTCCCCACGCAAGGCGGTTGCCATTCCGGCGAGTGCTCTGCGGAAGGGTCCGGGCGGCGATCAGGTGTTCGTGATCGAGTTGGACAAGAGCGGCAAGACACGTGCTCACGTGCGGCCGGTCGAGAGCGGCGCGATGCTCGGCGACGAGGTCGTGATTCATGCCGGGCTGTCTGCCGGCGAACAAGTGGCGGTCTCGGGGTCCTTCAAACTGCGAGAAGCCGTTCTGGTCATGATCTCCGGCAGCCCCGAGGACGGGAGCAGATCGGGTCAGGTGATCGTCGGCGAACACTGAGGGAACCGGAACGATAGGAGAAGGACATCCACATGCGCTCGTTCACCGACATCTTCATCAAACATCCGGTGCTGGCGGTCGTCGTGAATCTCGTGATCCTGCTCGCGGGATGGCGGGCGCTGACGGCCCTGCCATTGCAGCAATATCCAAAGATCGAAAGCTCGTCCGTGATCATCACGACAGTCTACTACGGCGCCAGCGCCGAAACCGTCCGCGGTTTCCTCAGCACGCCGATCGAGCGGGTCGTCGCCGCGATCGGCGGTGTCGACTATGTGGAATCGACCAGCCGAGCCGGTGTCAGTACCGTCACAGTACACTTGAAGCTGAACCACAGCAGCACGGCGGCCCTGGCCGAGGTCACAGCGCGGCTCCAACAGGTACGATCCGAGCTGCCGGCGGAAGCCGAGCCGCCCGCGATCGAAGTGCAACGAGCCGATCGCCCCTATGCATCCTTCTATCTCAGCTTTGCCTCCACCGAACGCAGTGTGCCGGCTGTCACGGATTGGCTGTTGCGCACGCTGCAGCCCCAACTCTCGACGTTGCCCGGTGTCCAGCGGGTCACCTTCGAGGGCGGCCGCCAGGTCGCCATGCGAATCTGGATCGACCCTGATCGCCTTGCCGCGCTCAACCTCTCGCCCGGAGACGTACAGGCAGCCCTCAAGCGCAACAACTTCCTGGCGGCCGTCGGTCGAACGAAGGGCAACCTCGTGCAGATCAACTTGCTGGCGAATACCGACCTGCGCTCAGCCGGAGAGTTCGAAAACCTGATCGTCGCCGATCGGGGAGGCGCGATCGTGCGGCTGAAAGACGTGGCCCAGGTCGAGCATGGGGCCGAAGAAGCCGACATGATCGCGAAGTACAACGGGAAAGAAGGTGTCTATCTTGGGATCTGGGCGCTGATCGGCTCGAACGAGATCGATGTCGCGCATCGGCTGCGCGATGAGATGGAGCGTATCCGGCCGACGCTGCCGAAGGACATCGATATGCAGCTGGTCTGGGACGGCACGATGTTCATGCGGAATGCGCTGACAGAAATCAGCAAGACGCTATCGGAAACGATCCTGATCGTCGCGCTGGTCGTGTTTCTCTTCATGGGCTCGGTGCGCACCGCGCTGGTGCCCCTCGTCGCGATGCCGGTGTCGCTGGTCGGCGCGGCAACGTTCATGTTCGCGTTCGGTTTCAGCCTCAATCTCTTGACGCTGCTCGCGATCGTGCTGTCGGTCGGTCTGGTCGTGGACGACGCGATCGTCGTCGTGGAGAACGTCGAGCGGCATGTGCGTCTGGGCAAATCCAGGATCGAAGCGGCGCTGGCCGGCGCACGCGAGCTGATCGGTCCGATCATTGCCATGACCATCACGCTCGCTGCGGTCTACACGCCGATCGGTTTCCAGGGCGGCTTGACCGGCTCGCTGTTCCTGGAGTTCGCGATCACACTTGCCGTAGCGGTGGTGCTGTCGGGGATCGTGGCGGTGACGCTGTCGCCGGTCATGAGTTCGCGGTTCGTACATCCTCAGGGCAAGGAAGGCCGCATGACTGCCTTTGTCAACAGACGGTTCGAAGAGGTGCGCCGTGTCTACGCCTGGCTGCTCGACAGGGCACTGGAGATGCCCTGGGCGGTCGTGGCCGCTTCACTGCTCATCATGGTTTCAGTGTGGCCGTTGTACATGTTTTCGCGGCAAGAACTCGCTCCCGTTGAGGATCAAAACCATATCAGCTTGTTTTTCGAAGCGTCGCCGGACTCCACAGTAGCCGCCACCAACCGCGAGCATTTGCAGGTCGTCCAGACCATCACGTCTTTTCCTGAGACGGAATTCACCTGGTCGTTGACCGCGGCATGGGGCGGATTTGGAGGCCTGGTCGCAAAGGACTGGCACGAACGGGCGCGCTCGACCGAGGAGATGTATGGCGAGGTATTCGGCGCGGTATCTCAGGTCCCGGGCTTGCGCGTGTTCCCGCGCTTGGATCCGCCGCTACCCACTCCCGGCCAGTATGACGTCGAACTTGTGCTGCAGAACGACGTGTCGCCCGAGCAGATGCTCGAAACGGTCGGCGCCGTGCTCGGATCCGGTTGGCAAAGCGGCAAGTTCTTGTATGTGGACACCGATCTCAAGATCGACCTCCCTGAGGCGCGTGTCGTGTTGGACCGTGAGCGTCTCGCCGACTTAGGGCTCGACTTGGCGGGGGTCGGTCGTGAACTCGGCACACTCCTCGGCGGCGCATATGTCAACCGGTTCAACTATTTCGACCGCAGTTACAAAGTCATCCCGCAAATCGGCGACAAAGACCGCGCGACGGTCGATCCGCTCCTCGATCTCAAGATCAAGACCCCGAGCGGCCAGCTTGTGCCGGTCTCGACGTTTACGCACATCGAAACGAGCACCGCGCCGCGCACGCTGAACCGCTTCCAGCAGCGCAACGCGGTGCGAATCTTCGGCGGCGTCAGGCCGGGCATCACCAAAGAAGAAGGGTTGCGCGTGCTTGAAACCGCAGCCGCTGCGGCAAGCGGATCCGATGTCGCCATCGACTACGCGGGCGAGTCACGACAGATCCGTCACGAGGGATCTGCGCTCGTCGTGACGCTCGGATTCGCCGTTGTTCTCATCTATCTGGTTCTCGCAGCGCAGTTCCAGAGCTTTCGTGACCCGTTGATCGTCCTGGTCGGCTCGGTCCCGCTCGCGATTTCCGGCGCGCTCATATTCAGTTTCCTGGACCTGACCACGATCAACATCTACTCTCAGGTCGGACTGATCACACTGGTCGGGCTGATCGCAAAGAACGGCATCCTCATCGTGGAATTCGCCAACACGCTGCAGGCGCGCGGCCTCTCGAAGGCCGCTGCATTGCGTGAGGCATCGTTGACGCGGCTGCGGCCGGTGCTGATGACCTCGGCGGCCACCGTCTTCGGGCATCTCCCTCTGGTGCTGGCGTCGGGACCGGGCGCCGCTGCCCGCAACAGCATCGGCATGGTGCTGGTGACCGGCATGACCGTTGGCACGGTCTTCACGCTTTTCGTTGTGCCGGTGTTCTACTCGTTGATCGCCGCCCGGCACCAACCAACCCCTGCGTACGAAGAAATTGAACATGACACGCCGCTTCTCGAGGGAGCAAAGGGATGAACAATTCGAGAAGGTTCTCTTGAACCGAATGTGGCAGGATGGCGCTGAACTGGTGGCGACGGGATGCTGTACGAAACCTCTCGTCGAACAAATCACGGACTCACGGTCAAGTACTTCGCCGGATCAACGACGCGGAAAATAGTAAGCACACATGCGCCCCCCAATCTGTTGATTTGGGATCGTCTTTCCTTCTCACTGTTCTCCATTCCAGACAACGGCAGGCTGATCCGATGGACCGACAAGCTCGTCTCCACACGAATGTGGTGCTGTCCCATCGTCGGCGATTGCGTCTTGATTGAGACGTCTTGGAGATGCGCCCGGATGAATATAGTGTGAAACACTTGGGCCTTACAGGAAACTCAGGAGGCTTTCCGTCAATGTCGATTTGCGGCCTGTCGTTCGACTAAGGGGTAGAATCCAGGTTCCACCGGTTGAGTCTTCCAGGGACCGAGACCGGAATCATTAGACAAGAAAGAGATGTCGTCATGCGATTCATGATTATCGTCAAAGCCACGAAGGACTCGGAAGCGGGTGTGATGCCGAGCGAGCAACTCCTGACTGAAATGGGCCAGTTCAATGAAGCGCTGGTACAAGCCGGTGTACTGCTTGCGGGCGACGGACTCCACCCAAGTTCGAAGGGCGCGCGTGTGACATTCTCAGGAAACACGCGCACGGTGACAGACGGGCCCTTTGCCGAAACCAAGGAACTGATCGCCGGCTTCTGGCTGTGGCAAGTGCAGGCGAAGGAAGAAGCCGTCGAATGGGTCACGCGTTGTCCCAATCCTCATCACGAGGGCGGTGAGATCGGAATTCGCCAAGTCTTCGAAGCGGAGGACTTCGGCGCCGAGTGTACGCCGGAACTCAGAAAGCAAGAGGAGCGCCTGCGCGCGCGTCTCCCGATACGACCCTAACGTAGGCGATAACCGGACATGTTTTCAGCGCACCACACTCATCGCTCGTTCATACACAAGGAGGAAACCATGCGTATCATTACTCTCGCCGTCGCAACGTTATGCGTTGCGCTAACCGTCTCCACCGCCCTAGCCAAAGACAAGAAGTCGGAAAAACAGATGGACCCGCAGGCCATGATGGAGCTGTACAAACAACTGGCCACGCCCGGTGAACCGCACAAGTTATTTGCAAGCCTGGCCGGTAGTTGGACAACTTCCACCAAGGAATGGATGGAGCCGGACAAACCTCCGACGGAATCAGCCGGCACCGCAGAAATGAAAATGTTGCTGGACGGACGCTTTCTCTACCAGGAATTCAACGGCCAGATGATGGGGCAATCTTTCTCAGGAGTCGGTATCGACGCGTACGACAACATGACCAAGAAGTATGCGACGGCGTGGATGGATACGATGGGCACCGGGATCTTCATGATGGAAGGCACAGCGAGCGCCGACGGCAAGACCATCACGCTGAAAGGCTCGCACCCTGAACCGGGCGGCGGCCGGATGTCGCATCGTGCGGTCTGGAAGATCGTCGACGACAATACTCAGACGTTCGACATGTACGGGACTCACCACGGCGGCAAGGAAATGAAAGTGCTCGAGATCACGTATCAACGGAAACCGTGATTCACGCGGGAGAATTTCCGTGCGGCTCAGCCGAGGACACACGAGCGTCTCCCGGCGCATTGACCTGATTCACACAACGTGCTTGACTACGTGATCATCACCTTTATCAAAGGGGGTTCTCATGCAACGAACGATTGGGTGGCTCGTATTGGCGCTCGCGCTGACGAGTCTCAGCGGCTGCAGCTATCTCTTTTATCCTCGCGCAGCCGACTATGCGACACAGGCCAAAGGGTCCAGCGGCGTCGAAACGATGATCAACCTGACGAACATGATGGACGTCTCGGCAGGTAGGGCAAAGGGCGGCACAGGCGTCGATCCCGCCTTCGACGACTTGCACAATCAGTTTCACGCGCTCAGAGATGCGTTCTGCGGCGTGACGGATACGCAGGCCAAGACGCCGGCCTACGATCTCGCCGTGACGCATAAGAAAGAAATGACGGCTATTTTCAAGCGGCTGTGGAAATTCAAGGATGATCAACCTCAACGAGACCA
>CAZVEZ010000041.1:0-16078 GCA_964626135.1 uncultured Nitrospira sp.
GGATCGGCATCCGATCGACAAGCAATTTAACCAAGGGCACTGCGACGATGTGCGGGGCCTTGTCCGAGGGATTAGAATAGAGCCCGATCCGGATATTTTTTGGCCGCTGACTTGGCATCAACTGAGGCTTGAGGTTTGCTTCAACAAATCCGACCAACATGCCGCTGCCATCGGCAAGCTTGTGGATCTCGAAGGCATTGGAAGCGGAGGGCATCAGTTCCAACGGAAGATCGGGACTCTGCGTGATCAAGGCCAACCCCAGGAGTTTTGGTGTAATAAACCCATAACTCCCGGTTGGCGCAACCGAGAAGCGGGTTCCTGAAGTAGACGAATCAAGTTCAGACACTCCGTTCTTGTTTCGCAATTGACCCCGTAACTCCGCTTCGCTTCCGAGCGTATCGATGAAGACCACCGCTGGTGCGGCCTTTTGTACAGGAAACACCTCCGTCTTGCCTCCTTGAGCCCCATCGAGTGAAGCTGGGGCGACGCTCATGAGGATCAGGACAAGCAGGGGCCCCGCGATGAGAGAAGAAACAGGCCTTGTTCGAGTCAACCGTACAACGATGGTAAACACGGATGCGAGCCTTCGCGATGAGGAAATAACGAACCAGTTCTTCAGGTGATGGATACGCCTCTTCTGTATCAAGTTTGCCTCATGGAACGCAATCATAGGCTATGGAAATTCTCTGGCACAACGACATTGCGCTTGAGAGAAAACTCGAGTCCTGTCGGAAGTTGAGGGGGATCACGGAGGGATTGACAGCTTATGCGCAAGTCCAGTATCGTTTGAATAATTTTTTGTTACGATAATTACCCCGTTCGTGTTGAGGGCGGTGGGAGCGATCGTAGTTTATTTCTTCGGTCTGTAAATTTTGCGCAAGTTTGCTTGGCTGTGTTACTTACCATCTCAAGGAGGCTGGTCCATGTTTATTCATAAGCAAAGGGGTTATGTGCCTGCCCGCGTGCTCGGCGCGATGGTGGCTGTAGCCCTGCTTGGAGCCCCGCTCGCATCCGCTGAGGATGTCTCACGGGCAGAGAAGCCGGCATCGCAGCACATCACGATGAACCATCAGCAGCTGCCTGGTTGGGCGGAAAAACTCAAGGGGCAGACGATTGTCGAAGATGCAATGGGCGGCAGGTCCGAACGCGCTGCGATGGTTGAAATGCAGCATCATCGGATCATGGATCATATGGCCCAGGATCCCCAGATGCAGGGCGTCAATACCGGGATGTATAACACGTCTTCCATGATGCACCAGTATGGAGCCGGCGGACAGGATATGCTCCTCGTGTCCGATCCTCGCGTGGAACCGGTGGCGCTGACAGGCGGCGGGAAGTGTCCCGCCACGGCCCCGGTGAAGCAGTACAATGTATCCGCAATCAATGTTGAGATCACACTGAATACGTGGCTCGACTTCTATCCTGGCTACATGTATGTGCTGGATGAAAATCTGGATAAGGTGCGCGCAGAAGAAACCAAGAACAGGGAAGCGCGCGAGAAGGAAGGGTTCGATCCAGGCGCAGTGATTCCTGGCGTGCAGGCCCAGTGGATTCAGCCGTTGACGATCCGTGGCAACCAAGGTGATTGCGTCAAGATCAAGCTCTCCAACAAGCTGGAAGAGGGCAGTGGACCGGTCAGTTTGCATATCCATGGGTCGAGCATGGTCGTGAGCGCCACCGGAGCGGCGGCGACGACGACGAACCCGGATACTGTCGTCGAGGAAAAGAAGACTGGCGAGTTCGAGTGGTACATCCACCCGAATACACAGGAAGGTGTTCGCCAATTTCATACCTATAGCCAGGATCGCGAACTGACAGTGATGGGAATGTTCGGATCCTTCGTAGTCGAACCCCGCGGTTCATCCTACTGGGAGCCGCTCGGCAACGGGGATGCGACCCCTGCCACTAGCGGCTGGCAGGTCATGATCAAGAACGGGACCGGTCCTGACTTCCGTGAATTCGTGCTCTATTATCATGAAGTCGGCGACGAAGCGTTCCGCCCGCTCAACAAGAAGGGAGATTTTCTCCCGCAGCGTGATCCGCTGACCGACTCGTATCGTCCGGGGGGCCGGGCGATCAACTACCGAAGCGAGCCGTTCGGTATCAATAACATGCATGTGCAGCACGAGTATTTCGGATTCGAAGACGAGTCGATGGGGTACAGTTCTTATACGTTCGGTGATCCCTCTCCGACGATTCCACGGTCCTATCTTGGTGATCCAGCCAAGTTCCGCCTGGTCCATGGAGGGTCGGAAGTATTTCACAGCCACCATCCCCATGGAGGTACGATCAGATGGCCACGGAGCGCTCGAGCCATCGATGACATGAACCTCTGGGCCACTGCGGTCAATGGGCCGGTGAAGTATCCTGTGATCCGCACCAAGACCGACCGGGTTGACGTCGAGGTCATCGGTCCTTCCGAAGCGCTCGACCTTGAGACTGAGTGCGGCTCAGGTCTCTGCCAGCAATTGGCCGGCGACTTCCTCTTCCACTGCCACGTTGCGCACCATTACGTGGCGGGCATGTGGGGCTATTGGCGTGTGTATAATACGATCCAGCAGGGAGATTTCAGAAACGACATCATGCCGGATCTGCGTGAGTTGCCGGATCGCAAAGGCCGGATCAAGGCTCCGATCTCGTCGGACAAGTTGGTCGGTCAGACCGTCGATTGGTTCGGGAAACAATTCACTATTATCGACAAGGGCAAGAGCAACTGGAACAGTAACCCTGCTATCGTTACCATTAAGGATTGGGTGGCGATGCAGATGCCCACCATGGGAAAGCCTGGCCACAAGGACGATGAGAAGGGCCAGATTATTTCCTATGATGCCACGGTATTGGATTGGGCTTGGGACGGCAATCGTGCCATGAGCGAAAAAGAGAGTACGATCGACAATCCCAAATATAAGTCCACTCATCCCGGTAAGCGGCATCCGATCATGTTTGAGGCGAGGACTGGCAAGGTGGCCTGGCCTCACCTGACCCCCCACTTCGGCAAGCGCGTTATGTTCTCTCCGAACCATTCCGGCGCCCCGTGGTTGGAGATGATCCGCCGGGACGCGAATGGGGATGAGAGCAATGACCAGGCGAAGCCCGGAGAGAACGGTGTGTGGAGTCTCTGCCCTGAGAATGCAGGAAGGAAGGACTTCAATGTTCACTTCATCAAGTTGCCGATTAAGATCGCCAAGGCGCAAGGGAAGGAGCCTCCGGTGATCGATCCGAACGGATTGATCTATGTGCTCCATGAAGAAGAGGCGGCGGTCAGGGCAAACGACGATCTGAAGTATCCGTTGGTCGTGAGGGGCAACATTTACGATTGCGTCGATTGGACCTTGACCAGCGAATGGGATGACGATGATTACACGAACTTTCAGTCATCGAAGATCAACACGCACTGGCATTTTCTCCAGTTCGATAACCAAGCATCGGACGGTGTGATCACCGGCTTCTCCTACGAACAGTCGGTCAGGCCGTTCACGATGTTGGAAAAAAAGAACAAGAAAGGCTTGCCGCTTCCGATGAACACGGTGCTGACTGCCCCGGTGAAAAAAGGCGCGGCCTCGCTTACGGTAAAGAACGCGGGTCAGTACCATGTCGGCACGTTGATTCTGGTCGGCGCCGATAACGTCAAGGGCAATGAAATAGCTCGGATCAAGGAGATCAAAGGCAACACGATCACCTTAACCAAAAAGTTGAAGAGCGATCATCCGGCGAACGACATCGTGACCGTGGAGTTCGTCCGGCAGCGGTTCTGGGTCGATGCGGACGTGGGAACCGTGTTCTGGCACGATCACGCGTTCGGCGCGACCACATGGCCGCATGGCGGGTTCGGAACCTTCATCGCAGAGCCGGTTGGGTCGACCTATCACGATCCGAAGACCGGAAAAGCGATCCGGAGCGGTCCGGTCGCAGACATTCGCACGGTCGAGCCGGTCGGTCATGGGGTGAACAACAGCTTCCGTGAATTGATGGTGCAAGTGCACGATACCGTGCCGCACACAGTCAATATCGTGACCGCGGGCAATCCGCCGGGGCAGCCGATTGAAGTGGCGCTCGAAGCGGGAAAGACCGTGTCTTTCATGATGCCGGAGAAGCTGTACATGACGCCGATGCCGTTCCTGAACGGCGGGACCCACACGACCGGGAGCGGCTTGAACTTCAGGGCCGGTCCGATCGCCCAGCGGTTAGCGACCAATCCCGATGTGTCGCAGGCGTTCAACAGCCAGATTCATGGCGATCCCTATACGCCGTTGCTGCGCGCCTATACGGGAGATACGATGGTATTCCGTCTCCTGCATACGCTGATGAACGAGACGATGACCTGGACGATCTCAGGGCATACATTCTTGAGCGAACGGTATGCCGGAGATGCGAATCGGAAGAATTCGATGCATATTGGAATTGCGGAGCGCTACGATCTTGTCGTGCCGCAAGCAGGTGGACCACGGCTGCAAGCGGGTGACTACATTCACTTCAACGGCCGTTCCTCGAAATTCTCCGAGGGCGCCTGGGGCATCATTCGTGTCTATGACAAAGAGCAGGCCGATCTGAAGAAGTTGCCCGCAGGGTTCTCGCTCAAGGGAGAGATTCCCAAGGCATTACCGGTCTGCCCGGCTGAGGCGCCGGTGAAGAGCTTCAACGTCGTGGCCATTGATTATCCGGGCATGAAGTTCAATGCCAAGGCGCCGGATTCCATTGAGGTAGATTTCGAACGGACAATCCAAGTGAGCAACCCAGAGGCGAAGATCTATGCCTTGGAAGAAGATATCGTGAAAGTTGCGAGCGGCGCTCACCCGATGCCGCTTACGCTTCGAGTGAACGTCGGCGATTGTGTAAAGGTGAACCTGAAGAACAAGATGAAGGCGAGTAAGGCGTCCTTCTCTGCGATCGGGTTGGCCTTTGATCCGAAAGATTCCATGGGCGCCAACATCGGCATCAACCAGGGCGATCAGACAATTAATCCTGGCGCCGAACGGGTCTATACATACTACGCGGATCCGTTCATCGGTGAAACGACCTCGCTGGTGTGGGATTGGGGCAATGTCATGACAAATCCACGCAACGGTTTGTTTGGAGCTGTCGTGGTCGGTCCGAAAGGGTCCAAATATCGGGATCCGAAGACCGGCGCCGATCTCACCAACAAGAACGCGTGGGCTGCCGACGTGATCATCGACCGTTCGGTACCAGGGAACGAAATGCGGCCGAACTATCGCGATGTTGCTTTATTCTTCCAGGACGAAGACAACATCATCGGCACGAGTTTTATGCCTTATGTGCAGAACGTGGCTGGTTTGACCGGTGTCAACTATCGCTCGGAGCCCTATAGGCATCGCGAAGAGGAGGGTTGCTCGCTAGGGAAAATGTTCCAGCCTTGCAAGGCGGACAAACCAGAGGATCCCACCACCCCGCTTATCGAAGCGCATACAGGCGATGCGGTGCGTATCCATGTGATTGGGGCGAGCAATGAGCAGAACGGGATGTTCAGCGTCGAAATGCATGAGTGGCCGATCGAGCCATTTATGCGCGGCGCAGACCACATCAGTGTGGTTGAGTTCTCCGGTTCGGAAGTGCTTGATGCATTCCTGCCTTCGGCAGGCGGACCGTCCCGTCTGCCTGGCGACTACGTCTGGAGCAACCAACGGTTGCCATACTCTCAATCCGGGCAATGGGGCTATGTGCGTGTGTTGCCGTCAGGTGATACGCGTCTGCTGCCCTTGCACGGAGCCGGTGTTGGGGTAAAGAGCGCTTCGGCTGAACAACCGGGGCAGGTCATTCCAGTCGCAGCACAGTAAGATCGAGCATCCTGCTATTTGCAGGATTATAGTGGATCACAGGAGAAGGGGGAGGCCAAGAGCTTCCCCCTTTTTCTTTGGGAGATACATTTGATACGATGTTGACGTGATAGCTCTGAACCGCCTCTCATCTCGGTTCTCGGGTATTGTGTCACGCACTGTTGCCCATGCATCCGCACCATAAGGGCAATATCGGCACCGACAGCCACCGAGATCAAGTCGATCTTTGAACTCCAGAAGTCATGAAATAATGCACAGTAAACCCTTCAATGATTCATCAGTGCAGGCGAAGGATGAAAGGGTAAACATGATCCGACGAAATAAGAACGGTGTGGTGGTTGCCGTGGCGTTCGCACTAGCCTGGGCGTTTCCCGTATGGGCATACGAGGTCATTGAGGTGCGGCACGGCGGGACGGTCGAAGGTACGATCAGGCTTGATGGAGCGGTGCCTGAATCGAAAGGGTTTAATCTCATTACGTTTCCCGATCCAGCCTACTGTGGGCGTATTTCCAACGGACGGGGGTGGCGACTTCTTCGTGATTTCGTGGTGAGTCAACAGGGCGGGTTGAAAAATGCCATTGTATTGTTAGAAGGCGTTGAGGCCGGCAAACCGTTTGAGTTGTCCGTCCCTCTGATCGAAGCGCGAGATTGTCAGTTTATCCCCTTCATGACCGTTGTGCGAAACGGCCATGCGGTGGAAGTCATCAATATGGATCCGGTCATGCACGATATCCAAGGCTATGAGACCTCAATCGAAGCCGGCGCACGTGTGTTGTTCAATACGCCCTTGGTCATGAATCACCAGCATCATCGAGGCGACATTCATGCGATGCACAACCATGCGCCGGGCAAGTCGTTGGTCGGGCCGCTTTATTTGAACAGAGGGCGGCGGACGTTCTACATGCAATGCGGCTTCCACGCCTACATGGAAAGTTGGGCGATGGCGGTGAACAATCCCTACTACACCCTGACCGATGAGAATGGAGCGTTCACGATAGAGAATATTCCACCCGGCACCTATCAGTTGGTGGTGTGGCATCCTCAGACCGGCCCCGGGGTCTCGAAGACGGTTACGGTCCAACCCGGCGGTCAGTTGGTCGAGCATCTCTCTCTCCTCGCTCCAAAAGGAAACCGCTCTGCATTCAAGGTGATGGATAATCCCCGCTTCGGTCCCGATACGCTGGGATACTCGGTCGACATCCAGCCGCTCGTAGAGTATCAACACTGAGCCTCATATGTTTTTTGTTGCAGGTAAGAAGGCCTGCACGCGGGGACTCTGCTTTGGGCTCGTGTTGTATCTGGGGCAGGAAGGGTTACTGTCTTATACAGCGGCGAATGACAGGCTGGATTTCGATGATCTGCTCACGATTCGCGCCCCCCACCCGGCTTGTTGAAGTTCAGACGGACCATCATGGTCGAGTCGAGCGATTGTACGAATGGGTAGATCTGGACACAGGAGTGGTCTTGAAACGTGTTAGCCGGGATCGAGAGTGGGCGTTTGAGTATGAACGGTTCAGACTATCGACTCAGCCGGCCTATTATTTTGAGGAGCCACCAGGGTACATGAAACGCATACCGCGGCCTGTGCCGCAAGGGCGAGGGTAGAAAGTCGATGCGAGAACTATTCATGCACAGCTGTTCGTATCGCTGGAAGCTGTTGGCCACTGCTGCGGTGACCTTGATCTATCTGTGGAGTGGAGCAGGCGAGGTGCCACTGGCTGCTGGGAACACCTCATCGGTGCCCAAGGATGTGCAAGAGGCGTTCAGCAAACACCAGTACGAACAAGTGCTTGAGCGGCTAGCCAAGCTGGAGAAGGAGCAGGGTGCCTCTCCAGAGGTTCACCGCCTCACGATCCGAACCTACCTCAAGCTTGGTAACCCCCAGGACGCACTCCGAGAGTACGAGAAGCTAGAACTTATCCTGAAGCAAGATGAAGTACCACTCCTCCGAGAAGTGGCACTGGGGTTCATCGTTGTCATGGTAAAGGACATGCGCGAGCAAATGCGCGGAGCGGCCTATACGGCGCTTAAGGAAGTGAATTCGGATGAAGTCGTCTCTTATTTTGAGGATGGCTTGAGCGATGGGTCCGGGCCGGTCCGTGTTCTGGCTGTCGAAGGACTCGGCCGATCCGAGGCAGGGAGAAAATCAGCAAGATTGCGCGTGGCGATTGAGGATCAAGCAGGGTTGGTGAAGGCGCGCGCAGTGAAAGTGCTCGGACGAACCGGAGATCCAGGAGTCATTTCGTTAGTCGAACCAGCGACGAAGGACGAACTGAGCATGGTCCGTATCGCAGCCTATGGCGCGTTGATCAGGCTCGGCAAGAAGGAGGTCTGGGCACAATTGCAGCGGGCAGCAGAGACGCCCAATCCTGAGGACCGAGCCGAGGCGATTCGCACGATCGCCGAATTGAAAGACCAGCGTGGCGCCCCAATCATGATGGAGTCGTTGACGTACAAGCAGCCTTCTGTCCGCGGTGCTGCGGCCAGGGGGCTGGGACATCTTGGGCGAAAAGAGGCGCGGGGACAGATCGAGCAGCTACTAAAGGATCCCGTGCCTGCTGTCCGAGAATCAGCGGCTGGTGGGCTCGTGGATCTGGGAGGACCGGAATCGGTTCCAGCGCTCACGCAGGCGCTCAGCGACAGCAACTTTACCGTTCGCGCCTCTGCGATTTCTGCTTTGCTTCAGCTTGGCCAGCCCTACTCCACGGTGGCGGCCACTGCACAATCGCTGGCTCAACAGAACGATACGGCTATGCGCGCATCTGTGGCCTATGCCCTTGGAAAGGCCACCAAGGCCAATGCGTCAGGAGCGATCTCTTTGTTAGCCGGTTTGACGGCTGATCCGCTTCCCGGACCCAAGATTGTGGCGCTTCGATCGCTCGGGCATATTGGGGATCGTGAGCTTGTTCCCCTCTTGAAAGAAGCCCTCCACGACACGAATGAGGCCGTGCGGGCAACAGCGGCAGGAGCGCTGCTTCATATATTGGCACTGAAGAAGTAGGCGAGGACAGGCCTTTTCACTTCATGTGTTTCGGCAAGAGTAAACTAGGCTCAGTAGGAAGATTGCGCTTGTCGAAATAATTTTTTGAAGCCGGAAGAAGCCCGAGCCGCCTGGATCATGCCGGTGGCTGCGTCTATCTTTCCGGCTATGGTACGATTCTCATGTTTCCGGTTTTGAAAAAGGAGTCCACCCTGATGTCTGCCCGGCAATTGTGTGTTTCGACAGTGCTCTGTTTTCTGTTCAACTGGTCCCCGCTCTTGGCGGCAGACCAACCGCCTCAGGCTCCGTTCACCCAACCGGTGGGCATAGACGGCGCGCCAATGGTCGTGGTCCCGGCCGGCTCGTTTCCGATGGGTGTCCCGCAAGGAGACCGGGATGGCGGACGTGATGAATATCCGCGCCATGAAGTATTTGTCGACACATTCCTGATCGACAAATTCGAAGTGACGAACGGCCTCTATCTGAAGTTCGTCAAAGCCACAGGCCATCGTATCCCACAGAACTCGAAGAATCCGGCGCGGAATCTCTGGCAGGGGGACACTATCGCTGAATCACTGACCGACCGGCCCGTGATCAATGTGGATTGGTTTGACGCCGAGGCCTATTGTGCGTGGGCAGGGAAGCGTCTCCCGACCGAAGCCGAATGGGAAAAGGCGGCAAAGGGAACGGCCGATCGACGGTTCCCCTGGGGCAATGTCGAACCGACAAGCAAACACCTGAATTTCAATCAACGGTGGATCGGTGAGAAGACCCTCATGCCCGTCGGGAGCTATGAAGCGGGTAAAAGCCCGTTCGGCGCCTACGACATGGCCGGCAACGTGTGGGAATGGGTCAATGACTGGTACGACGCCCGGTACTATGAAAAGAGCCCGGAGAAGAATCCCAAAGGTCCTGACACCGGCACGAAGAAAGTCATTCGGGGCGCAGGATGGCAGAACGAGACTCCCACGGTCCGCATTTTTACCCGCGTGGACAGCGATCCGACGATTCGTAATGAGTCCACAGGCTTTCGCTGCGCAGCCGATGCGGCACTGAAGTAGTAACGATGCAACGGGAAAAGACTCAGTCCGCGGAGCGGTCCCGGTAGAAGATCCTCAGTTCTATGGCTCACGCAAGGTCGTCCGCTCTGGCTGCGCTTCCTGTGACTCCGCGGAATCCTTTACGTCTCTCGCGCAGCGGAAGCCCATCCAGTTCATCTTGGTGTTGGAGGAAGTCCCGTTGCGTTGCGCGGCCCGCACGCTCGGGGAGCTGTCGATCCAGCCGCCGCCACGGAAGCTCCGCTGCGTTCCCTTCTCCGGTCCCTTGGGATTCTTCTCCGGCGCAGTCGCATAATATTTCGGGTCATACCAGTCGGCCACCCATTCGGCCACGTTACCGGACATCTGGAAGAGGCCGTACGGGCTCAGAGAATTGTCGTACTTGTCTACGGAAATGATCGGTGGATAGAGTAAGAGCCGTTCGGGACGATCGCGCACCGGGCCTGACAAACCGGTCCGTCCGAAGTTCGCGCGCGACAGGCCGGCCGGTTGATTTCCCCAGGGATAAATGCGACCGTCCTCCCCGCGTGCCGCCTTCTCCCACTCGGCTTCGGTGGGAAGCCGTTTGCCGGCCCAGGCGCAGTAGGCATCGGCATCGGCCCATGACACATGCATCACAGGATGATTGACCATGGTCTCCTGAAAGTTGCCACCGTCATATTGCCAATCGATGAGGGGCGGGAGGTCCTTGGCGAGGATAAACTTCAAAAATTGCACCGTCGTCACTTCGAACTTGTCGATCTCATAGGCGTCCAGAAAGACCGTCCGTTGAGGGAGCTCCGCCGGATAGGCATTGCGATCCACCTTCCTGTCGCTTCCCATGATAAACGAACCGGCCGGAATCAGGACCATCTCGTCGTGGGCTGGGAGCTTCACCCGTTCGATAGCGAGCGTCTTTCCTTCAGGAGTCCATTCCCGGACAACGTCCGCGACGTCCAATGCGTGAACCAATCCGCCCATCGCCATCAGTCCTGCTATACCAGCTCCCGTGATAAATCCAGAAACTCGCACGTGAGGTCCTCCTTGGTTGGTTACATGCCAGGCCCGGTCTGCTCTGGTGCCTCTTGTTTGTCGAAGTCTTCGAGAGGCTGGAAATTAACCGGCAGGTTAAAGAGGTAGTCTGAAACCGGCCGCAGCTTCACATGCTGGTACTCCACGATCCAGCTCCCATCTTTTCTCGCCAGCTTCATCGGGAAATGGATATCTGTCGCGATCCACTGATAATAGACCTCGACCTGTTCCCGCTGTTTCGTCGTGACTTCATAGAGGATCGTCGGATGCCCCTCGCGTACTTCCGTGCCGATCTCTTCCCGCGATAATTCTCCCTCCAACTTTTCGGTGACCCTGAGGTCATGCTCCGGACTATAGGGAATGGTTTTGAAGTGTTTCATCCGCGAGAGCAGCAACCAGACGAGCTGCTTGTCCTTGCGCACAATGCTCACGTTGACCGGACCTGTCGCATGGTGCTCAATGCGCCACATCTGGTCGCGGTAATAGATGATAGCTTTGTGCGTTCGGCCATCGATCTTTGTCACTTGATCGGCGGTAAACTCCAGTGCCCAGACCGGCAAGCCTGCGAGCAGCAGACTACAAGACATCAAGAATATGAGACAGGTCCGACGCATGACGGTAAATTTTATCATGGAACACGGTTTCCTTTCCGCTGAAAGGAATCTGGCCGGCAATCTATGCGGACGCTCCAAACCCGTAGCGACCGATGAACGACGAGTTATCGTGAAGAATGCGGGTTAGGGGGTAGAGGGAATCGATGATTGTGCGCACCGGAATCCGATTGTCGCTGAGCGTTGATCCGGAGGTGCGCCGCCTCGGGTCGCCGTCCGGAGCATGATCCGGTGACTTTTCCACGAGCCGCCCCGGACGCTTTTGTAGCGCCCACTGGTCGGGCCCGGTGGATTGCGCTCCGGCATGTAGGCGTAGTAGTCGAATCCAAACCAATCCTCTACCCATTCGGCGGCATTTCCCGCCATATGGTGAAGCCCATAGGGGCTTTTGCCTGCCTCATGTGAATCCACAGCCGCGAGAATGGGGATTTCATGGACATGGTGCTGTCCGAACATGGCGAGCGTGGGGTTAGGAGCGGTGTCACCCCAGGGGAATAGGCTGCCCTCCGATCCTCGCGCCGCTTTTTCCCATTCCGCCTCCGTCGGAAGTCTTGTGTCCTTTGCCATACATAGATCTTTGGCCTCGGCCCACGTGACATAGAGCGCAGGCCAACGGGTCAAGGTCTGGTCTGAGACCGAATGGATGGTGATGACGTGCCAGATCAGCTTTTGCAGTTCGTCCGATGGATGGAGCTTCCGCTGTTGTAAGAAGGCCAGGTATTCCCCGAGGCTCACTTCATCGCGGTCGATCTCGTAGGTATCCAGCCAGACTTGATGTTGAGGCAGTTCTGTATCGTCGAACTGTGTCCAGTTTCCATAGGGATCGTCATCCACTCGTTTGCTGCCGAGGAAAAACAGGCCGGCGGGGATGGTGACCACCGGTGACGGCTGGGCCAGTTCTGCGATCCCGGTCAAATGTCGGGCCAGTTCCGGTAGGGGAGGGGATCCAGCCCCTGTGTTGTGAGGGCTCCCCATGAAGATGAGGAAAACGAGAGCGAGGGCAGACCATGCGCAATAATGCCGCATCGGGGCAAAACCGGGATTTCCATATTATAGGGTTAGATCGCGTCGCAGTATAAACCCGATCGCCTTGCCGGACAATGGTTGCAGCCGATCAGGTATCTGATGGGCGATACTGTTGCCCTTTCAGAAACACCTCCGTCTGATTATACTGTACCGGCACGTGGGCTCTTTCGAAAGAATCATCCATGCGTTTCGACAATCTATCCCCTTCTTCTCACTCGCGGCTGTTGGCGTTCGCAGCATGGGCCGGCGTGACGATGCTCGCTCTTCCACTCAACGCAGAACCGACGCCACTCAGCCAGGAGACGTTTCTGCGCGCAAAACATGCCACGGTCGGCATCCTGGAGGATACACAAGATCAACGCACGCCGGAGAAACCAGGGAAAGTCGTCGTACGAGGAACCGGATTCCACCTGCGAGATGGCTACGTGGTGACTGCAAGGCACGCCGCGGAAAAGCATACCCCCTCGACAGGCACGATCATCCAGAAACACGTTCGTATCCTCACCGATGATCTCAATGAGCTTCCTGCTGATCTCGTCGGTGACAGCGCATTCATGGATGTCGTGATCTACCGTGTTGCTGAACCACATCGTTCCAAACTGCAGGCGGGAACATCGTTCGCTGCCGGAGATGTCTTTTCTGGAATGGAGGTCTTCACCGTCGGCTATCCGCTCGGCTGGGGCCCCACCATGGCATTCGGACGACTCGGAAACACCAACACCTTCCTCCAAACTGTCGAGACCCGCCTCATCCAAGCCGACCTTTCGGCCTGCAGCGGTAACTCAGGAGGTGGATTATTCAACACACAAGGGGAAATCGTCGGGATCATTCACGCCATTATTCAAACAGAAAAAGAGGAGACGCAGGCCCATTGTAGCCGCATGACTTTTGCTGTTCCGGGAATTCTCGCCGAGCGCATTGTGAACGCAGCTCTCGCAGGCAAGCCGCTCATATTCTCCAAATTGGGGGTTCACATGACTTCGGTGAGGGACGGGACCAAATTGCGCATGGCAGTAAAAGAGGTGGCAGACCCGGCAAAAGCGGCAGGCATTCAAAAACATGACATCTTGCTGGCGATTGAGGAGACGGAGATTCTCGATGGAGCCCAGTTGAAGAATTATTTGATCGAGCGCACCACTCCAGGGCAAGAGGTTTCAGTCAAAGTACGCCGAATCGATGCCGACTTGACGTTTCATGTTGTGTTGGGAGGAGGATGAAAGTCGTCAGCGCTGTGCGCGATGCCCCGGGAGCGCGTGGCGTCACCCCTCTCGCGCCGGCCGTTCTGTTTGCCGCAGTCGTGCTTGCGCGAACGTGAGTGACAGCATTGCAGGGGTGTGTGAAAATTCCGCTACACGCGACAGCCTCTGTTGCGTAACGCTACAGTGGCAACCAGGGTTGCTGTGGTAGAACTCCCCTCCATCCCTTCCCTCCGTCCCGTTTTTCACCAATTTCTGAATACTTCTGCGATAATATCAGGGCCTGAGGACTCCACATAGCAGGGTCTTTTCTTTGCAGTCCCCCTGCGCGCGCGAGATTGGAAAGACTGGTCTGTTCCAGCATTCTTCCAGGTTCGTGATATTGAGAGGAGAATATCGCAATGCCGGTGAATAAAAAAACGTCCTTTTCGATCCTGTATGTTTTTCTGGCGATTTTTTTGATCGTGATCACGCACGATTTCATCGCATCCACGCAGAAGCTCGATGAACTTCCGTACAGCGAATTCAGAACCCTCGTGGCGGCGGGTAAAGTGGCCGAAGTCGCGGTCACCCAGCAGCGAGTCACCGGGAAACTGAAAGCGGAAGAAGGATCCAAAGAAGAGAAGTTATTTACGACCGTTCGGGTGGAAGATCCCGATCTGGTCAAGGAACTCAACGAACGCAACGTCACGTTTTCCGGTGTGATTGAAAGTACGTTCTTGCGCGATCTCCTCTCCTGGATCGTTCCCGCGCTAATCTTTGTCGGCATTTGGATTTTTGCCATCCGGCGCTTCGGTCAGGGCCAGCAGGGGGGGTTCATGACGGTGGGGAAGTCGAAGGCAAAGATCTTCGTCGAGCAGGACATCAAGGTCACCTTTGCGGATGTGGCTGGCGTGGATGAGGCGAAAGATGAGCTGCGCGAGGTGATCGAGTTTCTGAAGACGCCGGAAAAGTTCACGCGTCTCGGTGGAAAGATTCCGAAAGGGATCTTACTCGTCGGTCCTCCGGGAACCGGCAAGACGCTTCTGGCCCGCGCCGTGGCCGGAGAGGCCGGGGTGACATTTTTCAGTATCAGCGGGTCTGAGTTTGTGGAAATGTTCGTCGGGGTCGGGGCGGCCCGTGTGCGGGACCTCTTCGATCAGGCCAAGGTCAAAGCGCCCTGTATTATTTTCATCGATGAACTGGACGCGCTCGGGAAAGCCCGCGGGATGGGGCCCATGGCGCATGAGGAGCGTGAGCAGACGTTGAACCAGTTACTGGTCGAAATGGACGGCTTCGATCCCCGCATCGGCGTCATCCTGATGGCGGCGACCAATCGGCCGGAAATTCTGGACCCTGCATTGTTGCGGGCCGGCCGGTTCGATCGTCAGGTGCTGGTCGATCGACCGGATAAGATCGGCCGTCTGGCCATCCTGCGCGTTCATGCAAAGGGGGTGGCTCTGGGCTCCGATGCGGACCTCGAGGTGATCGCCGGGATGACCCCCGGTTTTTCAGGAGCCGATCTCGCCAATATCATCAATGAAGCGACGCTCCTGTCCGTGCGTCGTAATAAGGAGCAGGTGGGTCTCCCGGAATTGCAGGAAGCGGTGGAACGGGTCGTCGCCGGATTGGAAAAGAAGAACCGGGTGCTCAACAAGATGGAGAAAGAGCGAGTCGCTCACCATGAAGTAGGCCACGCTTTGGTGGCGTTGTCGTTTCCGGGATCGGACCCGATCCAGAAGATCTCGATCATCCCTCGCGGGATTGCCGCATTGGGTTATACCCTTCAACTCCCGACCGAGGATCGCTTTCTGATGGCCAAGACGGAGTTGGAGAACAAGATTGCCGTCTTGTTCGGAGGGCGGATTGCGGAGGAATTGATCTTCGGCGAAGCCTCCACGGGAGCGCAGAACGACATGGTCAAGGCCACGGACATCGCCAAGAGCATGGTCAAGTCCTATGGGATGAGCGACAAGTTGGGGGCCGTCACGCTCGACCGTGAGCGGCAGCCGCTCATCATGCAAATCCAGACGCCTCATGAAAAAGGCGACTACTCGGAGGAGACCGCCCGCGAGATCGACTGCGAAGTACGCCGGATTATCGATGAACAATACGAGCGTGTGAAACGGCTATTAGCTGAAAAGAAGCCGGCGCTCCTAGAGGGAGCAAAAGTCCTGCTTGAGCGAGAGGTCATCACCGGCAGCGACCTTAAGGCCATCATAGACAAGTATTAGCCAGCGCGACGAGCGTGAGGCGCGAGACTTGCGTGACGGGTGAGAATTGCGGAATAGGTCAGGCAGCCTTCTGATGCCGCCCGGTCTCGCCCGTTTCGTTCGAATCAGGCATAGACAATGAAGGTCGATGATGAATGCGTCGTTCAAAACCAGGCTGAGTTTTCGCTTCACGTCCGGCGTCATCATGACGT